>JALOQF010000110.1 GCA_025459425.1 Myxococcaceae bacterium | reverse complement strand
GCTGTGGACAGCGATGAGCGACCTGTTCCTCGACACCGAGACGCGCTGGTCGGTGCCGTTCGTCGCGCGCGCCTGCGCCGAGTCGGGCCTCGACGACCTTCAGCTCGACGCCGTCTTCTGGTGCGAGGTCTTCCCGCTCGCCATCGACAACCTCCACGACATCGCAGGCGAGTGGGCCATGCTGAGCCTTCCCGAAGCCGACCTCGTCGCGCGCGCGGGCAAGGGCCAACGGCGGGCGATGGCCGAGCTGACGAGCGGGTGGATGGTGCGCGACCTGTGGGCGGCGGTGAAGGCCTCTACCGAGCGGCTGCGCAGCGAGCCCCGCGAACGGTGGCAGCCACTGGCCCTCACCTGGGACGCCCTCGGCCGCCGGTACTTCGAGGAGCCGGCCGCCACCACCGTCACCGACCGCACGAGACACCTCGCCGCTGCACGCGCCGCCGGCATCGACCCCGGCACCGAGTGGACCTTCTACGAGCCCATCGTGCGGCCGCTGCTCCATGGCGGAGAACAGCACACGCCTCGCGCCGAAGCCGTGCTGCGGCTGCTCGGAGTGACAGGCCCGTCGACCCGATGAATCCCGGCCGGCCTGACGAGAGAACCCATCGCGTTCACTCGCGTCGCCCACTCACGCCCTCGGGCCACATCAACTGCACACAGGACAAGACGACGGCCGAAGCTGAGCAGGGTTCCGCGACGTGGCTCGGGCCAGTCGAAGCCGACGCTCAGCCTCGGCCTCGGACGTTCTGAGCCAACCGGAGGATATCGGCGAGCACCCCGGCCGCGGTGACGTCTCCGCCCGCGCCGGCGCCCCGCACGATGAGGGGGTATTCGCGGTACCGCTGCGTGGTGAAGGCCACCATCGCCTCTTCGCCGCGCAGGCTCGTCGCGGGGTGCTTCGCGTCGACGGCCACGGGGCCCACCTTCACGCGCACCCCCGTGTCGGTGCGCTCGACCTGCGCCAGGTAGCGCAACGTGAGGCCCTCGCGGTGGTAGCGCTCGATGCGCTCGGCGAACGAGCGGTCGAGTCCCTCGAGCTTTCGCACGAAGGCATCGGCGTCGTTCTCCTGGAGCCACTCGGCCGGAATGAAGGGCTCGACGGCGACGTCGGCCAGCTCGAGCGGCACGCCCAGCTCTCTCGCGAGGATGACGGCCTTGCGCGCGACGTCGAGGCCCGAGAGGTCGTCCCGCGGGTGCGGCTCGGTCAGCCCCTTCTCTCTCGCGCGCGCCACGGCCTGCGACAACGGCACGCCCTGCATCACCGCGTCGGCGAGGTACGCGAGGGTGCCCGACAAGGAGCCGTCGATGCGGTGCACCACGTCGCCGGTGCGCACGAGGTTCTTGAGCGTCTCGATGACGGGCAACGACGCGCCGCACGTCGTCTCGTAGAGGTAGCTCCGGCTGAAGCGACGTGCCTCGCCCAGCAGCGCCTGCCGGTCGGCCCACGGCAGCGCGAGCGGCTTCTTGTTCGCGGCCACGACGTGCGCGCCCAACGAGAAGGCCTTCACGTACAGCTGCTGCTGCCCATCGGCCGCGGTGCAATCGACCAGCACCGGCAGCGACAGGCGTGACAGCTCGCCCAGCAGCACCTCGGTGCGCGGGCCCTGCGCGTCGAGTCTTCGGACGGCCGTCGACGGGTCGAGCCCCGCCGCGTCGAAGACCGAACGGTGGCTGTCGATGAGGCCCACCAGCTTGAGCCGCACGCCGTGGTCCCTGCGGAGGGCCTCGGCCTGCGCCGCCATCTGCTCGAGCAGCCTGCCGCCGACGGTGCCGTGACCGAGGAGCAGCACGTGCAGCTCGGTCTCGGCGAAGTTGAAGGCGGCGTGCACGGTGCGCACCGCGGCGGCCGTGTCCTGCGCGTCGACGACGCACGAGATGGAGCGCTCGCTGGCCCCCTGCGCGATGGCGCGCACCTTGATGCCGATGGTGCCGAGCGCATGGAAGAACCGGCCCGCCACGTTGGCCTGCTGGCCCATGCGCTCGGCCACCAGCGTGACGAGCGTGACGGGCGTTCGCACCGCGCCCACCACCACGTCCGAGGGGTCGAGCGCGGCGAGGGCCGAACGCGCCCGCTCGGCGTCGGCGCCGGGCACGACGAACGAGGCCGACACGCCCAGGCCCGTCTGGTTCGTCATCCACACCTTGATGGCCGCGGCGTCGAAGGCCGCGAGCGCGCGCGCGATGAAACCGCCGGGGAGCGCCGACCGCCTCGACTCGACGTGCAGCAGCGCGAGCTGCTCGAGGCTGGTGACGCAGGTGGGCTGCCCGTCGTCGGTGTGCCCCCGCGCGTCGATGGTGGTGCCGGGCCGGTCGGGCTCGGTGGTGCTGCGAATGGTGAGCGTCGCGCCGGACTCGATGAGCGGAATCACCGTGCGCGCGTGGAACATGCGCGTGCCGAAGTGCGCGAGCTCGAGCGCCTCGAACCAGGTGAGCTTCGTCACCGGGTAGGCCTCGTTCACGAGTGAGGGGTCGGCGGTGAAGACGCCCGGCACGTCGGTCCACACCGTGACGTGCCTGGCGCCGAGGGCCTGCGCGAGGAGCGACGCGGTGTAGTCCGACCCGTTCCGCCCCAGCGTCGTGGTGTGCCCCGTCTTCGAGCGCCCGAGAAAGCCCGTGACGACGGGCACGCCGCTCCACGCCTTCGCGGCCGCCTCGATGCGTGAGCGCGTCTCGGCCACGTCGACGACGGCGTTCTGCGAGGTGTCATCGGTGACGACGACCTCGCGCGCGTCGACCGGAGTCGCCTCGAGGCCACGGGCCTGGAGCGCGCGACTCACCAGCGCGACGCTGATGCGCTCCCCGACGGAGGCCACCTCGTCGAGCGAGCGCGGCGTCACCTCTCTCACCAGGCCGATGCCCTCGACGAGGCGCCGCACCGGCGTCAGCACCCGCGACGCGTCGTCTTCGAAGGCCGCCAGCGCGCTGCCGGTGAGCACCTGCCGAGCCGTCGACACCGCGAGGAAGTGCACGCGGGTGAGGTCGGCGTCGGCGCCGGTGGCGTCTCCTGCTGCGGCGCGCCGGGCCGCGCTGAGGAGCCAGTCGGTGGTGTCCCCGAGCGCCGACACGACGAGCGCGAGCCGTCCCTGGTCGGCGCGGCCCTTCGTCACGAGGTCGAGCACCTGGGGAAGCCGCCCGGGCGTGCCGAGCGAAGAGCCGCCGAACTTGTAGACCTGCCACGAACCCATGGAGCGCCTTTGCGTGGGAGAAGTCGTCAGAGTGCCAGGGCGCGCGTCACCAGCGGCGCGAGCTGGGCCCACTCGATGAGGAAGGCGTCGTGCCCATGGAGGCTCTGCAGCGTCGCGGCCTCGACCCGCGCGCCCGCGTCACGCAGCACCCCACGGAGCACCTCGACCTGCGCCGGCGTGTAGAGCGCGTCGGTGTCGATGTCGACGACGAGGGCCCGGGTGCCGTCGAGGCGAGTGAGCCGGGGCTCGCGATGAAGCACGTCGTGCGAGTCCATCGCGTCAAGCAGCGCCACGTAGGCCTTCGCGTCGAAACGCGCCGAGAGCTTCTCGCCCTGGTGCTCGAGATAGCCCTCGATGCGGTAGCGGCCCTTCGCCCCCGGCGCGAGCGGCAGGGTGCGGGCCTGGTTCGACTCGAGGCCGGGCTCGGCCCGGTAGGTGAGCATCGCGAGCTGTCGCGCCACCTCGAGGCCACGCACGGGGTCGAGCGCGATGGCCTGGCGCTGCACGTGGTTGAAGCCGGTGAGCCACGCCGTCGCGAACGCCGTCGCGCCGAGAGGAAAGAGCCGCTCGATGGCGCCTGGCCGCAGCGCCGCCATGGCCAGCAGAATCATGCCGCCGAGCGAGCCCCCGGCCGCGAGGTGCAGGCGCTCCACGCCGAGCGCGTCGAGGGCGCTCCAGAGCGCACGGGCCTGGTCGACCGTCGTGGGGCTCACGCCAGAAGGCCACCCCGCGTCGAGCGGCCCCGACGAGCCGTAGTTCGAGCCGAGGTTGTTGAAGCAGAGAAGGCGCACCTTCGTGGGGTCGAGCGGCTTGCCGACGCCCACGAGGGGAGACCACCAACCGGCCTCACCTCCCGCGCGCGCGTCCCCCGTCAGGGCATGCACGAGGAGCACCGTCGGCACGGAGCCATCGAGCTCAGCGGCGGCCGCTGACGGACGTGGCGAGCGGTCGCCTCGGCGCTCGTGAGGCTCCGCTGCGTCACTCGAGCCTCCGGCCCCGCGGCGCGCTCGCTCACCAAGGCCGTGGCGAACGACCCTGGCCGGCTCGGTGAGCGCCTCTCTGGGAAGGAACGTTACCCGCTCGGCGAGGCCCGACAGGTCCGTCTCGGGGCCCCACCACCAGCCGCGCGCGCGGTGCGACCGCACGACCCCGCCACCCTCGAGCGCGAGGTCGGGGAGGTCGAGGTCGAACAGCCGGGGTGACGTCATGGTGGAGCTCGGTCAGCCGCGAAACGATGCCGCGGCGGTGCTTCGGAAAAACACCACCCGCGCGTGCGGGTCCTTCTCCGCGACCGGGAGACCACTCTCGCGGAGGCGCGCACGCCGGGTGATTGGAAGTCGTGTCAGGACAGCGCCTGGTCGAGGTCGGCGATGACGTCGTCGGGGTGCTCGAGGCCGACCGACAGGCGCACGAGGTCGGGCGTCACGCCGGTGGTGGCCTGCTCCTCGGGGGTGAGCTGCGAGTGCGTCGTCGACGCGGGGTGGATGATGAGCGAGCGCGAGTCGCCGATGTTCGCGAGCAGCGACCAGAGCTTCACCTTGTCGATGACGGCCTTGCCGGCCGTGAAGCCGCCCTTCGGGCCGAAGGTGACGAGGGCGCCGAAGCCCGCGCCCGAGAAGTACTTCTTCGCCGCCGCGTACGAGGCGTCACCCTCGAGGCCCGGGTAGCGCACCCAGCCGACGCGCTTGTCGTTCTGCAGCCACTTCGCCACCGTCAGCGCGTTCTCGCTGTGCTTACGCACGCGCAGGTGAATCGTCTCGAGGCCGTTGATGAAGGCGTGGGCGTTGAGGGGCGCGAGCGCCGCGCCCACGTCACGCAGCAGCTCGACGCGCGCCTTGATGATGAAGGCGATGTTGCCGAAGGCCTCGGCCAGCTTGAGGCCGTGGTAGCCGGGGTTCGGCTCGGTGAACTCGGGGAAGTTGCCGTTGGCCCAGTCGAAGGTACCGCCGTCGATGATGACGCCGCCGATGGCCTGGCCGTGGCCGCCGATGAACTTGGTGGCCGACTGGATGACGATGTTGGCGCCGTGCTTGAGCGGGTTGAGCAGCACCGGCGTCGCCGCGGTGTTGTCGACGATGAGCGGAATGCGCTTGTCCTTCGTGATGGCGGCGATCTTCTCGAGGTCGGGGATGTCGAGGCGCGGGTTGCCGAGCGTCTCGAGGAAGAGCGCCTTGGTCTTCGGCGTCACCGCCGCGCGAACCGCCTCGAGGTCGTGAATGTCGACGAAGCGCGTCTTGATGCCGAAGCGCTGAAAGGTGACCTTGAAGAGGTTGTAGGTGCCGCCGTAGAGGCTCGACGACGCGACGAGCTCGTCGCCCGACTTGAGAATGGTGAGCAGCGCGAGCGTCTCGGCGGCCTGCCCCGACGACGTCGCCAGCGCCGCCACGCCGCCCTCGAGCGCCGCGATGCGCTTCTCGAAGACGTCCGTCGTGGGGTTCATGATGCGGGTGTAGATGTTGCCGAACTCCTTCAGCGCGAAGAGGTTCGCGGCGTGGTCGGCGTTTTTGAAGCTGTACGACGTCGTCTGGTAGATGGGCACCGCGCGCGAGCCGGTGACCGGGTCGGGCGAGTAGCCGGCGTGCAGGGCGAGCGTCTCGGGCTTGTAGGAAGGCTGCTGGCTCATGGGTCGGCTCTCTCTTTCGGGGTCACTGCGGGTCGAAGCGGCTGCGCCTCCGCCACGACGGAGGCGGTTTCTCGTCGAAGAACACGCGACTGTCGTTTTGGTGGACGCTCATCCGCCGCAACAGATATCGACCCTCCTCGCGCTTGTCAAATCGAGCGGCCGAACGTCTGCTAGAACAGAACGCGAGGCGCACCCTCGGGCGCCGGCAACCCGCGAGAAGGCCTCGTCTGCCATAGCGGACGCATTGTCTCAGGCGAGCTGCCGCACGAGGGCGGCGAACGCCCGGGAGCTCTCGGACTCGAGCGGGTGGTGGCCGCCCGAGACGATCGTTCGACCAGCCACCACGACCTCGTCGATGGCCGCGCTCGCGGCGCCGAGCACCACGCCAGAGAGCAGCGCCTCGTCGGGGACACCGACGAGCGATGGGTGGTGGCGATCGATGACGACCGCGTCGCCCGTCGTGTCGACGCCGAGCGAGCGGGCGCCGTGGGTCGTGAGCGCGTCGAGGAGCACCTCTCCGAGCGCGCTCTCGCGGGGCCCCGACACGTCATCGGGAAACAGCACCGCCCGCGACAGCCGCAGCAGCCGCAGGTGGCCTTCGAGCTGCCGCGCCTCGTCGAGCAGGTCGATGTGGGCCTGGCTGTCGGAGCCGAGCGAGACGCCCGCGCCGGCCCGCAGCAGCTCGTCGGCGCGCACGATGCCGTCGCCGAGGTTGCGCTCCGTCGACGGGCAGGCGCAGACGTTCGCGCGCGCCGCGCCCAGCAACTGCACTTCGTTCGGCTCGAGGTGAATCGCGTGCACGCCGGTGAAGCGGGGCCCCAACAGCCCGACGTCGGCGAGCAGCTCGACCGGCCGACGCCCATGCTCGGCGAGACACGCGCGGAGCTCGGCCGGCTGTTCGGCGACGTGCGCGTGAACGGGGCCACTCGTCACCGAGGCGGCGATGGCCTCGAGCCAGGGCCTGGGCACGGCACGCACCGAGTGCGGCGCGACACCGACCGTCACCAGCGGGTCCCTCGTCACCGCGCTCCGGAGCGCCTCGACACGCGTGAGGAATGCCTCGACCGACGGGTCGATGAAGCGACGCTGCCTGGGGTTGGGCTCGACGCCAAAGCCAGCGCGCGCATAGGCCACGCGGAGCAGCACGATGCGCAGGCCCACGTCGCGCGCGGCCTGAATGACGGCCTTCGCCAGCACGCTCTCGTCGTCGTAGGGCGTCCCGTCGGGCTGGTGCTGCAGGTAGTGGAACTCGCCCACGGTGGTGACGCCGGCCAGCGCCATCTCGACGAAGGCCTGACGCGACACCACGTACAGCTGCTCCGGGTCGAGCGCGGTGGCCGCCTGGTACATGCGCTCGCGCCACGACCAGAAGTCGTCGGCCTCGTGGCCTTTCGCGCGCAGCTCGGTGCGCCCTCGAAGCACGCGCTGGAACGCATGGCTGTGGGCGTTGACGAAGCCCGGCAGGCGTACGGTGTCGGCGTCGAAGGACCAGCGGGAACAAGAGGGCACGAAGCCCCTCTCAGTGGACCTCTCTGGAGCCGTCAAGCACCCGCGTCGAGCAGCTCCGCTCCATTGGCGCGCGGTCTCGGCCCGCGAGCCCAACGCGGGCACGTGTTCCAGCGCAGGAAACGTCGAGGATCCCACCTCGAACTCGCCGCCCATCGCGCGGACGATGACCTCGAGCGTCACACCGGTGCAGGCGAAAAACCTCCCCTCACCCCGCCGGGTAGTACGGGCGCAGCATCAGGTACACGACGACGCCGGTGACCGACACGTAGAGCCACACCGGGTGCAGCACCTTCGTCACCTTCGTGTGCTTCGCGAAGTCCTTCCGCCACGCGAAGTAGAACGCGGCCAGCGCCATCGGCACGATGCCCATCGAGAGCAGCACGTGGCTCGCGAGGATGACGAGGTACACCACCTTCACCGCGCCCTCGCCGCCGAACTTCGTGTCGCCGTGCACCGCGTGGTACGCGAGGTAGCCGACGAGGAAGAGCGCCGACGCCGCGAACGCCGACACCATCAGGTACTTGTGCACGTCGGCCCGCTTCTTCCGAATCGCCACCAGGCCGGCCACCAGCAGGCTCGCCGCCGTCGCGTTCAGGCACGCGTTCACCGCCGGCATGAAGCGCAGGTTCACCGTCGGGTTCTGCAAGCCGCCGTGGAGCAGCAACAGCCAGGCGAGCAGCGAGAGCGCTGCCACCGACACCACGGCATTGAAGATGAAGAACGCCTTGTCACTCCGGGGCGCCACGTCGACGGTCTGCATGTCTGCTGTCTGCATCAGGCCGATTTTCTTCGCCACCTCGTCCCATCACGCCCGACGGCCGCTCCCATCATGTCCTCTGCAGGAGGACACTGGCTGCGCCTCGACACTCCACTCACCGCCGGGCTGCCGCCTCAAGTCCCTGAAGATCCACGCGGCGTCAGCGACGCCGAGGCCGCGCCCCGCCTCGCTCCGTTGGCCGTGACCTTGCTCAAGCCCAGCGACGGAACCCCGCAGGACTCCTACATTTCCGTTCCAGTCACACATTGATCGTTGACCCTGATCAATCCACACTTGGTCGTTCCTGCAGGTCCGCTCCCACGCTTCCAGCGAGGTGCCCGATGCGCATGTTGACCCGACTCGTGAGCAGCTGTGTCGCGCTGCTCGCCTTGCCCGTGCTGGCCGACGGCCCGGTCTGCGAGGCCGCGAACGCCTCGAAGGTGCCGCTCGAGCGCCACGTGCGCCAGGTGTACCTCGACCTGCTGGGCCGCCCGCCGACGATGGCCGAGTACCGCTTCTACCAGGCCAAGGGCGCCATTCTCGATGACGACCTCACCGCGCTGATGGAGCAAGAGGGCTTCTACGCCCGCATGCGCACGTACCACCGCGCGCTGCTCCGCTCGAACATCACGCAGAGCGTCTTCGTCAACGGCGACATGCGCCTGGGCGACGTGCCGGTGGGCTTCCGGCCGCTCGGCATTCGCGGGAACCCGTCCAACGGCCTCCGCGGCCAGAACGGCGCCGGCTGCGACGCCTTCGTGATGCAGGACGACTGCGCCTCGTCGCGGCAGGACCCGCACCTCGAGCCGGCCAACAAGCGCTGCCGCGACTCGTACGGCGTGCCGCTTCCGGTGAGCGTCGACTACAATACCGACCAGTACCGCTGTGAGCCGTTCGCCGCGGGCGTGGCCGACTGCAACGCGGCCATCGACCAGATGGACACCGCTGGCCGGGTGATGCCGCGCAAGCACCTCTTGTTCTGCGACATGCGCCGCGTCGGTACCGCCCTGACGCCGCACTACTGCCGGCCCAACGACCTCGCGCCGCAGACGGCTCCGCTGACGGGCGAGGTGATGGACGCCAACAACGAGTTCGTCGTGGCCTTCGTCAACCCCTCGCCGCAGTCCGGCCAGCTCACCCGCCTCAACCGCTGCACGCTCGACCTCACGCTCAACGGTGGCGTGCGTGGCCGCTACCAGGTGCCGCAGGGCTGCATTCAGCGCGAGGGCGTGGTGATGACCGACGCGCCGTACTGGATGGCGGCGAACGCGCCTCAGCAGCCGATGTGTGCCATCGAGGCGCAGGCGCGCGACACCAACCCGTGGACGATGGAGTCGTGCAACACGGGCCGCTTCACCGGCGACCGCGCCTGTGGCTGTGGCGTCAAGTCGAATCGGTGCGAGTCGTCGAACACCGCGCTGCACACCGCCCGCATCAACGCGTTCAACGACGAGCCCACGCTCATCGCCGACTCGGTGCTCCGCCGCGACGAGGACTACTTCAACATCCTCACCACCCGGCGCAGCTTCGTGAACGGCACGCTCTCGCAGCTGTACCGCCAGAACCAGTCGCCGCAGTCGTGGCTGGTGACGCCGCCCACCGCGCGCGACGCCATTCCCGACGTGCCGCTCAACGACACCACCACGTGGGTCGAGTTCACCCGTGACGAATACGCCGCGGGCGTGCTCACCACGCCGTCGTGGCTCTACCGCTTCCCCACCCAGCGCGCGCGCGTGAACCACTTCTACGAGGTGTTCCTCTGCAAGCACTTCGCGCCCGAGGCCGGCGCCGTCGCGCCCGCGCCCGAAGACAGCTGCAACCGCGAGAACAACCTCGCCAAGCGCTGCGGCTGCTCGTACTGCCACGCCACCGTCGAGCCCATGGGCGCGCACTGGGGCCGCTTCGGTGAGCGCAACGCGACGTACCTCAACCCGGAGCAGTTCCCGAAGCTCGACGCCCGCTGCCGCGACTGCGCCATCAACGGCGACACGAACTGCAACGGCGAGTGCGGCAACTACGTGATGCAGGCCTTCGATGGCGATGGCGCCAACTCGCTCGGCCTCTTGCGCACGTACCTCTACCGCACGCCCGAAGAGGAGCCGAACATCGTCGGCGGCCCCAGGGTGCTCGTGCAGCGCTTCATGCAGACCGGCGACCTCGAGAAGTGCGCCGTGCGCAACATCTGGAACCACCTGCTGGGCCGCCCGATGACGACGCAGGAAGAAGGCCTGTACCTCGGCCAGCTGGCGTCGCAGTTCGCCAACGATGGCCACAACCTCAAGGCGCTCATGCGAGCCGTGGTCGCCACCGAGGCCTACCGGAGGGTGGACTGAAATGAAGACGCTCAAGACGTCCCTCGTCGCCGTCGCCCTGGTGCTCGCGGCCTGCTCGTCGAAGCCCGTCGAGAAGCCCGAGATGGCCGGCTCGCTCGAGACCATCGACATGGGCAACCACCCGCCGATGGTGAAGCTCGCCGACCCCGAGACGAACCAGGGGCACGTCGGCCGCAAGCCACGCCGCATCACCGTGGCGCAGCTGCGCGAGTCGATTCTCACCACCACCGGCCGGCAGTGGTCGCAGATCAACAACCTCGCCGCGTCGCTGGGCCAGGCCGACTACGCGCTCACGGTGAGCGAGTCGACCGAGGCCAACCTCGTCTTCGCCAAGTTCCTCGAAGACGGGGCGCGCGAGGTGTGCCTCGCCACCGCCAACGCCGACCTGAACAACGCGACCGCGGCGAACCGGGTGCTCTTCCCCAACGTCACGGTGATGAACCGCGACTTCACCACCATGACGGACGCCCAGGTGCAGGACAACCTGCAGTACCTGGCGGTGCGGTTCTGGGGCCAGCGCTTCGGCGACGACGAAGTGGGCGCGTGGACGCAGACCTTCCGGGCCATCGCGACGCGCGCGAAGGCCGTCAACCAACCGGCGCAGGCGTGGGGCGCGATGTGTGTCGCCTTCATGACCGACCCGCGCTTCATCACCTACTGACGGGAGCGACAACGCCATGAAGAAAGACCTCTCCCACAGCCGCCGTACCTTCATGAAGGCCGCCTCGGGCTTCGCGGGCACCGCGATGTTCGGTGGCATCTCGTTCAAGGCCTTCGCCCAGCAGGCCCAGGCCCTCGCGCCAGCCGACCACTGCTTCGTCTTCGCCTACTTCGGCGGCGGCTGGGACGTGCTGCTCAACCTCGACCCGCGCGACCCGAACGAGTTCACCGCCGAGCGCATCAGCGAGACGCGCATTCTGCCGGGCTACTCGCTCCTCTCGCAGGACCCGACGTACCCGACGATGCCCATTCGCCCCGAGGGCTCGAACATCGCCTTCGGCCCGGCGGTCGGCCGCTTCGCGAACCACTTCGACAAGATGGCCATCGTGCGCGGCATCAACATGAACACCGTCGCGCACGAGGTGGGCTTTCGGTACTTCCTCACCGGCAAGGAGCCGAACGGCAGCGCGGCGCGCGGGTCGACCACCGCCACCGAGATCGTCGGGCAGCTCTACCCGAAGATGACCGCCAAGCCCCCGGTGCCGAACCTCGCCTTCGGCATCGAGACGTACAACGACCGCTACGACGGCTACGCCAACGCGCTGCGGGTGTCGTCGTCGAACGACCTGCTGCTCACGCTGGCGCCCAGCCCGACGGCGCTCGACAGCGAAATCGAGAAGCAGCTCATCGACATGCGCGGCAAGCCGGTGACGTGCGAGGCGCAGCTCTACGACTCGCGCGGGCTCGTCGGCCAGTACCAGGACGCGCGCAAGCAGGTGCGCACGGTGCTCGACGCGAGCCTCGACCGGTACTTCCGCTTCGACAGCACCATGGGCGACCCGCCTGCGGTAGCGATGGAGAAGTCAGCCACCGTCGAGCGCTACCGGCTGCGCGTGGGCTCGAACGGCTACCCGAACGACCCGCGCAACTCGTCGGCGGCGCGCGCGGCGCTGGTGGCCACGGCCCTCAAGAAGGGCGTCAGCCAGTGCGTCAGCATCAACATCGCCGGCGGCCTCGACACCCACTTCGGCACGCAGCTGACCCAGGCCAACAACCAGCGCGCGGGCTGGAACGCCCTGGGCGACCTCATCTCGGACCTGCGCGAGTCGACGCACCCGGGCGGCGGCACCTTCCTCGACCACACCACCATCGTGGTGTTCTCGGAGTTCAGCCGCACGCCGCTCATCAACGCCTCGGGCGGCCGCGACCACCACATCACCAACTCGTGCGCCATCGTCGGCCGCGGCGTGAAGCACAACTTCGTCTTCGGCATGTCGGGCAACGTCGGCATGTCGGCGGGCGTCGTCGACCACGCCACCGGCCTCGCCAACCCGCGCGGCTTCCAGTACCTGCCCGACCACGTCATCGCGACGGTGATGGCCTCGGCGGGGCTCGACTACAGCATCATGCGCGTCGACCCGCTCAAGGGCCTGATGGCCGGCACCTGATGGCGGTGTCGACGTGATGACCGGCGCGGGGCTCGAGGGACTCCTTGTCGATTCCCCGGGCCCCGTGGCCGTTTCCGCCCTCGCCGTTCCCCGTCTGAAAACGCCCGGCGTCCGCTAGACTCCGTCGTGGCCGACGCGTGGCTCTCTCGAGCGAGAGCCCCCTTCGAAAGGACCTCTCCATCGTGTTGCGGCGCCCGTTCGTTCTCGCTGTGGGCTGTTTCCACCTCGCTGCGTGCGGCGGCGTCATCACCGAGACGCTCACCGCGGCGCCCGTCGACGTCACCACCATCGCCTCGATGGTCGACCTCGCCGCCACGCCTGCGTTCGCCGACGAGCGGGGCGGCGGCCTCTTCATCGACCTGGCCGGGCGCGTGGTTCGCCTGCGCGTCGATGGCACGCGGGCCGCGCTCGAGTCGCACCCGCAGAACCCGCTTCCGCCCGGGCCCGCCACCAGCGTGTGGCCGCTCGGCCCCTTCACCGCGCTGGTGGTGACCGACCGGGGCCTCTTCGTCGCCGACGCCGGCTGGCTCATCGCGCCGCCCTGGCAATCGCGCCTGCCAGCCGACGGCTTCATCGCGAGCGCCACCGGCCTCGACGGCGTCGCGTGGATCGCCCACCGCGACGGCCTCTTCCGCGTCGAGGGCGGCGAGCTGAAGGAGCTCAAGGCCAACGGCGCCTCCATCACCGGCATCACCTCGCTCGCCGTGGCGCCGGCCACCGACCTGCGCCCGGGGGTGTGGTTCGCCCAGGGCGACGTCGTCTCGGTCGCCGCGCAGACGGGTGTGAATGCGTTCTCGATTCGTGACAGCGGGCTCTCGCCGACCGACCTCGAGGGCGGCGTCAACGGCATCGCCGGCATCTCACCGTCGGCCGCGTCACAGGGTGAGGTGTGGGTCATCACCCCGAAGGTGCTGTACCAGCGCACGCTGACGAGCTGGCGACGCTACGAGCTGGGCCGGGCGCCCAAGCAGGTGCTGTCGGCGGGCCGCTTCCTCTGGCTGCAGTCGGGCGACGGGCTGTACCGCTACGACGCCGACGCCCGGGGGTGGACGGGCGCTCGGGGCCTCGAGGCGGTGCCGACGCTGCTCGCGGTCGATGCGGCGGGGAGCGCCTGGGTGCGGGTCGGCGCCCGCACGCTGTCGCTCGCTCCGGGGCCGACGCTGCGGGTCAAGGGGCTGTTCCAGAACCAGGTCGTCTACGAGCCCGAGTCGCTCATCCAGGTCGCGGTGCCCAGGAGCATCACCTTCGAGTCGATGTCCTGGCGCTTCGACGACGGCGAGCCGCGCACCGTCGACGTCACGAAGGGCCAGCCCGGCGCCCCGCCCCAGCAGGACATCACCTTCCACGCGCTCCAGGGCGTCGAGCCGTCCGGCCGCCCGCGCGTCGTGTCCTTCGCGGCGCTCTCCGACGGCTGGCACACCCTGCGCGTCACCGCGAAGACGAACGAGGGCGTCGAGGTCGAGCGCATCGTGCACTTCGACCTCGAGGCCTCGGCGGCGGTGTTGGTGTCGTACGAGCGCGACATCAAGCCGCTGTCGGCGGCGCGCTGCGACAAGTGCCACAGCACCGGCACGCAGCCGGCCCTGGGCACCTTCGAGCAATGGAAGGCCAACGCCGCCTCCGCTGCGGCCGCAGTGAGAGACCGCCGCATGCCCGCCGACGGCCCGCTCGACGCCGCGGGCATTCAGCTCGTCCAGCGCTGGGTCTCGGGAGGCACGCTGCCATGAAGCCCCTCCTGACGACGGTGGCCGTCCACGGGGGGCAGGG
This sequence comes from Myxococcaceae bacterium, assembly GCA_025459425.1. Classification (GTDB taxonomy): domain Bacteria; phylum Myxococcota; class Myxococcia; order Myxococcales; family Myxococcaceae; genus Xiheimicrobium. Next base: position 4,124 of record JALOQF010000110.1, on the reverse strand, counting down.
CGTCATGGCCCGCCTGCACGCTGCGCTCGTCGTGGCGGCGGCGCTCGCGCTCCTCGGCTGTGAGCCCGACAGCCCGCGCCCGCCAGACCCACCGCCCCCCATCGACCGCTGCGAAGGCCTCGCCCCCATCGTGGTGACGGCGGCCCCGCCGACGCTGCGGACGCTGGGAGCTGCGACGCTGACCGCCACCGGCGGCTCGGGCCGCTTCACCTTCTCGCTCGAGACGAACGTGACGGGTGGTTCGGTGTCGGGCTCGCGCTACGTCGCCGGCATGGCGCCGGGCACCGACGTGGTGCGCGCCACCGACGACTGCGAGCGCTCCGGCAGCCTGTCGCTCGAGGTGAAGCCGACGTTCGACGTGCAGCCGCAGCGCGCCACCATTCGCCCGGCGACGCGCTTCACCATTCGCGTGGTGGGCAACAGCGGCACCGTCACCTTCCGGCCGTCGACCGGCGCGCTCGCCTCGGGCGGCTCCATCAGCGCGCAGGGCGAGTACGTCGCGGGCGCCACCGAGGGGCTCGACCTCATCGTCGCGCAGGACCCGGTGTCGGGAGACCAGGCCCTGCTCCAGTACCGCGTCACCGCGCAGGCCCGCTTCCGGGTGCGTCCCTCGAAGATGGCGGTCCCCACCGGCGGCGTCATTCCACTCGAGACGGCCGAGGGCAGCGGCGTGGTGGAGTGGCAGTTGATGGGTGGCGGGCCCGGCACGCTCACGGGCTCGACGTACACGGCGCCGGCGAGCGGTGGCGGCACGGCAACGGTGCAGGCGCGTGACGCCTTCACGGGTGACACCGCGACGGGGTCCATCCGCATCCTCACCGAGCTGACGCGGCCCAACCGCGCGCAGGGCAGGCGCACCGACGTCGGCAACATCGTCACCGGTGACTTCGATGGCGACGGGTTGACGGACGTGGCGCTCGGCGTGCCCGAGAGCGACTTGAGCCGGCCCCAGGGCGGCGCCGTGTTCATCTTCAAGGGCGCCGCCTCGGGCCTGCCCGCGACGCCGACGTGGACCATCTTCGGCACCTCGGACACCGGCCAGCTGGGCTCGGTGATGGCCGTGGGCGACCTCGACGGCGACGGGAAAGACGACCTCGCCATCTCGGAGCCCGGCGCCGACGTCACCATCGCCGACTCGGGCGCAGTGCTGCTCTACCGCATCGGTGACAACGGGCCCGAGGCGCTGCGCCCGCCGCTCACCGGCCTGGGCCGCGGAAACTTCGGGGCCTCGCTCGACATCGCCGACGTCGACGGTGACGGCGACCAGGACCTCGTGGTGGGCTCGCCCGGCGCCGACCTGGCCGCGTCGGGCAACATCAACCAGCGCGGCGTCATCGACTTGTTCCTCTTGCAGCGCGACCAGGCGGTGCCCGACCTCGGCGCCGTTCGGCTGGGCGGGCAGGACCTCGCTGCCGACGGTACGACGCGCCCCTTCGGCGGCCTGCGCTTCGGCCGTGCGCTGGTGGCGAAGGACTTGAATGGCGACGGCCGCGTCGACCTCGCCTTCCTGGGCGCGGTGAACAACTCGCTGCTGGGCGGCACGGCGCTCGCGCGCAACCAGATTGCGGTGCAGGTGCACCTCGGGCGCGCGGGCACGCCCCGCTTCGAGGCCAGGCCGGACGCCTACGTGTTGCCCATCAACCCGATGGACTCAGGCGAAGGCACCTGGAGGCTGGGCTACGTGCCAGCCTCGGGCGGCATCGGGCCGTTCCTCATCGCGGCGGCCGACCAGACCGACTCGCCGAACCTGTCGATGATGGGCGGCAACCCGGCGGGCTCGAACGCGGGCGGCGCCGTGCTGTTCGACCTGCGCGCGCTCACCGCCACCGGCGCTCCGGGCGATCGGCCCCAGCAGCTCGGCCGCGCTCAGGCCTTCGCCGAGCTGTACGGCGACCAGGCCGGCATTCAGGCCGGGCGAAGCTTCGCGGTGGGCGACCTCGACGGTGACCAGAAGCCCGAGCTCGTGCTGGGCGCGCCGTACGCGGCCACCACCGTCATGACGGGCGGCATGATGGTGACGACGCCGAACACGGGCCGGCTGCTCGGCTACCCGCTCGGCGCCCTCACCGCGGGCACGAGGCTCAACAAGGCGCCCCTCGTGCGCGCGGGCACCTTCCGCACCGACGTGTTGGGCATCGCCGTCGGCGTGTGGAGCATCGGCGGGCAGACGCAGCTGCTCGGCTACGCGGGCCGCGCCACCACCACGCTGGGAGACTTCACCGGCCGGCTCGACGCCTTCAGCGGCACCGGCGTGGACCTCTCGACGTGGACTCGCGCGTCAGCCGAAGTGCCGAACAAGCCGGCCTCGCAGCAGTTCGGCCTGGGCGTCGACGTCGCACCGGCGATGGGCGGGCTGCGCGCCATCGTGGGCGTCCCCAACTTCAACGGCCAGGCGCCTGACGTGTCGGGCAACGAGCTGGGCGCGGGGCAGGTGCACCTCTTCTCGTCGGCCACGCCCGACGCGCCGCGCATCGTCCAGGAAGGCGCCAACGCCCGCTACGTCACCGACGCGGGCGTGACGGCCTTCGGTGGCCGCTCGCTGGGCATCGACGTCGTGATGACGGACTTCGACGGCGACGGGCGCAAAGACGCCGTGTTCGCGGCGCCGAACCTCTCGGTGCCTGCGCGGCTGGCCGACGGCGGCGTGCCCACCACCGAGTACGCCGGCAATCGGCCGCAGTGCTTCCAGGGCGGAGGCCAGACGCCTGGCGGCGCCTTCGTGCACCTCCAGCGCGCCGACGGCACCTTCGCCGAGGGCTTCCGCGTGTGGGCCCCGGTGGCCATCGCGGGCTGCACGGTGCCTGACGGAGGCGCGGCGGCGGTGTGTCAGCGCTCGGCACTCTCGCGCAACGGGCTGGTGGGGGGCTTCGACTTCAACGGCGACGGCACCGAAGACCTGGCGCTCGCGCGCACCAACGGGCTCGAGGTGGCCTTCGGGCGGGCGCCTGACGACACGAGCCTGGCCCGGCCCTCCATCGCCTGCGACATGGGCTACTCGCTGCCGAACGTGCCGCAGGGCACGGGCATGCCCGCGTCGCTCGGAGACCTGAACGGCGATGGCTGCGCGGAGCTCGGCCTGCGCTACGGCGACCGCCTGGGCGTCATCATTCTGTATGGGTTCGACCCCGGAGGAGCGCGCTGCGGCGGCCGCACCGAGGCGTCGTGGGTGCGCCTCTCGGGCGACGCCGAGGCCGGGCTGCCGACGATTCGGCTCGGCGTGGCGCTGGCTCGCGCGGGGCGGCTGCTCGCCAACGACACGCGCGACTTCATCGCGGTGACGGCCGACCTCTACTCGTTCCAGGGCGTCGCGCAGCCCACCGTGCTGCTCTACGACGTGGCGCAGCTCAACGCGCGGCGGCCGATGTCGGGCGGCGTGCTGGTGGGCGCGCTCGGAGACGGGCTCGACCCCGTGCCGCTCGTGTACCTCGAGCGCGCGCCGGGCCTGGGCCGCATGCTGTGGGGCGGCGTCAACCTGGTGGGCGACTCGAGGCCCGACCTCGTCGTCAGCGCGCCGGGGGCCTCGGTGAACGGCGACGGCACCGGCGCGGTGTTCGTCTTCGCGGGCGGCAGCGTGGTGCCGGGCCGGAACGAGCCGGCGCTCACCATCTTCCCGGACCAGCGGGAGCGCGCGTCGTTCGGCCAGGACCTCGCGGCCTCCGCACCCGCGCAGGGGCAGCCGGCGGCCATCGTGGTGGGCGCGCCGACGAGCTACCGGTCGGGCACGTCGAACGGCACGGCCTTCCTGCTCCCGACGGACTTCTGACGACGCGTGGACGAGGCAGACCCGCGGGAAACGACTCCGCATCGTCGACAGCAAGGGGCTCCCCCTGCAGCGCGGCCACGGTCCTCGGAGCAGCGAGACTGGCTCGGGTGGCGCGGGGCCGGTAGACTGACGCTCCTCGAAGAGGTCGAGCGCTGCGGAGAAGGCAGCGCTGCTGAGGAGAATCACCAACCGATGAGCGGGTGTCCTGGTTCCATTGCGCCTGACGGTCGGCCTGGGGGCATCTGATGGGCAGCCGTTTGGCGGTCACCGCGTTGATCGTCTCGGCTGGGACCATCGCGCTCACGCTCTTCATGCCTGACTCGGAGCTGCTGGGGCGGGCTCCAGAGATTCAACGCGGCCT
>JALOQF010000109.1 GCA_025459425.1 Myxococcaceae bacterium | reverse complement strand
TCGTACGCGGCGAAGCTCCCATGAGCGCCACGCGCAAACCCGCCCGCAAGCCGCTCTCGGCCCGCGCGCTGGCCATTCAAGTCATGGCCCGCGTCGCCGCCACCGACGCGTACCTGAACGTCGTGCTCGACTCGGTGCTCGACGAGTTCCAGCCGAAGGACCCCCGCGACGCCGGCCTCATCACCGAGCTCTGCTACGGCGCCACCCGCCGGCTGCTCGTGCTCGACTACGCCCTCACCACCGTCGCCGACCGCAAGCTCGAGTCCATCGAAGACAAGGTGCTCGCGGCCCTGCGCCTGGGTGCGTACCAGCTCTTCTTCATGCGCGTGCCGAAGCACGCCGCCGTCGGAGAGACGGTCGACGCGCTCAAGTCCGTCGGGCTCGAGCGCGCCAGCGGCTTCGTCAACGCCATTCTGCGCAAGCTCTCGGCCCTCGCGGCGCCGCCGCTCCCGTCGGCCGACCCGGTCGACACCCTCGCCATCCAGACGTCGCACCCCGCCTGGCTCGTGCGCCGGTGGCAGCGCCAGTTCGGGCCTGACCGCGCGCGCGCGATGCTCGACGCCGACAACGAGCCGCCGAAGGTCGTCATTCGCGCCAACACCTCGAAGGTGACGCGCGATGGGCTCCTCGCGCAGCTCACCGAGGCCGGCGTCGAGGCCACGGCCACCACCACCTCACCGGTCGGCATCGTGCTTGGGAGCCCCGGCCGGGTGGAAGACCTGCTCGGCTACGACGAGGGCCTGTGGCAGGTGCAGGACGAGGCCGCGCAGCTCGTCGGCGTCTTCGCCCAGGTGCCGGCCACCGCGAAGGTGCTCGACGCGTGCGCCGCGCCCGGCGGCAAGGCCTGCCACCTCGCCGAGACGAACGAGGTGCTCGCCATCGACGTGCACGAGAACAAGCTGCCGAAGATCGAGAGCGAGGCGCGCCGCCTCGGCCTCAAGGAGCGCCTGTCTTCCCGCGCCCTCGACGCCGCGCACCTGCCCGACGACCTCGGCGAGTTCGACGTGGTGATGGTCGACGCGCCCTGCTCGGGCCTGGGCACGCTGCGCCGCCACCCCGAGCTGCGCTACCGCCGCCAGGAGAAGGACTTCGGCGGCCTCGCGACGCTCCAGCGGGAGATTCTGGAGTCCTGCCAGCGCCACGTCGCGCCCGGCGGCCTGCTCGTCTACGCGGTGTGCACGACCGACACGACGGAGGGGCCCGACCAGGTCGAGATGTTCCTCCGCAGCCACCCGGACTTCACCGCCGAGCCGCCGCGCGGGCTGACGCTGCCGATGGTGCAGGCGTACCTGCGCACGCTGCCCGGCCCCGAGGGCTTCGACGGCTTCTTCGCCGCCCGCCTCCGCCGCATGTACTGACGAACGCCGCGCTGCAGGCTGTTGCCCCGCCAAGGCCCAGGCGGCCGGCGCGCTCGACTGAGCACGGCCAAATGGCTGGCCCGCGTGTAAGGTGCCCGCCCATGCGAACTGCACTCTGTGCCGTGCTGCTCTCCAGCGCCGTGCTGGCCGCGCCCCGCGCGCCGGTGGTGGCGCTGCTGCCGCCCCAGGCCGCCGACGACGACCTGCGCGGCTTCGGCCTCATGCTCGAGGCCCGCGCGTCTGAGCTCATCGAAGAGACCGGCCGCTTCTCGGAGCTGCACGTCAAGCAGGTGCTCGCGATGGCCGACGCGGAAGGGCTCGACCCGCTCGCGCTCTCGCAGGAAGCCACCGCGAAGAAGGCCCGCACGTTCCTCGGCGCCGACCTGGCCGTGACGGTGAGCCTCGCCGCCGACGCGAAGGCCATGACGCTCACCGGCGCCGTCATCGATGGGAAGAAGACGACGCCATTCACCGCGAAGCTGCCCATCACCTGGCCCGAGGCGCTGCGCGCAGGCAGTGAGGCCATCGCGAAGGCCGTGCTGTCCACCGAGAAGGTGGCGCTGCCGAAGAAGCCGAAGGCCCAGCCCGACTCGAGCTCGCCCGAGGCCGTGCGCCTCTTGTCGCAGTGCTACGCCACCGTCATTCGCCAGCCGCTCGGCGTCGACAACCCGGCCGTCATCGATGGGCCCCAGCTCGAGGCCGCGGCGGCGCAGTGCGAGAAGGCGCTCGAGAACGACAAGCAGCTCAGCTTCGCGCACGCAGTGCTGGCCCTGGCTCGCGCCATCATCGGAGACCACGACAAGGCGGCCGCGGCCCTCGCGGCGCTCGGCAGCGGAGACGACGTCATCGAGCCCTACACCCTCGCCCGCTTCTGGATGGTGACGCGCTTCCAGTCGAACGAGGCCGGCCTGGCGTCGCTGCGAGACGTGCTGAAGAAGCACCCCACCGAGCTCATCGCGCTCAACTACCTCGCCGACACGCAGAGCGTGCTGAACGACCACTCGGGCGCCGGCATCTCGTGGACCGAGTACCTCTCGCTGGTGCCCGGCTCGCCCTACGCGCAGGCCCGCCTCAGCAAGGCGCTCGCGCGGCAGAACCGGCACGACGAGGCCATCGCCGCGGCGAAGAAGGCGCTCGAGTTCGCGCCCGACAGCCGCGCCGCGCGCCTCGAGCTCGGCAGCCGCTACATCGACGCGAACAAGCCCGACGACGCCATCACCACGCTGGCGGCCGTCGCCAGCCCGAGCGCCGAAGGGGTGCTCCGGCTCGGCTGGGCGTACTGGCTCAAGGGCGAAGTCGGAGCGGCCGAAGGCCACTTCCAGAAGGCGCTCGAATTGGCGCAGGGGCCCGGCGCGTGGCGCACCCGCGGCCGCGCCCAGTACAACCTCGCGCTCGTCGCGATGAAGAAGAACAACCCCGCGGCCGCGAAGGCCGCCCTCAAGGCGTCGCTGCAGACGGGCTTCAAGCTGCGCACCGTCGACGCGGCGCTGACGAAGGTGGCGCAAGAGGTCGAGCGCGAGGGCTTCGGCCCCACGCCCGACGCCGGTTCCCCGAAGCTCACCCTGGGCCCGAAGGAGTCGAGCCTGTTTCCCTTCGACGCCTCGGGCGACGCGCTGCCGACGGCGAAGAAGGACCCGGCTCCGCAGGGCTTCATCATCTACAAGTTCTAGTGGCCATGGCGCTCCCGACTGCATTCACCGCGGCGCTCGCCGCCGAGTTCCCCGAAGACTTCGCCTCGACCGACGCGGGCGAGCTCGCCACCTACGGAAAGGACTGGACGAAGGTCTTCACGCCGGCGCCCTCGCTCCTCGTGCGCCCGCGGAGCACCACCGAGGTGGCGCGCTTCCTCTCGCTCGCCAGCGCCCACGGAGTGCAGGTGGTACCGAGCGGCGGCCGCACCGGGCTGTCGGGCGGCGCGGTGGCCCAGCACGGTGAGGTGGTGCTGTCCCTCGAGCGCATGCGCGCGATGGGGCCGGTCGACCCGCTCGCCCTCACCGTGCACGTCGAGGCCGGCGCCATCACCGAGGCCGTGCACCACCACTGCGCGAAAGAGGGCCTCTTCTGGCCCGTCGACTTCGCCTCGAAGGGCTCGAGCCAGGTGGGCGGCAACATCGCCACCAACGCCGGCGGCGTGCGCGTCATCCGCTACGGGCTCACGCGCCAGTGGGTGCTGGGCCTCACCGTCGTCACCATGGCCGGCGAGGTGCTCGAGCTCAACGGCGCGCTCGAGAAGAACAACACCGGCGTCGACCTGCGCCAGCTCTTCATCGGCAGCGAGGGCATTCTCGGCGTCATCACCGAGGCGACGCTCAAGCTGACGCGGCTGCCCGAGAAGGTCGACGTCTTCCTCTTCGCGGTGACCGACCTGCAGGCGGTGCTGACGCTCTTCGAAGAGGCCCGCAAGGGGCCGTTCACGGTGATGGCCTACGAGTTCTTCACCGACAAGTGCAGCCGGCGCCTCGAGTCGCACCGGAAGATTCGCCCGCCGTTCGAGCAGCCGTCGTCGCACTACGTGCTGCTCGAGGTCGAAGCGGCGAAGCCGGGCGCGCTCGACGGGTGGCTCGGCTCGCTCTTCGAGCGCGGGCTGGTGACCGACGGCACGCTGGCCGCCGACTCGGACCAGGCGAAGTTCCTCTGGAGCCTGCGCGAGGGCATCTCGGAGTCGCTGTCGGCCACTGGCCTGCCGCACAAGAACGACATCTCGTTGCCGGTCTCGGGGCTCAAGCCCTTCTGCGACGCGCTCGAGGCGCTGCTGGCGAAGGACTACGCCGGGTGGGAGCTCTGCCTGTTCGGCCACATCGGCGACGGCAACCTGCACGTGAACATCATGAAGCCCGACGCGCTCGACCGCGCCGCGTTCCTCGAGCGCACGCACGCCTGCGACGCCGCGGTGTTCTCGCTGGTGAAGGCCCACCACGGCAGCATCAGCGCCGAGCACGGCATCGGGTTGCTCAAGAAGGACTTCCTCGGTTACTCGCGCACGCCGCTCGAGGTGGCGATGATGCGGCAGCTCAAGGCGTCGCTCGACCCGAAGGGGCTGCTGAACCCCGGCAAGGTGCTGTGACCGCGCTCACGGGTAGGTGAACGTCATCACCGGCCGGCCAGCACCTGACGCGCCGCCGACGTTCCAGTCGGGGTCGCTCGGCTTGAACACGCCGCACAGCCCCATCGTCGTCGGGCCCTTGCGCACCTCGACGCGAAACGGCACCCACTGAATCGCGCTGCAGGTGCGGAAGTGGTTCACCCGCACCGCGTACGTGCCGGCGGGCGGGCGGCCGCCGTCGACCGGGTAGACGACGTTCTCGATGAGCACGAGGTCCATCGCGCAGCCGGCCTGCGAGTCGAGGTCGAGCGCGCCCGCGGCACAGGCCGGAGTGCGGGCGCCGTAGAAGATCTCACAGGTGCCACCGTCGGGCAGCGGCTCCTCGACGTAGAGGTCGAGGTCTTCCGTCGAGTCCCAGCGCAACGTCACCTGCAGATCGGCTCCGCCGCCGTTGAGCACGCACTCGTTGCCCTGGCAGGTGAAGCCCGACGGGCACTCGGTCACGCACGAGAGGCTGCCACCATCGCGTGGGCCCGGGCACGATGGACCCCCGACGCCCGCGTCGAACGGCGTCACGCCACCGTCGTCGGCCACGCACAGCAGCCGCAGCAGATCGCACCGCCCACCGGGACAGTCGCCGTTCCGCAGGCACCCCACGCAGCGCGCGTTCACCACGTCGCACACCGGCGTCGGGCCGCCGCAGCCGCCGCCATCGGCCACGCACCGCTCGCACTTGCCGAGCCCACCCTGGAACGAGAGGTCGCACACCGGCGTGTCGCCGAAGCAGCCCTGGGTGGCCGTGCAGCGCACGCAGCGGCGGGTCGCCTCGTCGCACAGCGGCGTCGCCAGCGAGCAGCTCCCGCACACCGTCGGAGGCCCCGCGTCGGTGGTGGGCATCGCCCCCGCGTCTCGCTCGCCCGCGTCGGGCCGTCCGCCGTCGGTGCGCGTCGAGCCTCCGTCGACGGACCGCTCGAGACAGGCGAGCGTGTTCGGGTCGCACAAAAGCCCAGTCGGACACGACGTCGACGTGCACCGCACCGGCCCGCAGGACATCGCCGCGAGCGAGGCACCGACGAAGAGGGCGACGAGCAGCGCACGCATGGGATGGCTCTCGAGTCTGCCCTGCAAAAGCTCCAGAAACGAGTCGCCGCGCGCTCCTGGTTCGCACCCGCTGTCCGTGCCTGCGCGGCACGTCCGCCTCGAGCAGCTCCCGAGTCGGCCGGCCTCCCGGCGCCTGTCGACCGGCTGACGGCTGAGCGACGACCCGGTCGCCCCCCGAGGGAGGCGCGTGTGCTCCAGCCACGCGTGGGGCGTGCGAGTCCCGCTGCCTCGAGAACGCTGGCAGCGCCGTGCCCCACGACGGCCTCGCCGCGGCCCAGCTCGCGCGCCTCCAGAAGGAGCGCCTCGAAGTCACCCTGTGTGCGCCGAACCCCGTCGAGCGCTTCAGGTGGCCGACGTCGTCAGCTCAGCGCGCGCGCCTTGATGGTGGTGCCGAGCTCGAGCAGCGCCTTCGTCACCTGCGCCGACACGCTCGAGTCGAGGTCCATCACGAGGTAGCCGATGTCGGGGTTCGTCGACAGCAGCTGCGCGTGAATGTTGGCGTTGGCGTCGCCGATGACGCGGTTCACGTCGCGCAGCACGCCCGGCACGTTCTGGTGAATGTGCGCGATGCGGTGCGTGCCCACAGACGCCGCCAGCTCGACGTGCGGGAAGTTGACCGAGCCCGCCGACGCGCCCTGCTGCGCGTACTTCATCAGGCTGGTCGCGACCTCACGGCCAATCGATTCCTGCGCCTCGAGCGTCGACCCGCCGATGTGCGGCGTGAGAATGACGTTGGGCAGGTGCTGCAGCGGCGTGGTGAAGCCCTTCGACTCGTTGCCCTCGGGCTCGTCGGGGTACACGTCGACGGCCGCGCCGCCCAGGTGCCCGCGCTTGATGAGGTCGGCGAGCGCCTCGAGGTCGACCACGGTGCCGCGGCTGGCGTTGAGCAGGCACGCTTCCTTCTTCATCACCTCGAGCTGCTTGCGGCCGATGAGGCCCTTCGTCTGCGGTGTCTCGGGCACGTGCAGCGTCACGAAGTCGGACGCCTTGAGCACCTCGTCGAGCGTCTTGCAGGGCGTGTTGTTCGACAGCGGCAGCTTGGTGGCCACGTCGTAGTACAGCACCCGCATGCCGAAGAACTCGGCGAGCACGCCCACCTGGCTGCCGATGTGCCCGTAGCCGATGATGCCCAGCGTCTTGCCGCGCACCTCGTGGCTGCCGGTGGCGAGCTTCTTCCAGACGCCCTGGTGCATCTCCATGTCGCGGTCGCCGAGCTGCCGCGAGAGCATGATGACCTCGGCGATGATGAGCTCGGCGACGCTGCGCGTGTTCGAGAACGGCGCGTTGAAGACGCACACGCCCCGCTTCATCGCCTCGGTGAGATCGATCTGGTTGGTGCCGATGCAGAACGCGCCGATGGCCATCAGGTCCTTCGCGTTGGCCGACTCGAGCACCTTCTTCGTCACGTTCGTCTTCGACCGAATGCCCAGCACGTGCACGCCGGCGAGCTGCGCGATGAGCTCGTCTTCCTTGAGCGCTGCGTTGGCCCGGCGCACGGTGAACCCCGCTTCCTTCAGCTGGGTTTCGGCGACGTCGTGAATCTTCTCGAGCAGCAGGACGGTGAGCGACATGGCCGGTGCTGTAGCGCGCCGCGTCGAGATTGCAACGAGCGCGCGCGAAAGCGGCCGGTCAGTTGAGCAGCTCGGGCACCCGCCGCGAGGCCTCGCGCTGGGCGTCGAGCAGCTCGAGGCCCTGGCGGGTCAGGAGGAACCGGACGAAGCCCTGCCCCCGCTCCGTCTCGAGTTCGGCTTCGAAGACCGGCCCTCCGACGGTGCCCAAAAGCGCCTCGCGCCGCAGGTTCTTCACCTGCCCGTGTGCGAGCGAATGATCCACCTGGCCGAGCGCTCCACCTGTTCGATGCAGCTCGAGTGCGACGCGATGCAGCGCGAGCGCCAGTCCCTGGTCGAGGGGCACCGTCGACGTCAGCACGCTCACCAGCACCCAGTACGGAATCGTGTCGTCGCCCTGCGCCATGGCCCGGCCGAGCCCGTAGCGGCCCCGAAGGTGCGATGCAAGCCGACACCCACGATTTCCCTCATGAATCGGTGGACTTTCAGGCGAATCATTCGCAAAACCCCGGTCACGTTCTGGCGGCAAACAGATGTCGACGCCGCCCAGCCCAGGAGCCTTCCACCGTGAGAGCCCCCTCCCGTCCATCGCGGCTGGCCATGGTCGCGTCCGTGTTGCTCGCCGCCGGCGCGCTGGCCCAGGAACCCGGCAACTTCCCCGGAGACCGGTTCCGCCTCTCGCTGTCCCGCTCGGGCCTCATCGACGTCGAGTGGGCGAACACCGCGAAGCACCTCTCGTGGGACGCGGGCTTTCTGCTCAACTACTCGCAGAACAACCTCGTGCTCTACCGGCTGAGTGACAACCAGCGGCTCGGCTCGCTCATCGGGAGCCGCCTGGGGGGCAACCTCTTCGGTGCGCTCGCGCTGTTCGACTGGTTCGAGGTCGGCCTCGACCTGCCGGTGGTGCTGGTGCAGACGCGCGACCCGAACATCGTCGGCGCCACCGTGACGCCGCTGGCCGGCCTCCAGGGCGGTCTGGGCGACCTGCGGGTTCAACCGAAGCTGCGCCTCTTCTCGCAGGAAGACCTGGGCGTCGACCTCGCGCTCATTCCGAGCCTCACCCTGCCCACCGGCTGGCAGGCGAGCTACCGCGGTGAGCCGTCGGTCACCTTCCAGCCCGAGCTGGCGCTCTCGCGCACCTTCGGCCAGGTGCGGTTGGCGACGAACCTGGGCGGCGTCATTCGTGGGCAGGCGCGCTTCCTCGACGAGGTCGTCGGCTCGGACCTCACCGCGCGGCTGGGCGCGGGGTACCGCTTCCGCGACGACAAGGGTAACGGCATTCCCCTCGAGATCGACGCCTCGCTCTTCGCCTTCAGCGGCGTCACGGCCACGGCGTTCACGCCCAACCAGCGCGGCCTCGAGGTGCGGCTCATGGCGTCGTACGCCATCACCGACGGGCTCCAGGCCTTCCTCGGCGGGGGCGTCGGCGTGCTGTCGGGGTGGTCGACGCCCGACTTCCGCGTCTTCGGCGGCCTGCGCTACGGCAGCTGGGACGACTCGAAGGGCCCCAAAGACACCGACAAGGACGGCGTCGTCGACACGGTCGACGCGTGCGTCGAGGTGGCGGGCATCGCCGAGAACAAGGGCTGCCCCGACAAGGACTCGGACAACGACGGCTTCGTCGACCGCCTCGACGCCTGCCCGATGGAGAAGGGCATCACCGAGCTCAAGGGCTGCCCCGACAAGGACACCGACGGCGACGGCTTCGTCGACCGCAAGGACAAGTGCCCGAAGGAGAAGGGCATCGCCGAGCTCGAGGGCTGCCCTGACGTCGACACCGACGGCGACGGCCTCGTCGACCGCAAGGACCAGTGCAAGACCGAGAAGGAAGACGCCGACGGCTTCAAGGACGACGACGGCTGCCCCGACCCCGACAACGACGACGACGGCGTCACCGACGCGGCCGACAAGTGCCCGCTCGAGAAGGGCGTCGTCGAGAACCGCGGCTGCCCCGACGCCGACGGCGACACGGACGGCGTGGTCGATCGCCTCGACAACTGCCCCGCCGAGGCCGGCAAGCCCGAGTTTCAGGGCTGCAAGGGCAAGCAGCTCGTCGTCATCACCAAGGACAAGCTCGAGATCCTCGACGCCGTCTTCTTCAAGACGGGCAGCGACGTCATCGAGACGCGCAGCTACACGCTCCTCGACAACGTGGCCCGCGTGCTCAACGCGCACCCCGAGGTCGAGACCGTGCGGGTCGAGGGCCACACCGACAACCAGGGCGACCCGGCGAAGAACCTCGACCTGTCGCAGCGCCGCGCCGCCAGCGTGAAGAAGTACCTCGTCGAGAAGGGCAAGGTGGCCGACGGCCGGCTGGTGCCCAAGGGCTACGGCGACACCAGGCCCATCGACGACAACAAGACGAAGGCCGGGCGGGACAAGAACCGCCGCGTCGTCTTCGCCATCGGGAACGAGTGAGAGGGATGAACGCCATGAACCGTCACGCCATCATCCGCGCAGCCGGCCTCGTCGCCGCCCTCGCCGCCGGGGCCTCCGTCGCCCAGCCCACCGCGCAGTGCGCGCTCAGCGGGCCCGCCTCCTTCGTGCGCGGGCAGCCGCTCGCCATCGACGTCGACCTCGCCAACACGGGCTCCGCCGCGGGCTTCGGCCCGGCCGTCGAGCTCTTCCTGCCGGCGAGCCTGACGCTGTCGTCGGCCACCGCCTTCGGCCAGACGCTCACGCCGCTGGTGAGCACCACCACCACCCCCTTCGTCAACCCGCTCACCGGCGAGACCGTCGCCGGCCCCACGGGGGCGCGGTACGTCGTGCTGCGGCTGCCGCTGAACCACGTGGCCGCGGGCGTGACCGGCCGGCGCGTCTCGCTCAGCCTCACCACCACGACCGCCGCGCTCGACACGCCGCTCACCCTCGACGCCACCTGTCTGTTCGCCTACGGCGCGACCGCGCTCAACGACCCGCAGGCCGACGCCCCGGTGCGCAGCGACGTCGCCACCAACGCGGCCGACCAGACCCAGCGCCAGGCGACACCCGTGGGCGCCCTCGTCACGGGCCGCTTCGAGCGCGTCTCGCCGGCCGGCGTCGTCACCGACGTGGTGACGGGCTCGCGCACCCTCGTCGAGGCCGTGTTCGACGTCGACACGCTGGTGGGCACGACGGTGTCGAGCGCCACCGCCACCATCGCCCTCCCCGACGCCTTCCAGCTCGTCTCGGTCACCGCCGCCACCGGCACCGTCACCACCAACCCGACGGCCCCGGCGATGGTGCCCGGTGGAACGGTGACGGTGTCGTACGCCTCCATCGCCGGCGTGGCGGGGGTCGACCGCACCATCCGCGTGCGTGGCTTCATTCCCCAGAACCGCACCGGCGGCACCCCGGCCATCAACCCCACCACGCTGGCGCCCATCACGGTTGCGCCGCAGCTGACGTTCACCTCGGGCTCGACGGGCGCGCCGGCCAACGGCCAGGCGTCGCTGCGTGGCCACGCCGTGCTCGTGCGCGAGACGGCTTCGACGGCGTCGCCGCTGCCGGGCAGCACCGTCACCGTCACCCAGACGGTCGAGCAGTCCGACTTCTTCGGCACCACCGCCAACGTCGTGACGACCACCCTGCCCTCGGGCACCACCTACGTGGCGGCCTCGTCGACGCCGCTGACGCCGACGCAGAGCGGCAGCACGCTCACCTTCGACGTCGGAGGCCTCGCGCAGGTGGCGACGGCCGCAACCGCGCCCGTGACGGCGACCAACACGTTCCAGCTCACCGTCGACGAGACGTACGGCGCCGGAGGCCCGCTCTTCGGCGGTGACCGGCTCGCCACCGTGCACTCGCTCGCTTCGACCACCAGCAGCGGCGCGATGCGCACGCAGACCGAAGCGGCCAGCGGCACCGACGTCACCTTCGTCGTGCCCCAGGCCACCCTCGCGGCCACCACCCTCGTCGCCGGAGCGCCGGTCACCACCGTGCGCGCGGGCGACGTCGTCACCTACCGCCTCACGTCGACGCTCGCCTCGGGCGACCACGACGGCGAGACGTGGACGGTGGCGCTCCCGGCGCCGCTCTTCAACGCCGGTGCCCTCACGGGCGCCACCTTCGGTGGGCCGGTCGTGCGCTACGGCCCGGGCGCCTCGACGGGCCTGCCCACCGCCGTCACCGTCGCGGCCAACGCGGCCACCAACTCGCTGAGCCTCACCTTCCCGCGCATCACGGGCCTGACCGTGCCGGTCGTCGTCGAAGTCGACGTCGACGTCACCGCCACGGCCAGCCCCATCGACGATGGCTTCGTGGTGGTAGCGCCCGTCGCCTCGACCCACACCGGCACCGCGCAGACGTACCAGCGCAGCGCGAACCCGGCGCTCACCGTGCGCGCGCCCAGCCTGCGGGTGGTGACGTCGGCCTTCGCCTCGAGCGTCACCGACGCCGTCTTCACGCCCGCCCCCACCGTGACGCTGCCGAGCCCGCTGACGTCGACGAACTTCGGCACGGTGGCCAACTCGAACGTGGCCCAGGTGCACGCGACGGGCACCGTCGACGTGCGGCTGCTGGTCGAGAACCGCGGCGGCTTCACCGCTCGCGACGCGCGCGTGGCCCTCGTGCTGCCCACGGGCGTCACCGGCGCCCTCGTGTCGGCCACCGACGGTACCGGCGCGGCCACGCCCACCAGCGGAGACCTCTTCGGCGCGGGCCTCGACTTCACCGACCCGATTCCCGAGACGAGCCCGACGAGCGGCCTCAACGTGCGCGTCGTCACGGCCCGCCTCACGGTGGGCACGGGGCTGGCGCCGAGGCTCGACCTCGTCACCGCGGGGCGCGTCGAGCGCTTCGCCTCGGCCGCCGCGGGCCCCACCTACGTCGGCAACGCGGCCGCCACCGCCGAGAACGTCACCATCACCACCCGCGCCGCGAGCGCTGGCGTGGTGCTGACGACGCCCGACATCGCGGCCACCATCGGAGAGACGTTCAGCTACGTCATCACCGGCGTGGTGCCGAACGGCGCCACCCTGGCCACCCTGCCCGTCACGCTGAACCTGCCCTCACAGCTCGCCTACGTCTCGGCGTCGAGCCTCTCGGCGGCGGCGCCCATCACCTGCAGCGGCGCGGCGTGCACGACGATTCCAGCGCCGATGGTGACGAACGAGGGCCGTGACGTCACCTTCACCTTCACCAACGTCGCCAACGCCGACACCGACATCGGCACCGCCGAGGAGCTGTCCTTCCGGGTGCTGGTGGTGGTGAACAACGTGGCCTCGGCCACCGCGGGCACCTCGGGGCTCAACGTGACGACGGGCTTCGCGGGCGCGTCGACGGTGACGGACGGCGGCTCGCGCGCGCGCCTCCTCGAGCCCGGCATGACGGTGACGGGCACCGCCGGAGCGGTCGACGCCGGCACCCTGCCCGACGGCGGCTTCCTCGTCGACTCGGCCGACCTGCTGGTGGTGTCGGTGCCACTGCGCGTGGCGGGCGGCACCAACAACTCGGCACCGCAGGACGTGCAGCTGCAGGTGGCGCTGCCCTCGCAGCTCACCACCGAGCCGGGCAGCCTCGCGCTGGCGCCCAACTGCCCGGCGCCGGCCACGCAGACGGTGACGGACGGTGGCCTGACGCTCACCTTCGCCTCGCTCGCCCTGGGCGACGCCGGGGCCTGCGACGTGTCCTTCGCCACGCGCGTCGGCAGCAACGTCACCTACAACCAGGTGCTGGCGCCGTCGGCGGTGCTGACGTGGACGAGCCGCCCCGGCGTGGTGAACATGCCCGTCAGCACCTTCTCGGCCACCACCGTCGAGCGTACCGGCAACGCGGGTGACCCGGGCGGCCCCAACACCTACCGCGCCACCGCCGCGCCCCAGGTGCGCACGACCGCCTTCGCGCCGGGCAGCTTCACGCTCGTCAGCACGTCGGTGGCCTCGACGAACGACAACCTCCTCGTCGTCGGCGAAGACGTCGTCTTGCGCTTCCGCGCGACGCTGGCCGAGGGCACGCACCCGTCGCTGACGTTCCTCTTCACGCCGCCGGCGATGCTGGCCGTGCGCCGCGTCGAGCTCGACACCATGACGCCGGGCTTCCAGGGCGTCATCGCCAACCCGGCCGCCATCACGCCGCCGGGCACGGCCGGAGCCCCCGTCACCGCCTCGTTCGGCGCCATCAGCCTGCCCGGCGACAACAGCCCGGCCAACAACGCCCTCGACGTGCTGGTGACGCTGCGGCGCCTCAACCTCGCGAGCCAGACGAGCGGCAACGTCACCGGCGTGGTGGCCTCGGCCGGCACCAACCTCGACACGCCCGCCGCCTTCCCCTTCCTCCTCGCGGCGCCGCGGCCCCGGGTGTCGGCCGTCGTCGACAACACCACCCCCGGCCCCGACGCGGGCGTCACCGTGACGGCCACCATCGCCAACCTCTCGGTGACGTCGTTGCCAGACGGTGGCGGCCTCGAGCAGACGACCGAGGCCTGCAACGTGCCCCTCAGCATCACCACGCCGAGCGGCTTCGTCGCGCAGAGCCCCGCCACCGACGGGCTCGACAACGACGACAACGGCAGCACCGACGACGCCCCCGAGGCCATGTTGTTGTCGGGCGTGAGCTTCACCTTCAACACCAACCGGTGCCTCGCGGCCGGCCAGCAGAACGTCTTCCGCGCTGCCTTCCGCACCAGCCCCACCATTCAGGGCGTGCCCGTCAACGTCGAAGCGACGATGGGCTCGTACCTGACGGCGGCGATGGGCGGCACCACGCTGACGCCCGCGACCGACTTCTTCGACAACAACGGCAACACGACGGTGGACGAGACGACGCCGGTGCCGGATTCGACGGCGCGCGTGGTGGTGACGCCCAACGTGCCGCGCCTCAACTTCACCCTCATCGGGCGCAACGCGGCCGACGGCGGCGTGGTGGTGGTGGCCGGCCAGACGATTCGGTGGACCGCGCGGCTCGTCAACACCGGCGTGGGTGACCTCACCAGCGTGCGCGTGGCCGTGCCCTTCGCCCCCAGCACCACGTACGTCGAGGACTCGGGCGTCGCCAGCGCAGGCACCCTGTCGGCGACGATGACGGGCATCGAAGTCGACGTCGGCACCATCGCGGGCTGCCCGGCCGGCACCGACGCGGGCTCGTGCCCGACGTTGACGGTCGCGCTCGACACCCTCACCTCGCTGCGCATCGCCAACGACGCGGGCGTCACCAGCCAGGCGACGCTCACGGCCGACCCGCCCTTCGCGCTCCTCTTGTCCGACGACCCGGGCACGGCGGCGCCCGTCGACGCCACCCGCGTGCGCATCACCAACACCGCCGACACCGACGGCGACGGCGTGCTCAACGGCGCCGACCGCAACGCCACCAACGCCGCCATCTGCAGCGACGTCGACGGTGACTCGTGTGACGACTGCGCCGTGGCGCTCGCGCAGCAGCCGCGCAACGACGGGCCCGACGACGACAACGACGGCCTGTGCAACGCGGGCGACCCGACGGCCAACGACTCGGACGCCGACGACGACGGCGTCACCGACGGTGACGAGCGCGAGCCCCTCACCGACCCCGACGGAGACGGCCTGGTCAACGTGCTCGACCCGGACTCGGACGACGACGGGCTGCTCGACGGCACCGAGGTGGGCGTCACCACCGCCTCGCCGGGCACCGACGTCACCCGCGGCCACTTCATCGCCGACGCCGACCCCGCCACCACCACGAACCCGCTGGTGGCCGACAGCGATCGCGCCGGCCGCATCGACGGCACCGAAGACCTCAACAAGAACGGGCGCGTCGACATGGGCGAAGGCGACCCGGCGCTGGCCACCGACGACGCCGCGCAGGTGGACACCGACGGCGACGGCCTCACCGACGCCGACGAGCAGGCCCGCGGCACCCCGGTGGACGACGCCGACGCCGACGACGACGGCGTCGTCGACGGCCGCGAGCCCAACCCGACGCTCAACACCGACGGCGACGGCCTGGCCATCAACGTGCTCGACCCCGACTCGGACAACGACGGCCTCTTCGACGGCACCGAAGAGGGCATCGCCACCGCGCCCACGGGCACCGACCTCGCGCGGCGGCGCTTCATCGCCGACGCCGACCCCACGACGCGCACCGCCGTGCTGCGCGCCGACACCGACCGCGGCGGCGTCATCGACGGCGCCGAAGACCTGAACCTCAACGGCCGCTCCGACCCCGGCGAGCGCAACCCCGGCGATGGCCCCGACGACCTCGTCACCGCCACCGACACCGACGGCGATGGGCTGCCCGACGCGCTCGAGACGTTCCTCGGCACGCTGGTACGCGACCGCGACAGCGACGACGACGGCGTGCTCGACGGCGCCGAGCAGCAGTTCTCGGACGACACCGACGCCGACGGCCTCATCAACCCGCTCGACGCCGACTCGGACGACGACGGCGTGCTGGACGGCACCGAGCAGGGCGTCACCATGCCCAGCGTCGACACCAACCTCGTCGTGCGCGCCTTCGTGGCCGACGCCGACCCGGCCACCCGCACCAGCATGCTGGCCGCCGACACCGACCGCGGCGGGCGCCGCGACGGCTTCGAAGACGTCAACCTGAACGGCCGCGTCGACACGGGCGAGACGAACCCGCTCTCGGCCGCCGACGACGCCACCTCGATGGTGCAAGACGGTGATGGCGACGGCATTCCCGACGAGGCGGAGCGCGCGGTGAGCTCGAACCCCGCCGACGCCGACTCGGACGACGACGGCCTCGTCGATGGGCGCGAGTCGAACTACGCGCTCGACGTCGACCGCGACGGGCTGCTCAACATCAACGACCCCGACAGCGACGGCGACCGGGTGTTCGACGGCACCGAGGCGGGCGTCACCACGGCGCCGATGGGCACCGACACGGCGCGGAACTTCTTCATCGCCGACGCCAACCCGGCCACGCGCACGCTGGTGCTGGTGGCCGACACCGACCAGGGCGGCATGGGCGACGGCGCCGAAGACATCGACCGCAACGGGCGCGTCGACATGGGCGAGACCGACCCGCTGGTGAAGGCCGACGACCGGCCGCTCCAGGACGCCGACAACGACACCATTCGTGACACCGACGACGGCTTCCAGGACACCGACGGTGACGGCACCGCCAACTACCTCGACACCGACTCGGACAACGACGGCCTGCCCGACGCGCTCGAGGCCGGTGACGCGAGCCCTGCCACCGTGCCCGTCGACACCGACCGCGACCTGGTGCCCGACTTCCTCGACCTCGACAGCGACGGCGACACCGTGCGTGACGCCGCCGAGGCGGGGCCGAACATGACGGCGGCCGACACCGACCGCGACGGCGTGCCCGACTTCCGTGACCTCGACGCCGACGGCGACACCATTCGTGACGCCGACGAGGCCGGAGACACCGACGCTGCCACCGCGCCCGTCGACACCGACATGGACGGCACGGCGGACTTCCGTGACGGTGACAGCGACGGCGACGGCTTCTCGGACGCGCTCGAGGCCGGCCGCACCGACGCGACGGTGCCGCCCTTCGACACCGACCAGGACGGCATTCGCGACTTCCGCGACCCCGACTCCGACAACGACATGGCGCAGGACCGCGCCGACAACTGCCGCCTGGTGCCCAACCCGGACCAGCGAGACACCGACGGTGACGGCGTGGGCGACGCGTGCAGCACCGACGTCGACGGCGACGGCGTGCCGAACGACCGCGACAACTGCCCGACGGTGCCAAACTTCGACCAGAAGAACAGCGACGCGATGACCGACGGGCGCGACGAGGTGGGCGACGCGTGCGACCCCGACGCGAACGGTGACGGCTTCGTCGATGGCGTCAGCGTGAAGGGCGCCGGGTGTTCGTCGGCCGGCCTGTCGCTGCTCCCGCTCGGGTTGGCGCTGGTGCTGTGGCGTCGGCGTCGGGCGCCGTGAGCCGGCGCGCGGTGGTGGTGGCGGGGGCCGTGCTGGCCCTCGCCGTCGGTGGCTACGCCTCGCGCAGCTTCTTCGAGCGCCAGGCGGCCGAGGCCGAGGCGAAGCGGCGTGACGAGCTGGCCTACGCCGCGCAGTGGGACCTCGACCACGGCGCGCCGCAGCAGGCGCTCGAGAAGCTGAAGGCGCTCGAGCAGGTCGACCCCTCGCGCAAAGGCCTCACCTCGTCCCTCGGGCGCGCGCTGGTGTCGACGGGAGCGCCCACCGAGGCGCTGCCGGTGCTCGAGCGGGCGCTCCAGCGCGATGGGCCGACGCCCGAGACGCTCGAGTACCAGGCCGTGGCGCTCGCGCAGCTGGGGCGTCACGTCGAGGCACGGGCGACCATCGAGAAGGCGCTCATGATGGACGACCGACGCACCTCGGCGCTGCGCCGGCTCGCCCAGACGCACCTCACGCTGGGCGACGTCGAGCCCGCCATCGCCACGTGGGAGCTCGCGGCACAGGTGGCCCCGCCGGCCGAGCGGCCAGGCATCGTGGACGAGGCGCGGGCGCTGCTGACGGCGGCTGGCCACCCGGACGCGGGCCTGCGACTTCCGCCCGAGCGCACACCGGCCCCGACGAACCAGCCCGACGGGGGTTGACGGTCGGCGTCGCCGGTGGCCTGAAACGAGCCTCGGCCTCCTGGGCCCTGGCGGGCGTCACACCGGAGGGCCTCGCTGCGGTGCCTTCCCGCGAACGACCCGGCGACGAGTGCCTCGAGACCGCGGCGTCTCGCCACTCTGCGGGCGCCTTCGTTCACTTCCGAAGGAGCGGCTCCGACGGCCGGTGGCTCGAGGCCACGTTGTTTGGTGCGAACGGGTTTCACAGGCGGCGAGGGCTCGCCGTTGCGTGGACGCATCGAAGCCCGACGATGCCGTTCCATGCGGCCTGGCCACTCGGGGCCGGTGCGCAGCAGACGCTGGAGGGCTCCACGGTATTTCCGCTGGACCTCGAAGCCGGCAGCTGGAGTCTGTCTCGCGCGCTGCCAGATCCAGCTCCGTCACTCGCCACCAACGCGCGCTCCGGCCGGTGGGCGAAGATCATGCGCGATCGGTTCGGCGCGCGAGATCCCCGCTCGATGATGCTGCGAACGCACGCGCAGACGGGGTGACACGGGCGACGCGTGCGCGCTCCGGCCGGTGGGCGATCATGCGCGATCGGTTCGGCGCGCGAGATCCCCGCTCGATATTGCTGCGAACGCGCGCGCAGACGGAGGTGACACGGGCGACGTGCCCTCGATGACTCGACGACGTCAGCGAGCTTCGACGATGTCGCTCGCGCACCCGAGACGACACCGGTACCTTCGGCCGTCATGAGTTCGCCGCCCCTCCCGGCCCGCCCCTGGCGTGGCTATGCCATCGTCACCCTCGCCTACGTCGTCGGCCTCGTGGTCGCCGCCGCCGTGGTGAAGGCCGCTCCGCCCGACTGGCACCCGCTCGTCGCCGTCACCGTGGCCGACCTCGTCGCCACCGTGGCCGTCTTCGTCTTCTCGTTCGCGTACGACAACACCAGCGTCTACGATCC
>JALOQF010000454.1 GCA_025459425.1 Myxococcaceae bacterium | reverse complement strand
CGCGCGGCCGTCGCCGTCGGCGTCATCGGTGTACGACAGCGTGCGGCCGTCGTCGGTGTAGGCCACCCACACCGAGCAACCGCAGCCACAGCCGCAGCCGCCGCCGACTTGTCGGGGCCGGCCGCACGAGGGGTCGAGACACTCCGGGTTGGTGCCGTTGCCCAACTGGGCGGCGGCGGGCAGCGCCAGCAGGGTGCTGGCTGCAGCGAGGAGGAGGAACTGGTTCTTCATGGGGAGCTCCCGGGTGCTTCGAGGTGACACGCGCTTCTTCAAGACCTGAACCAGCCCGACGGTCGACGCCAACACCATGGAATCCCTCGACTGCGAGCGCTGAAGCGGCGCACTCGCGTGGCTCGTGGTGGGGGGTGGCACGGTCGCGGTGGGGGCAGCACCCCACAGCGCGCCGCTCAGAGCCCGTTCTCGAAGTCTTCGCTCTCGAGGCGAATCACACCACGTGGACGGCGGGTCGCGGGGGCCGTGAACCGCACCGTCTCGATGCGCACACGCCCGACGCCGGTCCCCCGCGGGTCGTTCTCACGCCCGACCTGGAAGTAGAGGTGAAGCTCGTTGGTGCCCCTCAGCACGGTTCGCCCGCTGTCGTTGGGCGAGGGACGCTGCAGCGTCTCCATCACGCTGAGGTTGTAGGCGTTGATGTCGTAGCAGGCACGGCCATCGGGCGTCGGGTCGGCGTCTCGAATCGCATAGCCGTAGCCCCGGTCCTGCTGGAACTCGATGTCGGCCGAGGTCGGGTCGGTGTGCGCCTCGAGCTCGCTGATGTTCGGCAGGCCGTCCCGGTCGTCGTCGTTCAGATCTTCGGGAATGAGCGGGTTGGAACCCCCAAGGAACTCGACCAGGTCTGGCGCCGAATCGCCATCGGTGTCGGTGATGCACGCGTCGGTGCCGAGCACACGCTCCTCGCAGTCGTTGAGGCGATCGCCGTCGGTGTCGAGCGTCGCGTTGCAGCCGCGAATGGTGTCGACGTTGCCCGGCTGGGGCCTCAGGCCCATGCGCACCTCGACGCCATCTCCGATGCCGTCGGCGTCCGAGTCGATGAGCGTCGGGTCGGTGCCGAGCGAGTTTTCGTCCTGATCAGGCAGGCCGTCTCCATCGCTGTCGACGAGCTGCTCCCCGTTGCGGACGCGCACGTTCGCGTTCATCGCGATGAAGCGCTTGAGCTTGAGCGCGCGCTGCAACGACCCGTAGTTGAGCGTCGACAGACGCATCGTCACGCCGCCCACGGCCGTCTCGACCAGCTCGGTGCCCCCGGCCCGGGCGATGGCGTTGGCCTGGAATCGGAGCAGGTCGTCGCTCGCGCTGCGGATCACCACGGGCTGCACCGTGACCTCACCCGCGTTGAACCGAACGGCCAGCTGCCGGAGCTGCTCGGTCACCTTCCCGAGCTCGCACTCGCCACAGCGCGCGAAGTCGCCGGCCTGCGCGAAGGCGTCACATTGGGGGTCGATGCCGGCGTTGAAGACGGTGTTGTTGCAGCTCGTGTCTTCCGAGCGCATGACCAGCACCACGTAGTAGCGCGTGCGCGCCACCTGCCCACGACACCCGGTCTGCATGTCGCCGCTCAAGATGCTCCGCGCCAGCAGCAGCGCCGCGCGATGCGACATCGGGCCGACCTGGTTGAAGGCGTTGTAGCGGGCGAACGCCGTCGACAACTCGGTCTGGTCGGCGGTGTACCGGCCCAGCAACCCGTTCGCGACCGCGCGATGGGTGAGGAGCGCGAAGCTGATGCCCGGGTTGGTGAACTGCGTGCTGGTGTTGGTGAGGCCCGAGACGATCTCTTCTCGCAGCATCACGTCGACACCCGCGCCGCCCTCGACGGCGAACAACACCTTCACCGGAAAGGCCGCGCCCGAGGCGACCGGCGTGCACACGTTCGCTTCCACCTCGGCGCGATCGGGGCCGCCGGCGCCTCCAGCGCCGATGGCGTACAGGCCGACATCGGTGCAGCCCGCCGACGCCACCAGCGCGACCGCCAACAGAGAGTGCCTCATGCGGCTGCGGACTCTACACACAGCCACTCGACCACACGAAGGCTTCGCTTCAGGTGGGACGAGCCCCCACCTCACAACGAGACGATGAAGGCGAGCAGGTCGTCGCGCTCCTGGGGCGTCAGCAGGTCGGCGCGGCCGTGCGTCGGGGCCCAGCGCTCGACGGCGACCCGCAAGGGAAACCGGGTGGCGACGCCGACGCTCCCATCGGCGCGCACCTCGAGCCCTGCGAGGCCCGTCGTGAGCATCGGGAAGACGTCCCACGAGCCGACCAGCGCCGGGGTGCCGAAGCCCTTGAAGAGCGTATTCTGCAGGCCCTCGCGCAGCGGCATGAAGCGCGGCGTGCCCACGTCGATGAAGCGCCCGCGCGTCGCTGGATCCTGATCGGTCGTGTACTGCGGTGCCGGGTGGCAGCCCGCGCAGGCCGCCTTGCCCTCGAACAGCGCGAGCCCCCGGCGAGGGTTACCCGTGGCCCCGTCGGGGAGCGTGAGGGTCTCGGGCGGCACGCCGCGCTCGTCGACGAAGGGGTTCGGCAGCGTGGGAATCAGCGACGAGTAGAGCGTGAGCGCCTCGATCTCTTCTGGCGTCATGGGCGGGTTCTGGTACCGGTTGCGCGAGCCCACCATCTTCGACGTCTCTCCCATCGAGTGGGTCGAGGCCGGCGTGAAGTACGGGGGCGTCTCGCGGCTCCCGCGCACGGTGGTGGACCGATAGATCCGCAGCGGCATCGTCTTCTCGAAGAGCACGCCCTCTCCGTGGCCTTCGAGGTGACAGGCGTCACAGCTCATCGCCGTCTTCCCCAGGTCGGCGAAGTACAGCACCTGCCCGAGCCGCCGCGTCTTCTGCGCCAGCACGTCGACGAGCGGCAGCTGCTCCTTCCAGGCCGCCTTGCCGGCCAGGGCCTTCGTCACGTCGAGGCGCGCGATAGTGCCAGTGAAGCGGTTGAGGGCCCACAGGCTCTTGCGGTCCTTCGACAGGACGAGCGCGCGCGGCCCCGAGTGGAGCGACGGGCCGGCGCGCCCGCTCACGTTGAAGTCTTCGTCGGGGCGAATGCGCGGGAAACCGTCGGGGGGCGGGAGCGCGACCTCCTGCACGAGCGCCTTCGCGGCCTCGGCGTCGCCGCGCGCGAGCTTCCGCGCGTCGACGATGCGCACCAGCCCGAGCGAGACGTCGGAGGCGTAGAGAAGGCCCGACGCCTCGTCGAGCACGAGCGCCTCGGTGACGCCCGCGCCGAAGCCGAGGTGCCGGCTCCACCCCAGCGCCCGCTTCGACCCGGGCTGCGGCAGCGTGAGGGCGGCGACCCCGCCGTTCATGCTGACCTCCATCTTGTCGGGGTTGGGGCCGATGTTCGGGCCGATGCTCGAGACGAAGAGGTCGCCCGTCTTCGACGACGCCACGAGCGCGCGGGGCGCCTTGCCGTTCATGACGAACGAGCCGTAGGCCTTCGTCGTACCTCCGACGATGGGCGTGCCCGGGCCGGGCTGCGTCGCGCCCAGCACCTTGCCGGTCGACGCCTCGAGCAGTTCGATCTCGCCGGTCTGGAGCGAGCCCACCGCCAGCCCGGCCTGCGTCACCGCCAGCGCGCGCGGGTTCGGCGCGACGGGTGTACGCCACTTCTCCTTGAAGCCATCGCGCGCATCGAGCGCCACCACCGAATCACGCGCCTGCTCGGCCACGAAGACGAGGCCGTCGTCGGCCACGGCCACCGAGGCCGCCATCAGCGGGCCGGCCGCGCGCGAGACGACCGGCGCACCCGACGAGAAGTCCACCAGGGCGAGCGTGGGCGAGAAGAGGTGCGCGACCACGAGCTGGCCAGTCGGAAGCCGCGCGATGGAAGAGGGGCCGTCGTCGACCGCCACCCTGGTGACCTTGCGGCTGCTGGTGTCGAGGGCGTACAGGGTGTCGTCGGTGGTGCTGACGGCGACGAGCCACCGCTCGTCCGCCGTCGACGCGAGCGCGACGAGATCGGGAAACCGGGTGTCGTTGATCAAGCGGAGCTCGGCGCGCCCCTCGCCCACGTCGAGCGTCGCCTCGACCAGCACCTCGGGCGCGACCCCGAGCTCCACCCCGGTGGGGAAGCGGGTGAACGCGTGCTGGTCGTCGAGCGCAACCAGTGGGAGTCTTCTCGACACCGGCGCACCGAGCACCAGCTCACGCGCCTGCGTGAGACCCACGCCCGTGACGATGAGCGGGGTGGACGTCTGATTGGACACGAGCCGTGGCCCAACGGTGAGCAGCCGAGTCACCGGAAGCGACGCCGCAGCGTCTGGAACCGGTGCGGAAGAAGCGGTGTCGGCTCGTCGGCACGCGCTCACGAGCCCCAGCACCAGGACGGAGAGAACCACATGTCGTGTCATCGGAGCCCTCGCTACCACATGGGTGAACAGTCCACCCCACAACGTGGTGGGAAGCCCTCGACGTTCCGGGGAAATCTCGATGCTGTGCACCTCGTGTACTCCTTGACCGTTCGGCACGCGCTTCGCTTAACTCTCCGACTCCACATGCGCTCTTTCCTGCTCGCCGGTTCTCTCCTGCTGATCGCAGGCGTCGCTCACGCAGCCCCCAAGAAGAAGCCAGCGGCCGCGCCTGCAGCCCGGAAGCCTGCCGCCGCGCCTGCGTCGGCGCCTGCGGAGGCAGCGCCCGCGCCCGCCGCTGCGGCCGAGGCGGGCGGCGGTGGTTCGGCGGTGCGCGGCCCGACGCGCATCGACTTCGATGACCGCCTGATTCAGGGCCAGAGCAACAAGTCTGGCGCCGTCTACCTGTACGACCGGAAGGAGCTGAAGATCCGGTCCATGATCAAGAAGCGGGACAACTTCCGCGATGAAATCGTCGGCTCGCTCTACGACACCTGAGCCGCGTTGCATCGCCCCCTCTTGCCTCGAAGGAGTTCCTCGTGAGTGGACAGCCCTCCGTCCTCCAGGTCGTGATCTTGCGGGACGGTCTGCTGGTGGGCACGGAAGTCTTCGTGCCTGGCCAATACGTGCTCGGCTCGGGAGGCGGGCACGGGCTCGGTGTTCGTGAACGGCCACCGGGTGAACGCGTGCGAGGTGCGCGCGGTCGACGAGATCGCATGCGGCCCCTTCACGCTGAAGGTGCGCGTGCTGGCGCAGAAGCCCGCCGCGAAGCCCGCGCCGCCGCCCGAGGTGGCTGCGTTGCTTGGCGGAACGCCACCGAACCCGCCCGCGCGCCCGGCTCCCGTGGCCGTGGTGCCCGCCAAGCCGGCGGCTCCGGCGCAGGCCAAGGCAACGGCGCCCGCGACCGTCGTGTCGTCGCGGCGCGCGAACACCGCGGCGCAGCCCGACGCCGCCGTCACCGCGCGCTCGACGCCTCACCTGCGCCCGGTCGAGCCGCTGTCACTCGAGGAGCCCGAAGAGAAGACCGAGAGCGTCGCGTTGGGCTCCGAGCTGCTCGAGCCCACGCGCCCGGCCCGGGCGGCCGACCCCCAGATGACGGTGCCGCTGTCGGTCGACGGCCCGCCGCCGCCACCGCCGCCGTCGCTCCCCGCGGTCGCGCCTGCCGTGAGCGCGGCCCCGGCGCCGATTCCGGCTCCGCCCACGCAGCCCGCCACGCCCATCGCGCGCGCCGAAGCCAGACCGCCGGCGCCGAAGGCCCCTGAGCCGCGCCACGCCGACAAGAAGGCCCAACCCCAGGCCCAGCGGCCGAACAAGAGCCACCACCGCCCCTCGCCTTCGATTCCGCCGGCCTCGGAGGGCAAGGGCAAGCCCCACCTCTTCGTCGAACTCTACTGGGGCGAGACGCGCAAGTACGCGTCGTCGCACCAGCGCATCGACCCCAAGAAGAAGCTCGTCGCGCGCGATGACGACGCGGCGCCGTTGCCGATGTGGGGCTTCGGCACCGAAGGCCAGGACTTCGTCTTCGCCGAGGAGCAGAAGGGCGGGCTGTACCGGGTGTTCGTTCCGCCGACCGCCGCCGTCGAGCGCCGCGCCCAGGACGGGAACTTCTACCCTGTGCAGGTCGAGTCGCTCGAGGTCGGCCCCGGCAACAAGCGCTGCGTCACGCTCGGCACCGGTCACGCGGTGCGGTTCTCGGGCGACAAAGAGATGACGCTCGTGGCGTACGTGCAGCCCGCGCTGCCGCGCCCCTTCGTCAACCCGCTCAAGAAGATGCCGTGGCTGGTGCTGGCCTTCCTGGGCCTCTTCGGCAGCGCCTTCCTCGCGTTCGCGGTCTACGCGTACCAGCCCGAGAACCCCGACTTCGCCGCGAAGAACGTGCCGCCCGTCGCGGTGCGCCTCATCGCGCCGCCGAAGAAGGAGGAGAAGAAGAAGATCGAAGAGAAGATCGAGAAGATGAAGAAGCCCGAGAAGAAAGAGGAGCTCAAGGTCGAGAAGCAGGTGCCGAAGGCGGTGCCGCAGGAGACCAAGAAGGCGCTCAAGTCGGTCGAGAAGCTCGTGGCCGCCGGGCCCGCCATGAAGGACCTCCTGGCCGCCGTCGACAAGCTGGGCTCGGGGCCCGGCGCGAAGAACGCGAAGAATGACTTCAAGCTCTCGGGCCTCATCGGCAAGGCGCCCATCGCGAACGCCGGCATCGGCACCTTCGGCCTGGGCGGCGGCGGCGCGGGCGGCATGGGCATCAAGGGCGCAGAGCTGTTGCGTGGCAAGGGCGGCGCGGGCATCGGCGCGCTCGGCGCGGGCAACATCGGCAAGGGCAAGGTCGGCGGCGCCGTCACCGCTGCGGTGAGCCGCAACATCGGCGCGCAGGGCACCATCGACAAGGACGCGGTGGCGAAGGTGATCAACTCGCACCTCGGCGAAGTGTCCTCTTGCTACGAGCGCGCGCTGCTGAAGGAGCCGGGCCTCGCCGGAAAGATCGTGCTCGAGTGGCAGATCACCACGTCGGGCAGCGTCGGCTTCGCCAAGACGAAGTCGTCGACGATGAAGAGTTCGGCGGTCGAGGGCTGCATTCTCGCGTCGCTGAAGGGTTGGCGGTTCCCTCCGGCGAAGGGCGCGGGCGTCGTCATCACCTACCCGTTCATGTTCAACTCGGTCGGGTACTGACGGCCGCGGCGGCCTCACGGCGGCGCTTCCGTTCGGGGAGCGCCGCCGTTTCTTTTTCGCGGTGGGCGCGGGAAGGCCGCGGGCGACCAGGGGCAAGAACACGAACGACGTGGCCTGTCGACGTGTAGAGGAGTCTCCACCCCAGCGTGCGCCTTCGCATTTTGGTTTGTTTTCAGAGCGCGCGGCCTATCATCGCCGCCGTTTTCTCGACGCTCGCGCCGCAGGCCAAGGCGCGGGAGGGGTGACGTGCACCGAGCCATTCTCATCGTGAGTCTGTTGGTCCCCGTGTTCGCGTGGGGCCAATCGGAGCTCCTCGAAGCGCCGCCGAGCAGCGTGAACGCGCTGCAGGACCGGGCGTACCGCCTGCAGAACGAGTTCACCGTGATGGTGGGCTTCCTGCCGTCGGACCCGTACACGAAGGGCGTCTTCGCGCAGGGTGGCTACGCCTTCCACTTCAACGACTACTTCGGCATTCAGGCGCGCGGCGCGTACGCGTTCTCGCTGCCCACGTCGCTGCGCAACCAGCTCGAGCGTGACTTCACGGTGCTGCCGACGGCCTTCTCGCGGGTGCTGTTCTTCGTCGGCGGCGACCTCATCTTCCGCCCGCTGTACGGGAAGCTCTCGGTCGGAAACCGCTTCGTCGTGCATGGTGAGGTGCACCTGCTCGGCGGCGGCAGCGGCTTCGCCTTCACCGACGGGCTGACACCCTCGATTCGCCCGGCCATCGACATCGGCGGCGGAGGCCGCCTCTTCCTCGGAAAGAACGCCAGCCTGCGCCTCGACCTGGTCAACCACATCGTGCTGGCTGCGCCGGGGTCGATGACCGGCATCACCAACGTACTGGCCATCAACTTCGGTCTGGCCGTGAACTTCGGAGGTACTGAATGAGCCGCCTGCGCGCGCTCCCCTGGTTCGTCGCGCTGGCGCTCGCGTTGTCGGCGCCGGCGTTTGCCCAGACGCAGGAGCTCGAGAACCCGGGCGTCACCGCGGCCGTGCAAGACCGGCCGTACCGGCTGCTCCACGAGCTCGACCTGTGGTTCGGCGTGCTGCCGCTCGACGCCTTCTACACGGGCATCTACGCGCAGGTCGGCTACGTCTACCACTTCACCGATCGGTTCGCGTGGCAGGTGGGGCGCGGGGCGTATGGCCTGGCGGCGCGCAGCAGCCTGCGTGGCGAGCTCGAGCGCAACTTCGGCGTGCAGCCGACGGCCAACGACGAGGTGCAGTTCTTCGTGGGCTCCGACGTGATGTGGAAGCCGCTCTACGGGAAGCTGGCGGTGCTGAACCGCGCGGTGATTCACGGTGAGATTCACCTGCTCGCCGGGGCCACCCTCTTCCGCTTCACCAACTCGGGTTTCCGCCCGGGCATCAACATCGGCGGCGGCGGCCGCGTCTTCGTGAACAAGTACGTCTCGTTCCGCCTCGACATCACCCACAACGTGGTGCTGCCCACCGGCGGCGGCACCACCAGCTTCGGAAACGTGATGACGGTGAACCTCGCGCTCGCCCTCAACTTCGGAGGGAATGACTGATGCTGCGCCTCTTCGTCTGCGCGACGACGCTCGTCTCAGCGCTCTCGCTCGCCCAGCAGCCCGCGGCGAAGCCCGCCGACCCGGTCACCGGTGACGCACCGGCTCCGGCCGACGCAGCGCCAGCGCCGGCATCGGCCTCCGATGGAGGCGTGGCGGCCGCAGCGGCGATGGGCTCGGGCTCGACGGGCACCGGCGCCGCGCCGGTCGCCGCACCACCGCCAGCGCCGAAGAAGATCGACCCGAAGCTGTTCGACGACGCGCTCAACGACTACTTCGCCGGGAACCCGAAGGCCGCGGCGCCCAAGCTGTTCGACTACACCGAGAACGTGCCGTCGACCGACGAGAACTACGCGTGGGCGCAGTTCTTCCTCGCGCGCTCGCTCATCGAGCTGAAGCTGCACCACGCGGGCGCGGTGTACCTGTCGCGCATCGCGCGTGAGCGCACCAACCCGCAGGTGCTGACGCGGGCCCTCGAAGAGCTGCAGCAGCTCACCGACCGGCCCCACGACGAGGCGATGATCGACGAGCAGGTGTTCGGCGCGCTCGACCTCGGCTTCCTCTCCGAAGACGTCGCCGGCTACGCCCACTACCAGCAGGGCCTGGTCGACCTGCGCGTCGGCAACGAGCGCTGGGCCACCACGCACTTCTCCAAGCTGCCCGAGGGCAGCGCCGAGGCCTCGCGCGCGAAGTACGCGATGCTGGTGACGCGCCTCAAGCAGGCCCGCAAGGACCTGCCGAAAGAGATGGTCGACCAGTTCTTCGAACTGGCGAAGGACGAGAAGCTGACCCGCGAGGCCCGCAACGACGCGATGCTGGCAGTGGCCCGCCTGCGCTACGAGGCGGCCGACTTCACCGGCGCGCTCGAGGCCTACAACCTCGTCAAGCTCGGGCCCCTCGAGCCCGGCCGCGCGGCGCTGTACCTCGAAGAGGCGTGGACGCGGTACCAGCTGGGCCAGGTGCACGCGGCCATGGGCCTGCTCACCACGCTCGACGCGCCGTCGTTCCGCGAGGAGTTCCTGCCCGACAAGTTCCTCTTGAAGGCGCTCATCTATCGCGACCTCTGCCACTACCTGCCCGCGAAGCGGTCGGCCAAGGAGCTGACGCGCCGCTACGCCGAGTCGCTCGACGCGGTTCGTGAGCGCGACGACCTGACGAGAGATCCGCGGCTGCTCCGGGCCGCGTCGGCGCGCGGCAGCACCCAGCGGGCGCGCAAGTTCCTCGAGTCGCTCGAGCTCGAGGGTGAACAGCTCGGCCGCTACGCCGGCACCTTCGGCGAGCGCATGTTCGGGTACATGACGCGGGTGTACGACCTCGCCCGCGCCGAGGCGGTGCGCGTCTACCAGCGCCGCCTGCAGGACTCGGTGCGCGTCGAGGCCGACAAGCTGCTCCGGGCGGCCGAGCAGGTGCGGCTGATGGAGTACGAGGTCGGTCTCAAGCTGTACGAGCGCGTCAAGAAGGGCTCGAAGCTGGTGGCCCTCATCGAAGAGGAGCCGCTCAAGGCCAACCAGGTCTCGTTCAAGTTCGCCGACGAGTACTGGAACGACGAACTGCGCACCTACCGCTTCTCGTTGAAGTCGCGGTGCATCGAGGAGACGGCGCGATGAGCCCGCTGCACGTGGTCCTGGTCGGGGCGCTGTTGTCGCAGGCGCCCATCAGCAAGCTCGAGAACCCCATCGTCACGCGGCAGCGCGAGAAGCAGGATCTCATCGACAAGCTGCGGCGCGACATCTTCAAGGTCGATCGATCGATCG
>JALOQF010000453.1 GCA_025459425.1 Myxococcaceae bacterium | reverse complement strand
GCCGAGCGCGCGCATCAGAAGACCCCCACGACGAACGCACCCGACGGCGTCGGAACGAGCGCCACGCCCCGCGCGAGGTCGGGCGGCCACAGAATGATCCCGGCCGCCAGCACCGCCCCACCGAACGCCAGCCCCAGCACCCCGAGGTTCGCCTGCGCCTGGAGCCCCGCTTCGTCGTCGAGGTACGACGCCCGCGTCCGCGGTGCGCTGCCGAACTGGAGCTCGCGCCGAATGGCCGCCGCCTCGGTCAGCGCGTCGAAGAGCACCGTGCCGCCGATCGCCGCCAGCAGGGCGCCTCCGGCCACCATCGCGAGCGGTCCAACCTTCGACGGCGGCGGCGGGGGCGGCGTGCCCGTCACCTCGGCGACCGCGAAGGGCAGCACCGCCCGCAGCCCATCGAGGTTCTTCGCGATCCGCGACGAGCGGCCGACCGTCACGCTCTTCGTGGTGTCCTGCATCTGCAGGGTGAGCTGCCAGGTGCCACCGAGCGGCGCCAGGGTGCCCGACAAGACGAAGCGCGCGCCGAGCGCTCCCGACAGCTCGGCGAGGCACGACGACCCATCATCGGCGCAGCCGAGCAGCTGCTTCTGGCGCTCGATGCCGAGCAGCACCTGCACCTCGCGTGAGCTCACCACGTCGAACGCGGCGGTCTTCGCCACCGTCGCGACGATGGCGTCGTCGAACCCGGCCCTGGTGGCGGGGTCGACGTTGGCGGCGGCGTCGACGGACAGCACGACGAGCTTCGGCTTCGGAGCAGGCTCGGCGCCGAGCGCGAGCCACAGAGCAACGGTGAGCACCGCGTCACTGTAGCCCAGGGTTTGCGCTTGAAAGCGGCGTTCCTCTTCACGAGGGTGCGCTCCATGTCGGTCCTTCTCCTGATGCTGGCGGCGCTCCCGATGAACACGCAGGCCCTCGAAGCAGAGCTGGTGAAGACCCACGGCGAGGCGCACCGCGCGCGCATCGCGATGGGCCTGAAGCAGGTGGCCGCCCTCTGGCGCAAGGAGGACGGCGACCTCGCGGCGTTCGTGAAGGAGCACTTCGTCGTCGACCCACAGCGCCTCGAGACCACCTTCCGACGCTTCGAGTCGAACCTCGAGCAGATCGACGGGCACCTGCTCGAGATCGGCCGCGAGCTGCGCCGGCCCACCGAGCTCGACCTGGGGCCGATGGAGAAGGTCGACCCGCTGTTCGCTGCGTGGGATCCCTCGGCGCACCTCGTCGACGATCTGTTCGCCTCGAAGCTGGCCTTCGTGGCGCTGTTGAACTTCCCGCTCACCACGCTCGACGAACGCCTCGCGAAGGGCCCGATGTGGAGCCGCCGCCAGTGGGCCGAAGCGCGCCTCACGGGGCGGTTCTCACGGCGCGTTCCAGCCGACGTGCAGCAGGGCATCAGCGCCTCGCAGTCGGCCGCCGACCTGTACATCGCCGAGTACAACGTGTGGATGCACCACGTGCTCTCGGAGAAGGGCGCGCGGCTGTTCCCCCGGGGCAAGCGCCTCATCAGCCACTGGAACCTGCGCGACGAGCTCAAGGCGCAGTACGCCGACCCGCAGGGCCTCGAACGGCAGCGCGCCATCGTGAAGGTGATGGAGCGCATCGTCACCCAGACGATCCCCGCCGCGGTGATCGACAACCCCAGGCTCGACTGGAACCCGTTCAGCAACACCGTGGTCGTCGCACCGGCCGACACCGTCGAAGCGGACGCTCCAGCGCGCGAGGTGAAGCCGTCGACGGTGCCCGAGGCCGACGTGCGCTATCAACGCCTGCTGGCGAACTTCCGCGCGCAGCAGAAGGCCGACCCGTTCTCGCCCATCGCGCCGACGGCCATCGATCGGGCGTTCGCCCTCGGCGCCGAGATGCCCGAGGCGCGGGTGAAGCAGCTGCTCGAGGCCGTGCTCACGTCGCCGCAGGTGCCGAAGGTGGCGGCCGAAATTCAGAAGCGGCTCGGCCGGCCGCTCGAGCCGGTCGATCTCTGGTTCAACGGCTTCTTGCCGCGCGGCACGGTGCCAGAGGCCGAGCTCGACGCGAAGGTGCGCGCGCGCTACCCGACCGCCGAAGCGTTCGCGAAGGACATTCCGCGGATCCTCCAGGGCCTCGGTTTCTCGGCCGAGCGCGCGAAGTACCTCTCGGAGCGCATTCGGGTCGATCCCTCGCGCGGCGCTGGCCACGCGATGCAGTCGGCCCGGCGAGGCGATTTCCCCCGGCTGCGCACCCGCGTCGAGAAGGAGGGCATGAACTACAAGGGCTACAACATCGCGGTCCACGAGCTGGGGCACAACGTCGAGCAGGTCTTCTCGCTCTACGACGTCGACTCGACGCTCCTCGCCGGCGTCCCAAACACCGCCTTCACCGAGGCCATCGCCTTCGTCTTCCAGGCGCGCGATCTCGAGCTGCTCGGGCTGGGCAAGCCGTCGGCTGAGCAGGAGCGCCTGCGCGTGCTCAACGACTTCTGGTCGACGTGGGAGATCGCCGGCGTCGCGCTCGTCGACCTCGAGGTCTGGCACTGGATGTACGATCACCCGAAGGCCACCCCGAAACAGCTGAAGGACGCGACGGTGGCCATCTCGAAGCGGGTGTGGAACCAGCACTACGCTCCCGTGCTCGGCGGGAAAGACACGCCGCTGCTGGGCATCTACTCGCACATGATCAGCTACCCGCTGTACCTCTTCAATTACCCGCTCGGGCACCTCATCGCGTTCCAGATCGAGGAGCAGGTGGACACGAAGGGCGTCGTGGGGCCCGAGATCGAGCGCATGGCCGGGCAGGGGGCCGTGGCACCCGACGTGTGGATGATGGGCGCGACCGGCAGCCCGGTCAGCGCCGAGCCGCTCCTGCGAGCCACCGACAAGGCGCTGGCCGCCGGGAAGCGCTGATCAGCGAGCGCGCAAGTTTCCGGGCGTTTCGCTGCGTTTTTTGACGAGTCGGATCAGCTCCGTAGGCTCCGTTACAGCTCGCTGCACCTCTGCAGCGCGCGCACCGAACGCGGAGCTACGAACATGAGCCAGAACAAGCGAAAGAACGATCGGGTCAACCTCGACATCTACTTGAACAAGTACGTCGCCGGCGTCCCGTACATGGCGCGCGCATCCGACATTTCCCGTGAAGGTGTGGGGCTTGCGCACCTGATCGAGCCGCAGATGGCGGGGAAGCGGGTGGGGCTCCAGTTCCAGCTCCCGGGCTCGGAAGAGGTCATCTACGCGGAAGGTGAAGTGGTGCGAGAGTGGGCCGACCTCGATCACAACGAGGAGGGCAGTGGGGTGAAGTTCACCCTGCTGACCGAACGGCACCGCCGGCTCATCGATCAGTACGTGGCGCGCAACGCGACGAACTGAGGGTGTCCCACGCCTTGAAGGTTCGGCGTCTTACTCCGTAGAGTAAACCGCACGTGGTCGTCGAACCCATCAAGGGGGAGTTCCCGTGAAGCGTCTGGTCGTCGTCGCAGTCGTCGCGGCATCGGTGTTTGCCGTGGCCCAGCAGAAGGACAACAAAGAGGCCCAGCGCCCGCCCCAGGGTGTGAACTGGCAGGGCCAGGTGATCCGCGCGACGGGCGCCGGAGCCCCCGACATGAAGGCCTCGAGCCCAGCGCAGGCGCGACTGGGAGCCGAGCGGGCGGCGCTGCTCGACGCCTTTCGCAACCTGCTGTCACAGGTGAAGGGCGTGCAGGTCGACGCGACCCGCAAGATGGACGACGTGATGAAGGACGACTCCGTGCGCGCGCGCGTCGAGGGCGTGGTGAAGGGCTACACCGTCGCCAACAAGCGCTACTTCTCGGACAACGGCGTCGAGATCGACATCGAGGTGCCGGTGGCGATGCTGACCGACATTCTCGACCCCGATGCGACCCAGCTCCTCGCGGTTCCGGCGAAGGGCGCCGTGAAGCCGCCCGAGCCGGCCAAGCCCACGGAGAAGCCCGCCGACGCGAAAGCGCCCGACGAGGTCGTGTCGGCCGAGCTCGGGACGGGCCTGGTGATCGACGCGCGCGGGCTCAAGCTCCTTCCGGCCCTGATGCCGCGAGTCCTCGATGACGCTGGCAAGCCAGTCTACAGCGTCGACTCGCTCTCGCCCGAGGCGCGCAAGACGACCGGGGTCGCGGCGTACGTGCAGTCGCTGGAAGAGGCGAAGAAGAGCATGAAGGCCGGCGACAAGCCGCTGGTGGTGAAGGCCGCGAAGGCGAGCGGCTCCGACGTGCTCCTGTCTGCGGACGAAGCGAAGAAGCTGGCGTCGGCGAATCCCCCGTTCCTTGCCCTGGGCAAGGTCGTCATCGTCTTCAACTGAGGGCACACGATCATGAGATTCTTGTTCGCCATTGTGACCCTCGCCTGCTCGCTCGCCGCTGCCCAGGCCAACATCGTCACCAGGGACGCCACGGGCGAAGCGGCCATCGTCAACAAGGACGAGGCGAAGGCCTTCGAGGATGCCAAGGCGCTGGCCCTTCGCAACGCTGTCGAGCAGGCGGCTGGGGTCCGCATCGACGCAGACAGCCTCGTGGTCAACAACCAGCTCGTTCGTGACCAGGTGTTCTCGAATACCTCGGGCTACGTGAAGTCGTTCGAGGTCACTGGCAAGAAGGTCGAGAAGGGCGTGGTCTCGGTCACCGTGAAGGCGGCCGTCATCACCGACAACCTCGACAAAGACATCACCGCCGCCCAGGACCTGATCAAGCGTGCTGGTCGCCCGAGCATCGTCATCATCGTTCAGGAGCAGACGGTGCCCGTCGGAGACAAGACCGTCATCAATTCGGATGTGGTCGCGACCGTGCTCACGGAGGCCTTCAAGGCCGACGGGTGGGACATCAAGGACCCCCAGGCGATCAACAAGGCCATCAAGCTCGACCCGTCGGTCGGCGCGGCCGGCGCCAAGACGATTGGGGACCTGACGAAGGCGAACTTCGTGCTGTACGGCCGGGCGTCGCTGCGCCACGCCGAGCCCGACTCGATGCTCAAGGGGGCGCAGATCTTCCCCGTGTCGGGCGAGTACAATCTGGCGATCGCGGCCACCGACAGCGAACTGCAGTTGGCCAAGGTCGCCGGGAAGCTCGAATGGAAGGCCGACAGCAAGGTGAGCCCGCTGGTCTCGTACGAGCGCACCGCCTTCGGCCTCCTGCAGGACCGCAGGCGCGAGATCGTGGACTCGGTCCGGAAGGCCGTGCTCGAGCACTTCCGGAACGAGCTGATGAACGGCCGCCGACTGAACGTCGCGGTCTCGGGCCTCGACTCGTTCACCGCCGCGAAGGACTTTCAGAAGTCGATCGCCACGATCAAGGGGGTCCGCGAGGCGACCCAGGACACCTTCGCCAACGGGAAGGCGACC
>JALOQF010000108.1 GCA_025459425.1 Myxococcaceae bacterium | reverse complement strand
GGGAGCCGCTCGTTCGAGCTCGAGCTGCCCGGCCCGGGCCTCTACGTCGTGCAGGCGAGCGGTGACGGGCAGACGGCCCAGGACCTCGCGCTCATGACGCAGACCGCGCTCGTCACGAAGTCCGACCGCGCCGGCGTGCGGGTGTTCGTCGTCGACACCGAGACGGGCAAGGCGCAGCCGAACGCCGAGGTGGTGATGTTCGACGACGACTCGCGAACCCGGCAGGAAGCCCGCACCGATGCGAGCGGCCTGGCGACGCTGCCCGTGAAGGAGTCGACGCGCTCACAGTACGTCTGGGCGAAGGCGGGCCCCCACGTGGCGTTCGCGCGCGCCGGTGATGCGTACGGCTCGAGCTGGAACCGGCAGGAGCTCGCCTACGTGCTGCTCGACCGGCCGCTCTACAAGCCGGGCGAGACGGTGGGCCTCAAGCTCTTCCTGCGCGCCCGCGAGGCGGGCCCCTCGACGCCGCTGGCGAACCGCACGGTGTCCGTCATCGTGAGAGACCCGACGGGCAAGGAAGTGGCGAAGCCCGAGCTCACCACCAACACCTTCGGCACGGCCCAGCACACGCTGACGCTCCCGAAGACGGCCGCGCTGGGGGCGTACAACGTGTACGTCTCGAACAGCCGGGTCTCGTACCAGCAGCCGTCGATGCAGTTCCGCGTCGAAGAGTTCAAGCCACCCGAGGCCACCGTCTCGGTCGTGCCCATCGGCAACGCGAAGCCCGGGGAGCCGGTGAAGCTCAAGGTGACGGCGAAGTACTACTCGGGTGGCCCGCTGCCCGGCGCGAGCGGGCGCGCGGTGGTGACGGTGACGCGGTGGAACCACCAGTTCGGCCCCTGGCCCGACGAGGGCGCTGCGGACGACGAGGGGCCCAACGTCGGCTTCGGCTACGACGATGACGGCGAGTCGTACGGCAAACGGCGCGGGCGCTGGCAGCCGTACTGGGGGCCGGTCGCCACCCACACGCTCGTCTTCAAGACGGGCACCGATGGCACCGCCGAGCTCGAGGTGCCCGCCACGCCCGACGCGAACTCGGACCTGCAGGTGACGGCTCAGGTGTTCGTCACCGACGCGTCCCGCCGAGAAGTCGAGGGCGCTGGCACCGCGCGCCTGTCCCGCGCTCCGTACTTCGTCGACGTGCGCAGCGAGCGGTACCTGTATCGCCCCGGAGAGCGCGTCACGCTTCGCCTGCGCAGTGAAGACGCGAACGGGCGGCCGGCCTCGCCCGAGGTGCTGGTGCGGTTGCTGCGCATCACCGACCAGGCCACGGGTCAGACGTCGAAGATCGCCGAGGTGCGCACCCGCCTCGCCGAGGGCAAGGGCCTCGCGCAGCTCGACGCCGACGCGCTCGGAGCCGTGCGCGTCGAGGTGGCGGACGTCTCGGCGCCCGAGGCGGTGCTCGCGACGACCGACCTCTGGCTCACCTCGGACACGAAGCCCATGCCGCCGCCGGGCCCGGGCTTCATGCTCCTCACCGACCGCGCGCCGCTGGTGGCCGGGCAGCCGCTGCGCGCGCTCATCGTGACACCGCAGCCCGGCGGCCACGTGTGGCTCACCATCGAGCACGACGTCGTCGTCTTCAGCCGCGCCATCGAGCTGAGCGGCCGTACGAAGTACGTCGAGCTGCCCATCACGCCCGAGCTGACACCCAACGCGTGGGTGCAGGCCTGGCGGTTCGAGAACGGCGACGCCCTGCAGCAGCAGCGACCGGTCCGGGTGCGCGGCGCTGACACCGAGCTCGACGTGAAGGTGGCCTTCGAGCGCCCCGTGAGTGAGCCCGGCAGCACCGTGCCCGTCACCGTGCGCGTGTCGAAGGGCCCACCGGGCCCCATCGAGACGGCCCTGTCCATCGTCGACGAGGCACTCTTCGCCATCGAGCCCGAGCGCACCGACTTCGTCTCGTTCTTCGGCCGTCAGCCACGCCAGGCCATGGTGCGAACGAACACCTCGACCAACTGGCGGAGCTACCTCGACCGGCCCCGCCCCCAGGCGAAGGCCGAGCCCGTCGCTCCCGGGGAGCCGCCGGGGTCCAACAAGGTGCCAGCGACCCTCGCCACGAAGTCGCTCTCGCAGGCGCGTGGCGACGTGAGTGAAGAGGCAAAGGCCGCTGCGCCGGCCGAAGCGATGGCCGACATGGAGTCTGCCCGGCGGGCGGAGAAGCCCAAGCGCTCCATGGCGAAGGACGAGGCCGACGACGCAGCGCCAGCAGAGGCGCCGGTGAAGACGCGCTCCGACTTCGGCAGCTCGGCCGGCTGGTTCCCCGCGCTGAGCGGCACGATGGCGAGCCCGACGGTGCAACCCGTGAAGGTGACCGACTCGCTCACCTCCTGGAAGGCCGTGGCCACCGTCGTCAGCTCCGGGGCTCACCTCGGCCGCGGCGCCGGCTCGATGCGCACCGCGATGCCGCTGATGGTGCGGCTCCAGACGCCACGCTTCCTCGTCGAAGGCGACGAGGTGGTGCTCTCGGGCGTCATCGAGAGCCACCTGTCGAAGGTGAGCAACGTCGACGTGACGATGACGGCTGGCAGCCTCACGGCGCTGACGCCGACGAAGAAGACGCTCTCGGTGATGCCCGAGCAGGTGGTGCGCTTCGACGCGCGCTTCAAGGTGGGCGCGCTGGGCGACCAGACGATTCGAGTGCAGGTGAAGGCCGGCGCCGCCGCCGACGCGATGGAGCTCACCATTCCAGCGCTGGTGCATGGCTCGGCGCAGCGGCAGTTCCAGGCCGGCCGCCTGTCCGACACGTTCTCGTTCGAGGTCGAGCTGCCGCAGAAGCGCAAAGCCGCCCTCACCCGGCTCGAGCTGCAGCTCTCTCCTTCCGTCCTCGCGGTGATGCTCGATGGCCTGCCCTATCTCGCGTCGTACCCGTACGGCTGCGTCGAGCAGACGCTGTCGCGCTTCGTCCCGTCGGTCATCGCGCGCAAGGCGGCGAGCGAGCTGTCCGTTCCGGCCGAGCGGCTGCCGAAGAACCTCGACGACATGGTGCAGAAGGGCCTCGAGCGCCTGGCGAACTTCCAGCACGGAGACGGCGGGTGGGGTTGGTGGCAGGCCGACCGCACCAACCTGTGGATGACGGCGTACGTCGTCTATGCGCTGGGCCTCGCGCGTGATGCGGGCGTCGGCGTCGACGCGGCGATGGTGAAGCGCGGGCGCGATTACCTGCTCGGTCACCTCGGGGAGGCCCTCGACACGCCCGACACGCACGCCTTCGCCGTCTACGCGCTGGCGCAGTCGGGCCCGGTCCCGAAGGCGGTGCTCGACCAGACGTTCGAGCGACGCACGAAGCTCGAGCCACGGGGCCGGGCGCTGGTGGCGCTGGCGCTCCTGGCCGCGAAGGACAGCAGGGCCCGCATCGCGGTGGAGAACCTCGATGACGTGGTGAAGGTGGCCCAGGAGCGGAAGGACGCGGCGGTGGGCGCCGTCAACGACGCGTGGAGCACGTCCGCAGCCATGGAAGCCACGGCCTACACCCTCATGGCGATGAGCCGCTGGCCCGAGGGCGCGAAGTACGTGGGGCCGCTCACCGACTTCCTCGTGCTGCGCCGCAACGGTGGCAAGTGGCGCACCACGCGTGACACCGCCTTCGCCATCTACGCGCTCGCCGACATCGCCCGCCGCGAGAAGGCGATGAGCCAGCAGGGCAGCTTCACCGTCTCCGTCAACGGCAAGGCCTCGAAGACGGTGAAGTACTCGAAGGGCGGCGTCGACCTGACCGCGCTCGTCTTCGGCGACTCGGACTTCAAGGCGGGGAAGAACACCATCTCCATCCGTCGCGATGGCGGCGGCACCGGCTACTGGGCCGCCACGTGGGACGTGTTCAACCAGAACGACTTCATCAAGGGCGTCGGTGGAGACGTGACGGTGAAGCGCACCTACACCCTGCTCGGCAAGCCCAGCGCCGAGCCCGGCAAGGCGCCCACCGAGTACGGCATGCCGGTCGAGTCGGGCGTGCGCGTGCGCGTCGACCTCGAGGTGACGGCGTCGAAGGCGGTCGAGTTCGTGATGATCGAGGACCTGAAGCCGGCCGGCTTCGAAGCGGTGCAGCAGCGCAGCGGCCCCGAGGTGTGCAACTACGCCTGCGCGCACGCCGAGCTGCGCACCGACCGGGTGGCGATGTTCCTCCCGGAGCTGAAGGTGGGCACCACCACGGTCTCGTACGAGCTGCGCGCCGAGACGCCGGGCCGCTTCTCGGCCCTCCCAGCGCGCACCGAGGCGATGTACGCGCCCGAGATTCAGGCCACCGCCGACGAGATGCGCTTCGAGGTTCGCGACGCGCCGACCACTGGTGTCGCCGCGCAGTGACGACGGGCCGGGTGAAAAAGGCGACAGGGCCCCCACTCGTCGCTACACCTTCGACACCCGATGGCCGAGGCGCTCGTCTTCAGCTCGACGTTCGACGCCCTGGCGCGCGCGCTGGGCTCACGCCTCACGGTCGAGTCGAAGGCGCGCTTCAAGGCCCTGGGCGTCAACTACGACGCGCCGGACCTGCTCCCGGCCTACCCCTTCGAGACGTGGGTGAAGGCGATGGACCTCGGCGCCGAGCTCGTGATGCCGAACGCCTCGCAGGAGGCCCGGCACGAGGCGATGGGCCGGCGCATCGTGGACAGCTACGGTGAGACGCTGGTGGGCAAGGCGCTCCTCACCGCGATGCGCGTCATCGGGCCCAGGCGCACGCTGGAGCGCATGGCGCGCAACCTGCGCACGGCGAACAACTACACCGAGACGAAGGTCACCGTGGCTCCCGACGGCGCCTACCACCTGTGGTGCAGCAAGGTGGCCTCGACGAGCTTCTACCGGGGCATGCTGCAGCGGGGCGTCGAGGTGGCCGGCGGCAAGTCGGTGACGGTGACGCCCCTGGCGCACGACGAGACGGGCGCGACCTTCTCCATCTCGTGGAGCTGAAGTCCGACCGAACGGCCGATGCGGCCGCCGGCCTTCTCTGGGAAAGCCGCGCCTCATGAGCGCTCCACCCATCGAGCAGCGACCATTCGGACGGACAGGCCTGTTGGTGAGCGCGCTCGGCTTTGGCGGCGCCGAGCTGGGGTTCGACGAGGGCGTCACGCGCTCGTCCGTCGCGGGGCTGCTCCACCCGGCCATCGACGCGGGCCTCAGCGTCGTCGACACCGCGTCGGCCTACCTCGAGAGCGAGCGCCTCCTCGGTGAGGCGCTGGTGGGCCGGCGCGAGCGGGTGCACCTTTTCACGAAGTGTGGAGCCACCGACGGCTTCTCGCGCAGCGACTGGAGCGCAGCAGGCATTCGCCAGCAGCTGGAAGGCTCGCTTCGGCTCCTCAGGACGGACCGCGTGGAGTTGCTGCAGCTGCACTCGTGCGGCGTCGAAGTGCTCGCGCGCGGCGAAGCCATCGAGACGCTCGAGGCGCTCAAGCGCGAGGGCAAGACGCGGTTCATCGGGTACTCCGGCGATGGCGAGGCGGCGGTGTGGGCGGTGAAGAGCGGCCGCTTCGACGCGCTGCAGACGAGCATCAACGTGGCGGACCAACGGGTGCTGGACGAGGCGCTGCCCCTCGCCCGCGAGGGCGGCCTGGGTGTCATCGCGAAGCGGCCCGTGGCGAACGTGGCGTGGCAGCACGGCGCCGAGGGGCCGCCCGATGGGTACCACCGCACCTATTGGGAGCGGCTACGCGCCCTCGACTTCGACTTCACGCGACGTCCGGTCTCCGAGGCGGTGGGCGTGGCGCTGCGCTTCACGGCGTTCCAGCCGGGGGTCTCGACGGCCATCGTCGGCTCGTCGTCACCCGGCCGGTGGAATGAGAACGCCGCGCTGCTGGCGCAAGGGCCGCTCCCCGAGGCGGACGTTCAGGCCATTCGGCACCGGTGGAGAGAGCGCGCCTCGGCCTCGTGGACGGGCCAGCGGTAGCTGGGCGCGACCTGCGCCTACAGAGTTCCGGACGGCCGAGTGGTGGTCAGCCGGTACAGGTCCTCGGGCACCATCGCGATCTTCAGCATCCGGTCGAGCAGCGCGAGCGTGATGGGGCGAGCAGCGAAGACGACTTCGCTGGTGAAGGCGCCGGCGTCCTCGAAGACTGGCACCGAGGCCTCGACGTACGCGCCGATCGGCGAGCGCGCGACCCATGAAACCAGGCTTCGCAGCTCGCGAAGCGAGTACTTCGAAGCAGTCAGCTCGATGGGCGCCTCGCACGTCTCTGGAGTGTCGCAGAGGTCCACCCGCACCCGCTCTCGAAGACCAGCGTCCAGGCCCGCCTTTGCGAGGAGAACGACGCGAGACGAG
Organism: Myxococcaceae bacterium; assembly: GCA_025459425.1. GTDB lineage: Bacteria > Myxococcota > Myxococcia > Myxococcales > Myxococcaceae > Xiheimicrobium. The sequence continues at coordinate 12,763 of JALOQF010000108.1, read as the reverse complement.
ACGGGCACCGCTCTCTCGGTCCCATCGGGCGCTGGCTCGACCCGAACCCCACTCACGAGGAGCAAGCCACCGAATGCTGGGTACTCACGGTACCTTTCGAGCAGGTCGTCCTCCCCCGTTGACTCGGCGCCCTCGCCGAGGACGAAGGGGGTCGCGTCAGCGTACCGGATGGCCGCTCGGCGTTCGTCCTCCGTGGGGTCGAGTGAGATGCAGCCGGGAACCGGGAGGCAGCTCGACAGCAGGACGACACTCCACCCGGCGAGCGCTCTGGGTTCGACGTGTCGCATCCATGTGTTGTGTAGCCTTCTGGCTCCGGCCGAGCCGGACTTTCTCTGCAACTCGAGCTGAGAGCCACTCGAACGATGTGACGACACCGCTCGTCAGTTCGGCACGCAGACGCCGTTCGCGTCGCAGGTCGTGCCGGGCCCGCACCCAGCCGCGCAGCTACGCAGGGTGACGACGTCGCCGAACGCACCGCGGGTGCCGGCCGCGCCAGTCGACGTCACCGGCCCGGGTGACGAGCCGCCCACGCCGCCAGGCCCACCGGTGTCGATGGCCGCGTTGACGACGAAGGTGTTGAGGCCGCTCACCCCAGACACGTCGAGGTTCACCGCCAGCACGCCGAAGGACGGGCCTCCTGCGCCACCACCGCCACCGCCGCCAGGCCCACCATTGCCGCCTTCACCACCCCTGCCGCCGGTGCTGCTGCTCCAGCGGTCGGGCTGGCCGCCGACGCCACCGACGCCACCGAGACCGCCGGCGCCGCCGAAGCCGCCGTTCCCGCCATTGCCTCCGAGGCCGCGCTGAATGCGGTTGCCCACCAGCGTCGGACGCACCGCCGCGCCGCTCGAGCCGACGAAGATGGCGATGGACGCACCACCTGGTGCTCCAGGCGCACCGCCTTGCCCACCACACGCTCCAGCGCCGCCGCCGCCACCGCTCGCGCCGATTTCCCACGCCTGGCAGCCACCGGGCGTGAACTTCACGACACCCGCGCCAGCACCGCCGCCACCACCGGGGAGGCCAACGACGCCCACCGTGCCGGACGCCGCGCGCACGGGAGACGGCACCCACCGCCCGCCGACGACGCTGCCGAACCTCGCCAACCGCGCAGCGCCGGTTCCACCGGCACCGCCCGGGCCGTCAGGCCCCTGCAACCCGTCCTGCCCGTCGTTGCCCTGAATCGCACTCGGGTAGCCGCTCTCTTGCACCTGGCTGCAGCTGACCCGGGACAACATCGAGAAGGTGCGGTCGAACCCGCCGCGGCCGTTGCGGCTGCCCGCCGCAGGCCCCGCGTATTCCTGCTGCGCGCCCAGGTTCGTCACCATCGAGTACGACGGACACACCGAGTTGCCGCCGCGCGGAGCGTTGCCTCCCGGACACTGCGGGTTGAGACCGCCCGCCGCGCCGGCGCGATGCGACGCCGCCGTGCAGTCACCGAAGGGGAAGTGCTCGCTGTCGACGCCGCGCCCGCCGTTGAGCGCCGTCGACACCTGCCGCCCGAACCCCTGGTCGCCCGTACGCCCGTTCCCACCCTGGCCGCCGCGGCCCGCGAGCACGTCGTTGCTCGACACCACCACGCGGGGCCCGGCGTTGAAGAGGTACACGGTGATGCTCGCCTCGCCGGCAGTGTCCACGGCGGCCGGAGGCGCGTCCCACCCGACGAGCGTGAAGCCCGCCACCACCGTCTCGGCCGTCCCCTGGCCTGCATTCTCGACGTGCACCGCGGCGATGGCCTGCGCCGTCGGCTGCACACCCGCGATGAAGGTGGTGTGGATGAGCGGGTCCCGCTTCAAGAAGTCGCTCGAGTAGCCGCCGAACAGCTGCTGGCCCTCGGTGAGGCGCACGTTCTCGCGGTACAGCCCCTGCGCCACCAGCACGTAGCGCTTGTTCTGCGGGCCCAGCGCCGCGAGCCCCTGCGCGATGGTGCGGAACGGCGCCGTGCGCGAGCCGTTGCCGATCATCGGCCCCGTCGCGGACACGAAGATGGCGTCGGTCTGCACGCCGTCGATGCCGTCGCAGTTCTCGTCGACCCAACTCGCCGCGCCGCCGACGCCCGGCGCGCGGTCTGGCAGATCGTTCGTGAGGTTCCCCTGCACGCGCCGGCACTCGCACCCATCGGAGGTGTCGCCGTTGACGTTGACGAACTCGAAGGTGACGCCGCCCACCGTCTCGGTGAGACACGGGCCCATCACGCAGCGTGGCAGCGCCTGGCTGGTGTCGCACACGCCGTTCGTCCTCTGCAGCGCTGGCGACCAGATCTTCGAGCAGTCGTTGTTGCAGAACCCGCAGTGCTGGAGCGCCTCGTACCGGCCCGTCGCCTGGTTGCGGAAGCCCTCGTCGATGCGCCCATCACAGTTGTTGTCGCGGCCGTCGCAGATCTCGGGGTTGAACGAGTCGACGTCACAGGCGCTCCACGACGGGCCGGGCGCGCGGCACGTCTCGAAGCCCCGGCACGTCTGGCCGCCGACCGGCGCGGTGACGCTGCAGGAGCGCGTGGAGTTCAACGTGCGCGGCGAGCACGTGCAGGTGTTGGTGGTGGGCACGCACTGCTGGCCCGCTGGCTCGCATCGGTAGCCCGTGGGGCACGTCGTCCCGTACGCCGAGGTGGCGCTGCAGTCGCGGCCACACACCCGCTGGCCGTCGAGCGTGAGGCAGCGCGCCAGGGGGCCGACACAATCGGAGTCGGTGGCGCAGGCGCGGCACAACGTGTCCGGCAGCTCCTGACAGAAGGTGCCGTCGGCCGAAGGGAAGAAGCCCGTCGCGCACGCCAGCACCCGGCAGCGGAAGCGTCCCGTCAGCTCCTCACAACGCGTCTGCGTCGCGTTCGGAATCTTCGCGCAGTCGTTCGAGCAGCGGCCGCAGTGCGCGAGCTGCGGGTACCGGCCCTGGGCGTCGACGAAGCCGTTGTCGATGGCGCCGTCGCAGTCGTCATCGCGGCCGTTGCAGGCCTCCATCTCGGGGGCCTGCGCGGTGCAGACGAGGCCTGCGCTGGCGAGGCACACCTGCGGACCCGTGCAGGTTCGACCGCCCAGCGTGCGCGTGCACGTCGGCGGCATGAAGTCGTCGACGCGCCCGTTGCAGTCGTCGTCGATGCCGTTGCACGTCTCTTCGAGCGCGGCGGGCGCGTCGCAGGGCGTGAAGCCTCCGTCGGCCTGACACACCTGGTTGCCTTCACACCGGCCGAACGGCGTCGGGGTGCCGCGGCAGCCCTTCTCGAGGCCGAGCGTCTCGGGCGTGCAGTCGCAGGTGCGGCCGTCGGGCACGCACTGGCGCGCCCCGTCGGGTTGGAGCGCGCAGCGGTACAGGTTCGGACACCCACCGAAGGTGCAGTCGCGGCCACAGAAGCGCCGACCCTCGAGCGTCACGCAGCGGTCCCCACCCGAGGCGCCGCAGTCCTGGTTCGTCGAGCAGCTCTGACACAACAGCGGCTGCGGAATCGCACAGAGCGCCTGGTCGACGCCCGAGTCCGGCCGGTCCGGGTCCGGAACACGCTTGCACGAATACCCGAGCGCGCAGCCCGCGTCGGCGCCGCAGGCCTCGGTGCAGAAGGTGCCCTGCGGCCCGTTGAGACAGAACGCCGACGCGCACTCACCACCACCGTCGCAGGGCTCGCCGAAGCGCTTGGTGCCGCGCAGCCGGCCGCCGTCGAGCTCGTCGAGGAGCCGGCATTCCTGGTTCACGCAGCGCAGGCCGTCGGGGCAGTCGGAGTCGAAGACACACGGGTCGACGCGCACGAAGAAGACGGTTCGTCCACAGCCACCGAGCGCGAGCAGGAGGAGAAGAGCGAGACGCGCGCGCATCAGAACACCACCACCTGCTGAACGACGCCGGCCTGCCCGTCACGCCCACGGAACGCGGCGCCCGCTGGCGACGAGCCGCCCAGACCTGCAGCGCCAGCCGCGTTGAGCGGTGCCGGCGCGAAGGTGTTCGTCGACTGGGCGCCAATCACCCCACGGCCAGCGACGCCGAAGACGGAGCCGCCACAGCCGCCACCACCGCCACTCCCCGCGCCGCCGTTGCCGCCGCGGCCACCGAGGCCGCCCTGGCCTGCACACCACGCCGCCGAGTTCTGAGGGCCACCGCGCCCACCCTGGCCCCCCAGGCCTCCGAAGCCGCCCGCGCCGCCGTTGCCGCCCGTTCCGCCGAAGCCGAGGTCGATGAGGTTGCCGAGCAGCCGCACCGAGCCCTGCACCACGAAGACGCCGAAGGAGCCACCGCCGCTCGCGCCACCCTGGCCCGCGCCGCCACCGCAGCCCCCAGCGCCGCCGCCGCCACCCGTTGCGCCGAGGTCGCCGACGCGGCGGCCCACCGTGCACATGGGTGAGTTCGTGTTGCTGACGCAGCCTCCGGCGCCGCCACCACCCCCGCCGCGCCCCGGGTTGCCCGACTGGCCCGCCCCGGCGACACCGCTCGTCCAGTCCGTGCCGACGATGGACCCCGAGCCGCCCAGACACCCGGCGCCCGCGTTGACCGTCGTGCCGTCTCCACCATTCATGGCCGGGCCGCCGTTGAGGCCGTTGGGCGGCACCACGCAGTCGTACTTGCAGAGGTTGAACTGCATGCCGAACGAGTTGTCGTACTGCGCGTTGCTGCCGCCCTGCCCGTTTCCGCCGACGCCCGAGTTGTACTGCTGGGGGTTGTTGCGGGGGTCGGCGCCTCCGCCGGGGTTGCCGCTCGTGGCGCCGGGGCAGGCGACGTTCTGGCCACCGAGCCCGCCGGCCTGCGTCTCGCCCGCACAGTTCGGCGTCTGGCACTCGCGTGACTGCAGGCCGTCGGCGCCGTTGCCGCCGTTCGCGCCTGCGAGCCCCGGGAGGCCCGGCGACGCATCGCCCCCACGGCCACCGACGACGTGGTTGTTCTGGAGCAGGAGCCCGCCCGGCACCGAGACGTACACCGCGTAGCTGTTGAAGCCGCTCTGGCCCGACGGCGCGCGTGAGGTGACGTCGTAGCCACGAATGGTGAAGCCGGCGACGGTGGTGGTGGCGCTCCCGGCGTACTGCGCGTTGACGGTGCCGCGCCGGTGGGCGGGGTTCGAGAAGTCCGGCTCGGGCGCCTCGATGAGCGTCGGGAAGGTGATGACGTCGCGACGGCGGAAGTCGCTCGAGTAGCCGCCATGCAGCGAGAGTCCCGCTTCGAGCACCACCTGCTCCACGTAGGTGCCCTGTGCCACCAGAATGGTCTTTCGCGTGGGCGACGCGGCAGCGGCTGCGATGGCTTCGCGGATCGTTCGGAACGGACTCGTGCGGGTTCCGAGGCTCTGCGCGCTCTGCGCCCAGACGAAGAAGCTCGCGCCTTCGACACCGTCGACGCCGTCACAGTCGCGGTCGACCGCCGGAAGCCCCGCGGCCGGGTACGTGGCCGAGACGTCCGGCTCGTCGACGACGCCGGGCACCCGCGGGCACTCGCAGCCGTTCGTCTCTTCGCGGTCGACGTCGTTGAACTGCGCCACCGTCGCGCACGCGCGCACGCCGGCATCGAAGGACTCGCACGAGGCCTGGGCGTTCCCACCCGCGCGGCACTGCGCGTCGGAGGTACAGGTCGGCGCGCAGAGCCCCGAGACGCAGGCCGAACCACCGGGGCACCCCAGGCTGCAGGGCCGCACGCACAACCGGTACGTCGCGTCGCACACCGTTCCGCCCTGGCAGTCGGCATCGGTCCGGCACGCGCTCGAGGCGCCGATGACGGGCTCGGTGGTGCACGCGACGATGGTGCAGCCGACGCCTGCGTCACCGCCCGGCCGACAGCCACCGATGGCGTGCTGAATGGTGGGGCTCCAGCGCGCGCGGCAGTTCGTCTGGCAATTCCCGCAGTGCTCGTCGGCGTCGTAGGTGCCGGCGTCGCGGGTGTTGATGAAGCCGTCGTCGACGAGGCCATCGCAGTCGTTGTCGGCGCCGTCGCAGAGTTCGACCGTCGTCATCGAGGTGTCGCACACCGAGTAGCTCCCGCTCGCCTCGCACGTCTGGCGACCCACGCAGGTGGACATGCCCGACGAGAGGAAGCAGCTGCGCGAGAAGCCCGTGCGTGAGGTGGCGCACTCGCACGAGGCGGTGGTGGGCACGCAGACGAGGCCGCCGCCCTGCGCCTGGCAGGTGCTGCCGGTGGGGCAACAGTCCTGCGTGCCGACGCGGCCGGTGCAGCCCAGGCGGGGACTGGTCGGCGCGCACGACTGCTGACACGCGCGGCCCTGGTCGTTGCCGATGGTGGCGCAGACGTCTCCGGGCACGCGGCAGTCGGCGTTCGAGGTGCACGGCGCGCACTGCGTCTCGGTGACGGGCTCGCAGCGTGCCGGGTCGGTCGCGTTGGGGAAGAGGTAGAAGCCGCGCGCGCAGCGCCGCGGGACGCACGTGAGCTGGCCTGCGCGGTCGACGCAGGCGGCGGCGCCCGGCCCTCCGTCGGCGTCGACGCCCTGGAGCACGGTGTAACAGTCGGTGTTACAGCCGCCGCAGGCCCGCGCGCTGGCGTAGCGGCCCATCGCGTCGCGCAGGCCGTCGTCGATGGTGCCGTTGCAGTCGTCGTCGACGCCGTTGCAGCGCTCTTCGACCGGGTCGGGCGCGCTGCACAGAAAGCCGAAGCCGGCGTCGGGCCCGCGCGCGCCGCACGACCACTTGCCGGTACAGCTCACGCCCTTGGTGCAGTCGGGGAAGCCCATGACGCCCGAGGTGTCGAGCCCGGGGTCGGCCGAGTCGGTGAGGCCGTTGCAATCGTTGTCGAGCCCGTCACACACCTCGGGCGAGGCCACCGGCGCGTCGCAGGCCGAGAAGCGCCCGTCGTCCTGACAGCGCTCGGCGCCGAAGCACCGGCCGAGTGAGGCCGACGTCGAGCACGAGCGCTCGAGCCCCACGTTGTTGGGTGCGCAGCGGCAGGTGCCCGTGTCGGGGACACACTGGCGCGCCAGGCCTCCGTCGAGGGCGATGGCGCGGCACGAGTAGCCGGGCCGGCACGCCACGGTCGAACAGTCCTGGCCGCACACGCGCTCGCCGGCGAGGTCGAGGCAGCGGTCGCCCGCCGCGTTGCAGTCCTGGTCCGTCGTGCAGGGGTTGCAGAGCGCCTTGTAGGGCGGCACGCAGATGAAGCCGGCGGGCGTGAGCGACTGCTTGCAGTCCCAGCCACGCTCGCAGGTGAAGCCGCCGTCGACGCCACACGCCGCGGAGCACACCCGGCCGTTCCCGGGGCCGTTCGGAAGACAGGGCCCGAAGCGGCAGTCGGCGTCGATGGCGCAGGGCCAGCCGAGGGCGCCCGGCAGGCCCGCGTCGGGGATGGCACGACAGAAGCCTCCGATGCAGTCGCGGTCGGCCGGGCAGTCAGCCTTGCGCTTGCACTCGCAGGTGCCGTCGAGGAGGCAATCAGGCTCACGCACCGTCTGCAGGCACGAGGGCCCACCCAGAGCAGCCGCGAACAACAGCAGGAACCACACACGAAGCGACATGGGGACGGGACGAGCACCGGCGCGCGGCCACGCCGGACGATGAAGCCGCAGGGCACCTTATCGCCCGGGGGCGGGGTGTCCAACCTGCCCGCCTGGCTTCATGAAATCAGTGGGGCTCCACGCTTTTTTCACTGCCAGCGATGACGCCTCAGCAGGCACACTGCGCCCGCCTCTTTCGGGGAGACCGTACCCATGGCGAAGCTGCTCTCGTCCGTCCTCGTACCGACCGACTTCTCAGCGGGTGCCCTGGTGGCGCTCGAGCGCGCACTGCACCTGCCGCTGGCGCCGAAGGCGAAGGTGACGCTGCTCCACGTGCTGCCCGAGGGGATTCCGGGCCGGCTGCGCACCGAGGCGATCGCCGACGCGGAACGCAGCCTCGAGAAGCACCTCGCTCAGGTTCGCACGCTCGCGGTGGAGCGGAGCCTCGGGCCGGCCCAATTCGTCGGCGACGTGGTCGAGGGCGCGGCGGCCCATCACATCATGAAGCGCGCGAACACCGTCGAGGCCGACGTCATCTGCATCGGCCGGCACGGGCGGCGCGGCGTGGTCGACCTGTTCCTCGGCTCGACGGTGACCAAGGTGCTGCGACAGACCGAGCACCCGGTGCTGCTCGCGCGTCGCCCGGCGACGGGCCCATACCAACGGCCGCTCTTCGCGCTCGACCCCACGCACGCGGCGCTGACGGTGGCGAGGGAAGGACTCCGCGTGCTCGACCCGGCGACGAAGCGCATCACCGCATTCCACGCGTCACCGATTCCGTACGAAGACTTCGTCTCGGTCTCGGCCGAGCAGCGCATCGCGCTGCGGAAGAAGTTCGAGAAGGACGGCGAGAAGGCGCTCAAGGCGCTCCTCAAGAAGCTGCCGGGCCTCGACTTCCACGCGGTGGTGAAGAGCGGCGACGCGCGCACGCTGCTGGTCGAAGAGGCCGCCGCGTTGGATGCCGACCTCACGGTCCTCGGCACGCACGGCCGCGGCGCGGTGGCCCGTTTCCTCATCGGCTCGGTGGCCGAGTGGGTGCTGGCGAACGCGACGAACGACGTGCTCGTCGTGCGGCCCTGAGGCCGATGCTCAGTACACCCCGCCGCCGTACACCTCGGACACCGCCCGCTGTGACTCGAGCAGCTCCACGTACTGTTTGAGCGCCTCGGTCGTCGCAGGGTCCATCGGGTTGAGCCGGTTCCTGAGCTCGTTCGCCCGGGAGATCATCCGCGCCGCGATGCCGGTCTCGAGAATGCCCTGCCGGTAGCTGACGGCGACGAACGTCTTCCCGCTGAGCGGATCTTCGAACGTCACCGTCGGGAGCGTGGTGGTGATGGCCTGGCCATTCCCCGCGAGCCACAGGCGTGACGAGTTCGAGAACGTCTGGTCGTACGTCGCGGGAATGAGCGCGTTGCCCAGCACCGTCATCCACAGCTGAAGGGTGAAGCCCAGCTTCGGGTCGACGGGCGCCTGGCTCATGGGCGGAATGGTGACGGTGCCCGAGATGGGCCTGCGGACGAACTTCGTGCCGTCGTAGATGGGCCCGATGCGGTCGAAGCGGTCGGTCATCGCGGCGCCGAAGAGATCGAGCATCTGCCGGGGGAAGAGGTTCCAGTAGCTGATGGCGTACTGGCGCGAGTCGGCGGCGACGTCTTTCCCCAGGAAGGACGTCTCGGGGTCGACGAGGAGCGAGATAGCGCTGACCTTGTCGTTGAAGCTCCCGACGTGGCTGATGCGCTCGTACCAGAAGTAGCCCGAGTCATATTCCCAGCTCGTCTCGAAGTAGCGCCCTTCTCCGATGGGCAGGCGGAACGCCGGGCGCTCCCAGAACTCGTCCATCACGTAGACGTCGCGGCCGTCGGCCTGGGTGACGAGATCGTACGGCCCCGGCTCGGGCGTCATCAGCACGTCGCCGAAGAAGTCGAAGCTCTTCGTCACCGCCACCGTGTACGGGCCCCACTTGTCGGGCGAGCGCCAGAAGCTGTTGGGGTCGTTCGGCACGTCGGGGAGGAAGTCGGCGTACGCGCCGCGGTTGAGCACGTAGAACTGCGTCATCGTGCGCAGCGAGTCGAAGTACCGCCAGTAGGCGCGGTCCATCGCCGACCACGGGTCGAAGGCGAGCTGGTCGCGGCGGAACGCGTCGAAGAAGTAGTACGAGCGGTAGTCGTTCATCTTCGCCTCGGCCACCTCGAAGACGTCGGCGCCGCGGTCGAAGGCCTCGCAGCCAGTCGACGCGCCCTCGAACTCGTCGGAGCAGAACTTGTACGGCACCAGCAGCCGGTCGCGCGCGTCGACTTCGACGAGGTCGGGGAAGGTGCACTGGCGGGCGAGCTCCTTGCGGCGCACCTCGGTGAAGGGCACGTCGGCGCGGCGCTCGAGATCGACCACCTGCGGCAGCTTCGTGTAGTGCAGCGAGGTGTAGTCGTTGCCGTCGCAGGTCACGAGCAGCGGGAGCGCGTCTCCATACGCATTGACCGCCTGCACGCCTCCGAGCAGGTACGTGTCGCGCGTCGTCTCGAACACCTCGACGAGGCTGCCGTACCCGAACTTGAGCGCCGCGCGGTCGTACTTCCCCAGGCCCTGGATGTCGGAGTTGAAGTTCGCGCCGTAGTCCATGATGGACGACTGCATGAACTCGCTGATGCCGGCCTTGAGCCCGCTCGGCGCCGTGACGCCGCGGAGCTCGGCGTCGCTCTCGGGGTCGAGGTAGCGCGGGCGCGGCGTCTTGGTGCCGTTGTTGGTGCGCAGGTCCCAATACGCCTTCGGGTAGTTCATCGGGTCGTACGAGCCGGCGAAGTTGTGCCGCAGCCCGAGCGTGTGGCCCACCTCGTGGAGCGCGGTCGAGAGGAACACCTGCTCGCGAATGCGCTTCCACACCACCTGCGGGTCGACGCCCTTCTGGCCGAGCGCGAAGCCGAGAATGGCGTCGTTGAGCGAGGCGTTGGCCAGGTCGACCGCGTGCGCGCCCAGTCGCCGGCGCTGCTGCTGCTTCAACTCGTGGTGCGCAGCGGTGTAGCGGTTGGCGGGGTTGAGCTTCGACGACAGCTCGGTCGTCACCGGCGCGCGGGGGTCGAGCCCGTGCGCCATCATCACCTCGGGCGTCATCAGGCGACGCGCGACGTCGGTGCCCTTCACCCTCGAGAGCCGCTGCCACGCGAGGCCCTTCTGGCCGCCGAGCGACTGGGAGCCCGCGAGCGCCTGCGTACGGGCGATGAAGCGCTCCTTGAGCTGCCTGGCCGAACCCTTCTGCAGTCGCGGCGTCTTCGGCAGCCCTTTCGTCCACGACACGTCCATCGAGTCGGCCATGGCGTCGACCTCGCGCTGGCTGAACGAGCGGCTCTTCACGCCGAACGGCTCGCTCGCCACCCAGTCGCGAACGTTGACGCCGCGAATGAACTGGTCGGGCTGCAGCTCGCCGTTGAGGAGCCGCACCAGGTCGCGGCCCATCGCCGCGTAGGTGTCGATCTGCGCGCCGTAGACGAAGGCCGAGCTGGCGACGGTCTCACCGGTCTCGGCGTCGTTCGAGTTGGGCCCGTAGCCGAGCAGCCCCGCCGACACCGGCTCGTCGACCCAGTAGAGGACGTTGAAGCGGATGTCGCCGATGCGCACGGTGGTGCCGGGCTGGCCGCACACGGCCGGGTCACCCTCGCGCACGGGGTTGTTCACGCACAGCACGAAGGCCTGCCCGACGGCGGGGCGGCCCTGCAGCTTCTCGACGATGTCGCGGAAGATGGCGTCGTACTGGCGCTCGAGCTCTCGCGCCGTGCCCTTGAGGTCTTCGGGGAAGCCCTGGTTCAAGTAGTAGACGATGGGGCGCGCGCCGAGGTCGAGGCTGTTGGGATCGTCCGGGTTGGCGCGGTTGCGCACCGCGTACGGCAGCGAGCAGACGCCCGTCACCTTGCCGTCGGCCTCGACCTTCGCGTCGGGCAGCTCCGTCACGCAGCGCTGACCGGGCGCTGGTGGGCCGCAGTGCTGGTCGAGCTGACACGGGCGGTTGGTGAGCGAGCGCCACCACTGGTTGTGCCGGTTGATGAAGCGGTCTCGGCCCGACTCGGTGAGGCCGTACTGGCGGTTGTACGAGCGGCGCTCGGTGGAGAAGTAGCCGAAGCGCTCCATGTCCTTGTCGTCGTAGACGCGCGGCTCGTAGTCGCGCGGGGTGACGCGCAGGAACGAGTTGCGCACGCGGATCTCCTGGCTGGCGCAGTCGGTCGTCGAGTACTCGAGCCAGCACAGCGGCCACGAGGTGCCGTCTTCGAAGGTGACGGTCTCGGGGCTGGCGACGAGCTTCTGCGTCACCTCGAGGTAGCTCGCCTGCTCCTCACCGGTGCGCTCGATGCGGAAGGCGTCGGGGTCGTTCGGGTCGCTCACCGAGTACGCCACCGGGTCCTGCTTGATGGGCTGAATCGAGGGCGCCGACCAGTCCGCGAGGAAGTTGAAGTTGGTGACCTCGTTCTTCGACCAGTCGACGCGAATGAACTTCCGCTCGAACCACTTGCGCTCCTGGCTCTCGATGAGCTTGTCGAACTCCTCGCCGGTCGACGCGTTGTATTCGCGGATGATGTCGAAGTGGCTGGCGATGCGGAACGCGGCCACGGGCGCGCCCTGGTAGCGGCGGTCGGCGCCCGAGGCGTAGGCCGGGTTGCCCTTCTCGGTGCCGCGCACGTACTCGTAGGCGCGGCGGGCGAAGAGGACGTTTTCCTGAATGTCCCAGACGATCTTCTCCATCTCGTTCTCGCCCTGCTCACCGGGGAAGGTGAAGCCGGCCGAGAACGGCACGCCCACGCGGCACGCCCACGACGGTCTGGCGGAAGTACCAGACGCCGTCGAAGTCGCTCTTCGCGATGGCGTTCTGCTGGACGGTGCTGCGCGGCTGAATCGGCTCACCACAGGCAGCGGCGAGCATGAGGACCCACAAGGCGCGCTTCATTTCTTCTCCTCGGAGAAAGCGTCGACGAGCTGTTCGGCGCTCGTCGAGAACGACAGGTAGACGGTGGAGGCGTTGGAGCGGTTGAGCTCGAGGAACGGCTGCGACACCTGGCCGTTGGTCTCGGTGATGGGGCGGTAGGTCGACAGGCCCAGCGACAGGCTCACCGGCCCTCGCGACCAGTCGACGGAGGCGAGGAACCAGTGGTCGTTTCGCCAGTTCGAGCCACCGAAGCGCGGCTGCTCGGCGCACGTCGCCTGCGGCACGCCGGGCACCACGCAGGGGCCGTTGGCGAACGGCATGATGTTGAAGAGGAAGTACGACGCTGACAGCGAGAAGCCCTTCGGCAGCTCGACCGACGCCGACAGGCCGTTGATGAAGCCGAAGTTCGGGTTGGCGACGCCGGTCGAAGGAGGGCGCCACGTCTCCTC
>JALOQF010000107.1 GCA_025459425.1 Myxococcaceae bacterium | reverse complement strand
GGCGCGCTCGTCGTGCTGCCGGGCAGCGTGAAGGCCCGGCAGGAAGGTGAGGCCGAGCTGTTCGTGCTCACCGCGAAGGAGGGCGGCCGTCACACGCCGTTCGCCTCGGGCTACATGCCGCAGTTCTTCTTCGGCGCCACCGACGTCACCGGCACGCTGCTGGTGCCCGAGGCTGGCGTGGTGAAGCCGGGTGACCGCGCGACGGTGTCGTTCAGTCTCAAGCGCGCGGTGGGCCTGGAGCCCGGCATGCGCTTCGCCCTGCGTGAGGGAGGCCGCACGGTGGGCGCGGGCCTCGTCACCCGCGTGCGGTAGGGCGTTGGGAGGGCCGCCAGGTGGTGTGACTGGCGGCCCGCTCCCGTTGCAGCGTCAGCCAGGAGGGTGGTGTCCGTCGTGCACACGGTGGCGTCGCTGCTGGTGCGGGCGGTGTGGCGTCGGCACCGGCAGGCCGCGCGGAGACTCGGAGCCTCGGACTTCACCTTCGGCGGGGCCGTCGTCTTCACGTGAGTGGTTTGGGTCGATGTTGCAGTTGACGCCACACCTTCATGTGCTGGTGCCGGACGCGCTGTGGCGTGGTGACGGAGAGGCCCTTCCTGTCCCGCCTCCGTCCGACGACGAGGTGACGGCGGTGGTGGCACGGGTGCTGCGGCAGCCGTCCTTGCCCTCGAAGTCGTTGCCGATGGCGCGGCTGGCGAGCGACGCGGTGGGGCCCATCGCGTCGTTGCCCTTCGGGTACGCGTCGTCGTGATGCACGCAGAAGAGGAACGGGTCGGCGGTGTGCCAGGGGAAGCCGAGGCGGGCCACGTCGAGGGTTCGAGCGCTCATGTGAAGGTCCTTACGCTCGCCCCGTCAGCGCAGGCCCGACGCGATGGAACGCGCTGTCCCAGGCGGTGACGGAAACGCACGGCAGTCCCCAACAGAGGTTCAGAGGGCCTCCGGTTTCGCGCTTTGTTTCTCTGATGCGTCAGGCATGAACAGCGAGATTTGGCAGAAGCAGGCGAACGGCTCGCCCTCAGAGAATCGCGAGGTCGCTCCAGACGACGTGCTCGAACACCAGAACGGCGCGGTAGGCGTCGGGGCAGATCGCACCTCCTTCGAACCGCCCGAAGCGCTGGAGCAATTCCAGGAGCTCGAGCGGCTCGGCCTGCGCGTCAGCGGGCGGGGCCCCGTTGCCGGCGCGGAGGTCGAACAGGTGGCTCACGGCGTCGAACCAGCTCAGCGGTCTCCACCCGCGCTGTCCCAGCAGCAGGTCTTCCTGCAGCAGTTCGACCCGTTCGTCGTCCTCGATCGAGTCCCATTCGCTTGGGCTGAGATGCTCGGCTACGTACTCCGCAGCGAGGATCGGCCAGGCCCCTTCGAGACCATCGATTGAGGGGCGGTCGAAGAGCCGGGCACGAACGCCAGCGCTGTTGTTGTGAAAAGGCACCTGAGGAAACGAAACGACGCTCCTGCAGACGGCGAGCGGCGACTGGAGCTGCTTCGGGCTGGGCCTCCGTCGGAGTCCCCGTGCAACTCCTGCCGGAGCGACGAACGGCGTCGCCGACATGTTCGTGACGGTGTGGACGACGTGGCCGACCCCCGGTGCGCTCGCCAATGCGCAGTGGATCACGTTCGAGGACGGGCCCTGGCCGGAGCACCAGGCACGGAGCGCCGACAGGCACGCATCGACAGGCACCAATCGCGCGTCGATGCCAGCCGACGGCATGAGCCTCGGCAGCACCTTGGGCGGCGGCACGCGGTGGCTCGCCATCACGAGCCGGCGTGCGGTCTCCAGCCAGCGTATGTATCGATCGCCGACGTACGCTTCGTCGAGGGGCCCACTCGCGCGAGTGAGCGCCGGCCGAAGTTCGACGTCAGCAAGCCACAAGGCGGCCGCAGTGTGGAGGCACGGTGAAGCGTCCATTCCGTGAAGACGGCCGCTGCCCCGAATCGTCGCATCGACACCGACTCAGCTCTCCACGCCTCCACCAGCGCGACGTCTTCCGGCTCGACGGCGGGCAGGTCACGCGGGACCCTATCGTCGTCGTTCGCGCTTGCGCTTGCGCTACCGCATCGTGACGCGATACCTCGTTGGCCTGTACTGCCCGGATGACTTCGACCCTTCGCTGGTCTCGGATCTGCTGGAGAACGCTGAGCCGGTGGATGACTACGAGTGTCTGCGGAGCGTCGCGCTGCGGCCCGACCTGCACGCGTTCTTGTACGACCCCCCGGTGTTCAAGACGTTCTCGGAGCGCTGGAACTACGGTCGCGAGTACTTCGACCAGACGCTCAGCGGCCAACTTGCAGACGTGCTCCGCAGCGGCAAGAACGAGCGGCAGCAGGTCGTCCTGGTCGCGTACGACGACTCGACCGACCAGGAGTGGCTGTGGCGCCTCCACTCCGAAGGCGAAGAGCGGCGTTGGATCTCCGATGGTCAGGGGTGTCGCGACCTCGTGGACAAGGACGGGAACCAGGACGAGGTCTCCGGGCCGGTCTCGCGCAACCGTGCGCGCTTCGCCGCCAGTCCGGTTCTCAAGGAATTGTTCGGCCTGACCCTCGAGCAGCTCACCACTGAAGTCGGGCGCGCGCCCATGGGGCAGCGTCTCTGGCCGAGACCGCCCGCGACCGCCAGGAAGCCTGCTGCGCAGAAGCTCGTCCGCCGGAAGAAGCCTCTGGCACGGAAGGCTGCTGCCAGATCGAAGAAGCGCAAGGCTCCGACGGCCGGTCGATAGACGACCTCTGGCTCGTCGCCTCGGCGCTGGCCTGCAGCGCCGGCTGGCAATGGTCGAGGTGGTGAGGTGTGCGTCTCCGCCTACAGAAGAGGGAGTCATCTTTACCTCACAGCCGAGGCCCAGTGTCGCTGTCGCCGCCAGCGAAGTCGCAAACGCCGCCGACTCCTGTTCGCGCGTTGGTGCCGTAGGTGACGAGGAACCCGTCATCTTCGCCGCGCGCCGTGTCCGACGGAGCGAACGAGCCTTCGCCGACGAACCAGGAAGGTGAGGCCGAGCTGTTCGTGCTCACCGCGAAGGAGGGCGGCCGTCACACGCCGTTCGCCTCGGGCTACACGCCGCAGTTCTTCTTCGGCGCCACCGACGTCACCGGCACGCTGCTGGTGCCCGAGGCTGGCGTGGTGAAGCCGGGTGACCGCGCGACGGTGTCATTCAGTCTCAAGCGCGCGGTGGGCCTGGAGCCCGGCACTGCGTGAGGGAGGCCGCACGGTGGGCGCGGGCCTCGTCACCCGCGTGCGGTAGGGCGCTGGGAGGGCCGCCAGGTCGCGCGACTGGCGGCCCGCTCCTGTCGAGGGGTGCGGTGACAACTCCCGCGCGGAGTACTTCGCTCCGGTGCGAAGCGTCCCGCTGTTGGCTCAGGGGTGAGCCAACCCGGGCTGAGGTCGTGCGGCTGGGCGAGACACGCGCCTCGAGCGGCAGGAGTGCTGCAGGGCGAGCGAGGCCGAGGGCGTCGGCGTCGTCCTCCACGAAGGCCGGGGCCACTTTCCTCCGATGCGCCGGGCCTGCCGTGGCACCCGGGGTAGCACCGCGCGGTGTCGCGGGTTGGCGATGACGTATGCGCTAGGTATGTTCAGCATATGTCCATGCACCGCACGACCCTGATGCTCGACGCGCCCTCTCGAGCGGCCTCGAAGCGCCTGGCCCAGAAGCTTGGCGTCAGTCCGTCAGAGGTGATGCGGCGGGCGCTCCAGTTGCTTCAGGCCGAGGTACTTGGCGTGCCGGAAGAAGACCGGAAGCGCCGGGTCGCCGCGTTCGAGAAGCTGGTCGAGTTGTCGTCCAAACTGGACGCCGCCAAGGAACTCAAGCGTCTCAAGCGTGAGCGTGCCGAATGGTGAGTCGATACCACCTCGACACCGACTTCCTCGTGCTGGCGACGACGCATCGACGAGGTCCCGAGCACGCCCGGCTGCTCGAGGTGCTCCAGACGCGGGCCTTCGTCGAGATCAGCGCCATCGCCTGGTACGAGTTCGTCAGGGGGCCGAGGAGCCCAGAGGTGCTCGCCGCCGCTCACGCTGTGTTCGGTGCGGAGGGGATTCTGCCGTTCGACGAAGCCACCGCAGAGCGCGCCGCAGACCTGTTCCGGGGAGCGGCCGCGACACGGCGCCGCGCTGCCGACCTCGCCATCGCCGCCCACGCCATCGGCCGACGTGCAGTGCTGCTCACACACAACCCGCGCGACTACGCCGGCATCGATGACCTGACTCTCGGCTGACCTCGAACGACGACGAGCTGACGAGCCGCGCCTCGTTGAAGTTCGCCCCAGCGACGCCGATGAGACGCACAAGGGGTTCAATGCGTGAATCCGGGAAAGAGGTCGAGACGTCCCGGGGCGAGATGGTCGTCGTCCGGTGTGGAGAGGGCGAGGGTTCCGCGCTGGCGGGCGGGAGGACGTGACGATGGGCTTTGGCGGTGCCCGAGTTGAGGGAGGCGCTCCTTCTGCCGTCTTCCTGGTGGAGTGGATGGCGTGAAGGCGACGGCGGCCGCCGCAGGTGCAGCGTCGCCCAGTCGAGCCGGCGCTGCGTCTTCGGTGACGGAGGTGAGGCGAGGGGCTGAAGACGAAGTCCTCCATGAAGGCCGGGGCCACCTCGCCAGGACGGCGCCGGGCCTGCCGCAGCACCCGGGCCAGCACCGCCGTCACCTCGTCGTCCAACGGTGGCGGCACGCCTCTCCGTCGCCGTCGCTCGAGGACGTTCTCGTAACCAGTTCGAGCCGCTCGACGTAGACGGGCCACCATGCGCCTCGTCCTCGTTGCTCTTCTGTGTCTGGTGGCCTGTGGCGGCGCGCCGATGTCGACGTTCGATGGAGGCCCGGCCACGGTGTCGATGCCCGACGGCGGTTCCCTGACGTGGACACCCGGGCAGTACTCGCTCGACCTCATCACCGAGGCGCAGACGTGGCGGCAGGTGCTGCCCGCGACGTACCCGGGCACGGGCGGTCACTCGGGCCAGCGGGTGCGGGTGCTGTTCAACGCGCTCGCCGCGCCCACCTACGACTCGATGACGGAACCGGTGCAGTTCCAGGTGGGCAGCGTCATCGCGAAGGCCGTCGTCGCGGCCGAGGCCACGCCGCTCGACCAGGCCACGCGCTACTACTTCATGCGCAAGGAGCCGGCCGGCTGGGACACGGCGAGCAACGACTGGTCGTGGGGCGTGGCGAACCGCTCCGGCACCACGTGGACCTACTCGACGATGGGCCGCTCGAGCCTCTGCACCGGGTGTCATCAGGCCGACGCGCGGTGGGACTTCGCGCGCACCGTGCAGGTGTTCCGCACGCAGACGCCGCCGTGAGCGCTTCCTCCTGACGAGGGAGGCCGAGGGATGACAGGCCCGGGTTGGAGCCGCCGTGTACCGAGTCGTGTGGTCCGCACGGTGTCCCGAGTCGTGCCGCAGCGTGCGTCGCGCCGAGAGCGTCACGTCGTCATGAACGACGTCGCATGGTGGCTCCGCGGCGGCGCCTCCACGCGGCCAGCAGCGTGAGCGCCGCGAGCGATGCGCCCTCACCTCCTCGGCACCCGCACCCGACGGCGTAGCTTCCGGGCGGCTGATCCACCTTGCCCCCGTCGGTCCCCTCGAAGCCAGCGTCCTGTTGCGCCTCGTCGGGAACGCTCGCATCTGGGCCCGCGTCGGGACCGGCATCTGGACCCGCGTCAGGACCGGCGTCAGGACCGGCATCCGGACCCGCGTCGGGAACGCCGGCGTCCCACGCCCGTGACAGCACTTCGATGGCGTCGACGCCGAAGCGCCCGCCATCGACTTCACGCGCGAACGCCGAACTCTCGTCGAACACGAGCGACAGCCGCAGCCCACGCCCGGGGCGCGCGAGGGTGACGGTGGCTCCGGGAACCACGGCGCCATGTGCGACGGCCGGTTCGAAGCCACCATCGAGGCCCAGCACGGCGCTCTCGGCGCGCACCCGGCCGAGGCCGCCCGTTCGCACCTCGAAGCCATCGACGAACAGCGTGTCGGGGCCGAGGTCGACGAGCGTGGTCCAGGCGCCGACCGAGCGCGGCAGCGTGACGCCCGCAAGCCAGGTGTCGGCGAAGTGCGTCTGATTGGGAGGACCGACGCCGGTGCCCACCAGCAGCCGGTCTCCCACCAGCGCCGCGATGGGGTGGCGGCGCGCCGTCGGGAAGCGGGTCATCGGCACGAAGGGCCCGAGCGTGCCGTCGTCGAGCAGCGGCGCCGCCTCGACGTCGTCGAAGCGCACGCCCCCGGTGCTGCTCACGCCACCAACCGCCAGCACGACCCCGCCCGAGGCCAGCAGCGTGAAGTTGCGTCGCCCCGAGCTCAGCGTGCCGATGCGCTGCCATGCGCTCAGGCCGCCATCGGGAAGGCCGTCGGCCGCGAGCACCTCGGGCAGCGGCTCCTGCGAGCCGGTGCTGTCGGGTTGTCCACCCGCGACGAGCACCCGGTGCCCCACCGTCGTCGACGCGTGGCCCCAGCGCGGGCGTGGCAGTGAAGTGGTGGGCCTCCAGGCCGAGAGCCCGCCGTCTGGCAACGCCGTCGCCACCACCACGCTCGACGACGCCGCGCCGGCCTGACCGCCGAGCACGTACACCGAGTCACCCACCACGGCGCCCGAGCTCTCGTTGCCCGCATCTGGGAGCGGCGTCGTCGGCGTCCACGGGCCCACGCCCCCGTCGTCGAGCAGCGGCGCCGTCAGCGCGTCGGCCGTCGGCCCCATGCCCGTCGTGCCGCCCAGCACGTAGAGCCGTCGCCCCACCGCCAGCGCCACGTGCAGGTAGCGGGCTTGCGGCAACGAGCTCGATGAGACCCACGGCCCGAGCGAGTCGTCGGGCTGCCGTGCAGCCACCAGCACGTCGTCGAAGTCACCCGACGGGCTCGAGCCGCCGATGAGGTACTGGTGCGTCGGCGTCGACACGAGCCGCGCCGCGCGCCGGGCCGAGGGCACCGCCGGGCCCGCGCCGAAGGAGCCGGCCGACGCCATCGTCGCGAGCCGGGCCGCGCGCACCGGGAGCGCTTGCTCTCCACCGATGACGAAGAGGTCATCGCCCACGACGGCAGCGCCAAGGCCGGGGCGACGTTCGAGGAGCGGTCTCAGCGGCTGAAACGGCGTCACGCGCCCGTCGGGGAGCCAGCGGGCCGCGGCGACCTCGTCGACCACACTGGGGTCACTCCCGCCCACCAACACGAGCTGGCCACCATGGGCCACGGCGACCGCTCCCGAGCGTGACGTGGCGAGCGCGGCATTGCGCGTCCACGGGCCGAGGAGGTTTCGCCCGAGCCTCGCCGTCAGCACCTCGGTGCTGCCGGTTCCCGCGTTGGTGCCGCCCGCGACGAAGAGCTGCCCCGTGCGTGCCGACACCGCGACGCCCGCGAGCGGCGAGGGCAGGCGCCCGGCCACCGTGAAGCTCCCCACGCCTCCATCCGCGAGGAACGGCGCGGTCAGCACCTCGTCGGTGGTGATGACGCCGGAGCCGCCGACCACCACGAGCTGATCTCCCTCGACGGTGGCCCCGACGCGGCTCCGGGGTGACGGCAGCCGAGCGCGCACGCTCCACGGCCCGAGCGTTCCGTTCTCACCGAGCGTCGCCGCCGACACCTCGTCCGTGGGGGCGCCCAACGCGTCGCGGCCGCCGATGACGTACACCTCGGTCTCGCGCACGACGACCGCGACCTCACGCCGCGCCTGGGGAAGGAACGTGAGCACCGGGCCCGAGAGGTTCAGCGGCTGAACCTCCCAGAGGCGCACGCCAGTCACGGCGCCAGCGTCCTCCGAGCCCCCCGCGAGAATGAGGTTCGCCCGCGTGGCCACGGCGCCACCCGTGGTGATGGCTGACAGCGTGCTGCCTCGGGGCGCGAAGGTGGACAGCGTCGGTCCAGTTTCGAGCGAGAAGGCTTGAACGCGTGCGGTGGGCGTCGACGGTGCACGCCCGCCCAGAAGAACTGCCCAACGCCCAGCGCCGACGGCAGCCGCGGCTCCCGTCTCGGCGGGGAGCATGGCCGCCGTCGTCCAGGCGCCCACTCTCCCGCTGCTCGACAGCGGCGTGAGAAGCACCTCGCCGGTACCACCGAACCCACCCAGCACGACGAGCGCCTGGCGCGTCGCCACGGCCGAGACGTCACCCCGCGGGCGCGGGAGGGACACCTCGGGGCTCCACGGGCCCAGTCGCCCATCGTCGACCACCGACGCCGAGACGACGTCGGCGAGGTCGAGGCGCGCGGGGGCCAGCTGGCTGCTCCCACCCAACACCACGACGCGGTCTCCCAGCAGCACCGCGCCGCTCCCCGCGCGCGGGCCGGGCAGCGGCGTGTCGGCCGTCCACGGCGAGAGCGTTCCATCGGCCTGCACGTCGGCGCGCCACGTCTGCGCACGCACGGTGCCCGCCGCGGTGCCTCCCAGCACGTAGAGGCGGCCGCGCAGCGCCACCAGCGCGTGCCGCTCGAGCGGGGCCGGGAGCGGCGTGGTGGTGGCCCAGGGCCCCAGGGTTCCATCGGCAGCGACGCGCGTCACCAACACCTCGGTGGTGCCGCCGCCGGCGACGAAGAGCAGCTCGCCCACCGCAGCGGCCGCCGCGCCGACGCGAGGGCTCGGCAGCGCACGTGACGGCAGGAACGAGCCCAGGCCCGTGTCGTTCAGCTGGGCCCGCGCCGTCGTCGTCGCCGCCGCGCCTTCTCCGCCGATGACGAAGACGAAGCCCCGCGCGAGCGCTGCCGCATGGCCAGCGCGCGGCGTGTCGAGCAGCGCCGACGCGACGGGCGCGCCGAACCCCGACGACGGAGACGACACCACGAGGCGTCCACCCATCACCTCGGTGCCACCTTCGAAGCTCCCGGCTGCGAAGTCCGTCAGCGTGGTGCGCGCGGCGACTTCGAGCGGCTGCGTGGTGCGCTCCGAAGGCGTGGACGGAGGTGCTGCGCACGCCACGCCCAGCATTGCCGCGATGAAGAGGACCCGCCCACGCACTGACAGGTGAGTCTACTGGGGTGCGCCCGGCCGTCGAGGCTCGTGCGGCTCGATGATGATTCGGTTCCGATACACCCCTGGCGCGTGGCGGGTCGTCTCGAAGCCGCTGCCGATGCCGGTGGCCGCGAGTGAGAGGATGAGGCTCACCGGGGCGTCGTCGCTGAAGAAGCGGCCGAACTGCACGGCGTTCACCGGCACCCCTTCACCCGCGGTGGGCGAGCGCTGGGTCGAGGCCTGCGCGGTGAAGTCGAGGAAGGTGAGGTGGCACTGCGGCGCGTCACCGTCCAGCACGGTGAGGCCGAGCGGCGCGTCGCGACCCAGGGCGCCGCGGCCGAGCTCGACGAAGGGGCCCTTCTCGGCGCTGGTGGCGCGCCACACGACGAGCGCGTCGCCGGTGAAGGCCGCGAAGTGCACCGGGCGCCCCGAGGGGTAGTCGTAGGTGGACATCGGGTACACCGTCTCTCCAGTGGCATCGAAGCGCAGCCGCGGCGTGCGCAGCCCGGCGAGGCTGACGTCGGCGAAGCGGCTCAGGTGCGCGGCGACGTCTCGGGTGACGAGGGTGGCCGCGTCGACGAAGACCCCCGCGTCGCGTGGTTGCACCTCGAGCGCGGCCCGGCGTGCGGGGCCCGTCAGCGAAGGCGCCTCGACGAGCTTCTCCACCACTGGTGTCCGACGGAGCGGCCAGAAGCCGTCTTCCGAGGCGTCGTCGAAGTGCAGGAAGGGTGAGAGGCGCAGCGACGCAGCGCCGCAGGGGAACTGAAGGGCCTCGTCGTCGAGGGCCAGGCGTTCATCGCTGATCGTCTCCGGGAGCGCCTGGAGCAGCGGTCGCGTGTCTGCCGGGAGCGGCGCGCGCGCCGTGGCCTGAACGACGCCGAGCGGACTGGCGGCGACCGACACGCCGAGGGCGACGAGGCGGGCCCGCCGCGGCAGCGTCCGGTACGCGCGGAGCGTGGTGAAGAGCCACAAGGCGCCGAGGGTGAAGGGGCCTCCGAAGAAGGCGCTGTCGGCGGCTGGGAAGACGAATCGTCCGGCGAGGCCACCGCTCACCAACATCACGCCAGGCACGAGGCCCACGCCCAGCACCAGCGCCGGCCGCGACGAGAGCGCCCCACCGAGCGCCACCAGCACCGCGAGCCACGCCAGCAGCACCGTCGCCGTCGTGGCCCAGAACAGGCCATCGCTGATGGGGAACACGCCGGGCCGTCGCCACAGCGTCCACGAGGCGCCGGCAGCGCAGAGGGTGAGCGAGGTGACCGTCATCCACGAGGCGAAGCGCACGGGGCGAGAAGATGGCACCTCGAGGTCGTCTGCGGGAGCGTCGCTTGTGGTGGGGACCGGGGAGGTGCGCGCGAGCCGCACCAGCGCGCCGTCAGCGGCGGCGGGGTTTGGGCAGAAGGCTCCTTTTGTTGGCTTCGACCATTCGCTGGACGGAAGGCTCGTCGGGGCACGCGAAGTCGTACCCGGCGAGCGGAATGGCCCGACAGGAGCGGTCGACCACGACCTGTTCCCCGCGTGCAGCGAACATGACGACCTCGCAGGCTCGTTTCTTTGGCACACGGCGGGTCGCGTACCAGCCCACGGTCGGCCCACTCTGAGGCTCGGTCCCGCAGCCACCACGAAACACCGGAACCTCGTAGCGCGTAGGCGTGCACGACTTGAAGGCCTGCTCGAAGCACTCCCGGTCGAAGCACTCGGCGAGCGGCCCGAGCGATGACAGGCGCTCCTTCTCGACGCCCAGCGCATGGCCTCGCACCAGGGGAATCCCATTGTTGATCCGCGACACGCGAAAGCGCGGAACGCCTCCGTCAGGCCCCTTCATGAGCAGGAGGGCCGCGGTCACGTCACTGACCTCGAGGCCTCCATCTGGAGAAGCCGAGAGGAGCAGAGCGACCGTCACCGAACCCCACATGGCTCGGAGCCTCGTCCGAACGGGACGTCAGCTCAAGATGCGGTGACGTCGGGGCACGCGCTCGTCGACTTCGTCGCGTTGATCAGTCTGGTGGCCTCTCCATCACGTGCTGGGGTAAGGCTCGACCTCCCCGATGCGCTTCGTCGCCCTCCTGCTCGCTGCCGTGACGCTTTGGCTGTCGGCCTGCACGCCGCCGCCTCCACCGCCGCGCCGCGAGATTTGCGGGAACGGCGTCGACGACAACAACGACGGCAAGGCCGACTGTCTCGACCCGACCTGCTTCGCCGAGTCCATCTGCCAGGTGCCCGTCGAGAACTGCACCAACCAGGTCGACGACGACCGCAACGGCCTCGTCGACTGCATGGACCCCGCGTGCGCGGCCGAGCTGAACTGCCTGCGCATCGAGAACTGCGACAACGGCCAGGACGACAACGGCAACGGGCGCGTCGACTGCGCTGACTCGGACTGTCAAGGCAAACCGGGCTGTGGTGACGGCGGCGCCGAGGCGCCCGCGAGCTGCTTCGACCAGGTCGACAACGACAACAACGGCGCGCGCGACTGCCGTGACCGCGCGTGTCTGGGCCAGTCCTGCGGCCTGGGCTGTGCGTGCACCGACGCCGGAGTACGCGGCGAAGTCGACTGCGGCAACACGACGGACGACGACGGAGACACGCGCGTCGACTGCGCCGACGCCGACTGCGAGCAGGCCTCGTGCGGGCCCGGCTGTGCCTGTGTCGGCGGCAACCGGGGCGAGGGCGAGTGTGGTGACGGGCTCGACAACGACGCCGACACCCGCGCCGACTGTCTCGACACCGACTGCGCCATGCGCAGCTGTGGCGCCGGCTGTACCTGTCGCTCGGGCGCGAAGGCCGAGACGGCGTGCACCGACGGGCTGGACAACGACGGCGACGGAGACTCCGACTGCGCCGACGTCGACTGCACCAACGCCTCGTGCGGCACCGGCTGCGTCTGCCTGTCGCGGCGAAAGACCGAGAACGCCTGCACCGATGGCGTCGACAACGACGGCGACGGCGCGATGGACTGTCTCGACACGCCCGACTGCGACGGCACGGCCTGCGGCGCCGGGTGCGTGTGCGGGCAGGGCCGGCGGCGCGAGACGTCGTGCACGGACAAGATGGACAACGACGGCGACGGCCTGCGCGACTGCGCCGACACCATGGACTGCATGGGCGCGGCGAACCGCTGTGGCAGCCCGCCAGCGCCCGAGTCCACCGCGTGCAGCGACGGCTTCGACAACGACAACAACGGCTTCACCGACTGCGAAGACACCGGCTGCGCCAACCAGGCCTGCGGGAGCGGTTGTACCTGCCGCAACGGTGCGCAGGCCGAGACGAACTGCAGCGACGGCATCGACAACGACTTCGACACCCGCCTCGACTGCGCCGACAGCGACTGCATCGGCATGGGCACCGAGTCGAGCTGCACCGACGGCCGCGACAATGACTGCAACGGCTCCATCGACTGCGGTGACATGGCGTGCGTGGCGAACGCGGCGTGCTCGAACCTGCCGCCCGGCTCGGCCTGCATCAACAGCACCCAGTGCGCGGCGGGCGGCACCTGTCAGGACGAGGCGTCGTCCGGGTGGCCGGGTGGGGCGTGCGTGGCCGGCGTCAACGCGTGCTCCCGCAGCGACGCCGGCGTGTCGTCGGGCTGTCCCACCAACACCGTGTGCGTGCACGACCAGCACGGGCGCTTCTGTCGCCAGCGGTGCAGCGGCTCGAGCGGGTGCCGGCCCGGGTATGCCTGCCATGACGAAGACGAAGACTCGAGCAGCCCCAACTGGTGCGTTCCGCTGTGCGCGAGCGACGCCGACTGCCGCGCGCTGGGCGGGAACTACGGGTGCAACCCGTGGAGCAAGCTGTGTCAGGTGAAGGACCGCGGGCTGCAGAAGTACGGCGGCGCCTGCAGCGCCAACACCGAGTGCGAATCGGGCCGGTGTCAGCGGCAGAGCAACAACGGCGGCTCGTGCGAGGGCCTCTGTCTGCGGAGCGGCGGCACCTGCGGCGGTGACGGCGTGTGTGAGCCGACGCGCTCTGGCGACGCCACTGGCCGGTGTCTCGACGGCTGCACCATGCCGGGCACGACGACGGAGTGCCGCGCCGGGTCTCCGCAGCGCTGCGGGCCTGCGCCGACGGGGTCGGTCAACGCGTGCTACTGCCGCGTCGCCGGAGAGTCGTGTCAGACGAGCGACCAGTGCTGCCGGATGAGCGGCTTCCCCATCGGCGGGTGTGTCGTGGTGTTCGGCTTCGGCAGCTGCGCGCAGTGAGCCCGGAGTCGTCGGGTTCGGCCCGCTGCAGCAGGACCAATCCACGCAGAGTCGTCTCGCGTTCGTCGAGGGCGCCCGGCGTGGCCGCTGGCTCGAGGTGGTCGCAGCGCGAGGCCGCCCTGCCCAGCGAGTGGACTGCTCGCCATTGCTGCAAAAAACCGTGAAGCTGCGTGCGTGTCGCGGCACCTGGAGCGCGTGAGGCGCTCACTCCTCTGCATCGTCCTCACGGCGGGCTGCTTCGAGCCGCCCTGCGAGTCGGCCTCGGAGCCCGGCGGGCCCTTCATTCCCTGCGCCACGCCTTCGTTCGACGCAGGCAGACGCGACGGGGGCATCGACGCAGGCGTCATGGATGCAGGCCGGGTCGATGCTGGGCGCGTGGACGCCGGACGGGGTGATGCAGGCGTCGTCGACGCGGGCCGGGTGGACGCGGGCTTCGACGCGGGCGTGCTGCCCACCAGCGACGCGGGCGTGCGGGTCGTCGACTTCGGTCTGGTGTCGGGGCGTGACGGCGGCTTCGCGAGGGACTTCGTGGTGCCCATCGAGCCGAGCGACGAGGGCTTCCTCATCGAGGTGCTGGGCGTGTCACCCGAGCTCGACGTCTTCCAGACGACCCGCATCGTCTCGCCGCGCGGCGTGGTGCTGGCGCAGGGCCGCGACGTGCAGCAGCACCGCACGCGGAGCCGCCCCAACCTGCGCCTGGCGAACGCGCTGGTGCTCGAGAGCGACGACGCGCGCGGCGAGTGGGCGCCCGGGGCCTGGCGGTTTCGGGTGGAGTCGTGGATGCCCACCGTCGACACCGCAGCCACCGTGAAGGTGTACGTGAAGCCACGGCCGCCGCCCGGCGTGCAGCGGGTGGGCCTCAACCTCTTCTTCACCGGGAGCGCCGGCCTCACCGCGGCGACGGCGCCCACCCAGCCACGCCTCGTCGGCGCGCTGCGTGGCCTGCAGGCCTTCTTCCTCGACGCCGGCATCGCGGTCGACCCACCGCGCCTCGTCGACCTGCCGCCGGGCTTCAGCGCCGTCACCTCGCGCATCGACGAAGATGCCGGGCTGCCGATGGTGGGCACCAGCCTCGAGGTGTTGTTCCAGCAGAGCCGTGGCGCACCGCAGGGCCTCAACCTCTTCTTCGTCGAGTCCCTCGAGCTCGACCCCCGCCTGCCGCCGGGCGCGGTGTTGGGCGTCGCTGGCGGCGTGCCGGGCACGACGATGACGAACGGCACCGGCAGCTCCGGCGTGGCCATTCTGTTCGACGAAGCGACGTTCGTGCCGCGCATGGGCGAGGCCGATCCGCTCGGACTGGTGTTGACGCACGAGGTGGGTCACCAGCTGGGCCTCAGCCATGTCTTCGAGCTCGATGGCGAGCAGGACAACCTCTCTGACACGCCGCGCTCGGGTGCCGCGGCCGAGGCCAACATCATGGCGCCGTTCGCCGCCGGTGGGTCCCAGTGGAGCCCGCTCCAGGGTGTGACGCTGCGCCGCAACCCGGTGGTGCGCCCATGAGAACCGGCTTTCTCCTCGCGCTGCTGCTGGCGGCGCCCGCGTTCGCGCAAGACGTGACGCCTGCGCTGCGGCGGCTTCTCGGCGCCATCGACACGCCACCCACGCGGGCGCAGCTCGTCGAGGCGGGAGGCCGCGACACGGCCATGACGCTCCGCGCGCTCGCCTCGAGTGGGCGCGAGCCGACGGGGCTCCGGCGCGCGGCGCTCTCGGCGCTGGGCCACTTCGACGAGCCGGCCACCCGCGCGACCCTGGCGCAGCTCACCCGTGATGCAGCGCCCCTCGTGCGCAAGGCCGCGGTCGCGACGCTGGGCTTCCTGGTGGGGCGAGGGCTCGACGCGGCCCTGCTGCAGGCGCTCGTCGACGAGGCGCCGCTGGTGCGCCGGGCGGCCATCGTGGCGGTGGCGCGCTCGCCGGAGCCCGAGGTGCGCGCCGCGCTGGAGCGTCGCTGGGCCGTCGAGTCCGACGCCGAGACGCGCGCGCTCCTCGGTCAGGCGCTGGGCCGCTGAGCGGCGACCTTTGGTCCGTGCGTCAGCGCGAGCAGGACACCGAGACGCCGACCCCACCCGCCGCCACCACGCACTGCAGCGGCTTGCCGTCGTCCGACGGGCAGATGCAGTTGTGCACGACGACCGAGGTCAACGTGACGCCCGTCGAGCACGCACAGCCGGGCAGCACCGACGCCGGCTTCGGGGCGACCGCCGGCGTCGCCGTCGGTTTGTCCTTCTCTCCAGCAAAGCCAGGACCTGAAAGAACCAACAGCACCGTCAACCAACGTGTGGACATGTCGACCTCTGGAGCCAGGAGAGACGGCTCGAGTATCGGCGCTCGTGCGGCTGACGTCACGAGGGCCAGACCGGTTGCGTCCACGCCCGGCGCCCGTTGGCATCGGTGTCTTCCGGTTGCAGGAACGCGAGGCCGAGGGGCGGCTCGCGCGCCGCGCGCTCTGGCGGCTTCATTCACCCTGCGGCATCGGCGCGGCCCGGCCACGCAGCGGCAACTGGGGCAGCGGCAGCGTCATGAAGAAGGCCAGCACCGCGAGCACCGCCATCAACTGGTAGACGAGCGAGATGGCGTCAGTGAAGGCCTGACGCACCGCGAGGCCCACGGCGTCGATGGCCGAGAGCACCTTCGGCCGCTCGGTGGCGACGCGCAGCTCGAGCTTCGTGCGGGCCTGCTCCAGCGCGAGTTCGCCCAGCCGCGCGGCCTCGGCGTCGAGCACCGCCTTCACCGGGGCCAGCGCCGCCGCGGGGCCCGGCCCGTCCTTCAGCGCCGAGGGAGACACCGCCAGCGCGGCGGTCTTCACCGCGACCGGCAGCTCGTTCGACTCGAGCAGCGCCGTCCACGTCAGGGGCGTGTCGGCGGCTTCCTGCACCCGTCGCCAGAGCGCCTCGAAGCGCGCCTGCACCTGGGCCTTCGGCCCGCCGTCCTTCACCTGGGCCTTGAGCGTCTCGTCGCTCAGCGGAGACGACGCCACCGCCGCCGCCGCGAGCGCGTCGCCCTCGAGCGCCTTGAGCGCCAGCCGCCGCGCGCCCTCGAGCCCGTCGCTCGCGCGCTGCTTCGCCGCCTCGACGTCGAAGCGCATGCCTCCGCCACCTTCGCCGCCCTCGGCCGGCGCCGCCTGCTGCCGTGACATCGCGCTGGCGACGAACTCCTTCGGCAGGCCTTCGGTCGCCTTCGCCACGCCCAGCTCGAGGTCGCGCGCCAGCGTGGAGGCGAACAGCGAGCCCACCACCGCCACGCCGATGGTCGAGCCGAGCGAGCGGAAGAACGTCGTCATCGACGTCGCCACGCCCATCTGCTGCGTCGACACCGCGTTCTGCACCGCGAGCGTGAAGAGCGGAATCGCCGGCCCCAGCCCCAGGCCCAGCAACACCATCTTCGCCGTCACCTCGCCCTGCGTGGAGTCCGGCCGCAGCGTGAAGCCCATGATGAGGAAGCCCACCGTCAGCACCACCATCGCCACCAGCAGGAACGGCTTGTACTTGCCGAAGCGCGAGGCGAGCTGTCCCGAGAGCACGTTGCCGGCCACGATGCCCATCACCAGCGGCGAGATGGTGAGGCCCGACGCCGTGTTGGTGACGCCCACCACGTTCACCATGAAGAGGGGCAGGAACACCATCGGCGCGAGGAAGGCGCCGCCCATCACGAACATCGTGCCCACGCCCCAGCGCACGGTGGGAATGCGGAAGAGCCGCAGGTCGACGAGGGGCTGCTCGACGCGCAGTTCCCACGTGACGAAGCCCACGAGTCCGAGGAGCGCGAGCAGGCCCATCGCGAACATCGGTGGGCTCGTCCACAGGTAGCCGACGTCGCCTTCGCGGAGCACCGCGCGGCCCAGCGACGCGCCCAGCAGCAGCGGCACCACGCCCACCGCGAGGAGCACCCCACCCATCACGTCGATGGAGCCCTTGCCCGCGTCCACCGGCTTGAGCGGGGGCATGCGCAGCACGATGAACGAGAGCGCCAGCGCGCCCAGCGGCAGGTTGATGAAGAACACCCAATGCCAGCCGAAGTGGTCGGTGATGAAGCCGCCCAGCAGCGGGCCGACGAGCGACGAGACGCCGAAGACGGCACCGAAGAGTCCCGTGTACCGGCCGCGCTCGCTCGGTGGGAACAGGTCGGCCACCACCGCGAAGGCCGAGGTGAAGAGCGACGCGCTCCCGACGCCCTGGAGCGCCCGGAAGGCGATGAGCTGCCACGCGCTCTGCGACACGCCACACAGCACCGAGGCCGCGACGAAGAGCACCACGCCCACCACCAGCACGATTTTCCGGCCGTAGACGTCGGACAGGCGGCCGTACACCGGCACCAGCACCGTCGAGCTGACGAAGTAGGCGGTGGTAATCCACGAGTACAGCCCGGGCGCGAGGTGCAGCGACTTCTGAATGTCGGGGCCCGCCGTCGCCACCACCGTCTGGTCGAGCGCCGCGAGGAAGAGCGCGATGAGGGTGCCGGCGAGCGTGAGCACCTGCTGTTGACGGGTGAGCGCCGGGGGCGCGCTCTCAGGTGCAGTCATGGGCAGCGTGCGTAGCCTTCGTTCGACGCGACCGCCAAAGGAACCGCCGGGGCCCTCCCCAGCGGGGCAGCGCCGAAGAGGCCACGCGAAGCGCGTGGAACCGTGACGCTGGCTTCTCGGTACCCAGAACCATCAGTCGTTCGAGGTCGACGCGCATCGCGCTCCTCGTCGGCTGCGGGAGCGCAGCGGCGTCGCTGACGCGTGGTGGTTTCCCTTCGGCGCTCCTTCCGACGGGTGATGTCTGCCGCGAAACGATGGCGCACGAGGACCACCCGGAGCACCCGGAGCCGCTGGGACGGAGCGGGCCGGGGGCATCGGTGTCGACGCTGGCGGTACTCCGGTGCGGCGCCGGTGGTTTCATCGAGCGCCGGAAACGCCATGGGCCGCGCCGACGGGATGTGCTGTGTTGGCTGCATGAAGTGGCTCGCGCTCGTCTCGCTCGTCTTCGCCCCGGTCGCGTCGGCCCAGGCGTGTCCTTCCCGGCCCGCGTGGCCCACCCAGGCCTGGCCGCTGCAACTGGTCGACCCGGTGAAGAAGGCCGACGCCATCGCCGCGCTCGAGGCCGCCGTCTTCACGCTCGAGGGGAAGCCCGAGGAGCGCAAGGGCTTCCGCACCAACGCCCTCGTCGTCGTGCACCAGGGCGCCATCGTCTACGAGAAGTACGCGCGCGGCTTCGACGAGACGAAGCGCCAGCTGTCGTGGTCGGTCGCGAAGAGCTACTCGAGCACGCTGGTGGGCCTCGCGGTGCACCAGGGCCTGTTGTCGCCCGACGCGTCGGTCTGCAGCGTGCTCACCGAGTACGAGGGCACGCCGGCGTGTGACAGCACCATCGAGCACTTCCTCACCTTCTCGTCGGGGCTCCAGTGGCAGGAGGAGTACGAGAACCGCGGGTACCAGATCAGCAGCGTCATCTCGATG
>JALOQF010000106.1 GCA_025459425.1 Myxococcaceae bacterium | reverse complement strand
CAGGATCGCCTGACAGACGGGCAAAGCGTCAGCGAGTGCTGCGAGTCAGTCAGTGCCCCGGCGCGTGCCGCATGCGGGGCTTCGTTGGATCGCCTGACCCCCGCGAGCGTTCCGGGCCGGCTCGACGAAGTGACTGAGGCGTCCGCTTTGGTGGGTCGTGCGGTGTCGACTGGGTGACGCCAGCCCCGGCACGTCGCGCGCGCTGCTTTGGGCACTGCGAAGGTCTGGGCCGGGCGGTACCATGACAGGGGCATGGCGTCGGAGATCCGGTCGCTGCTGGCGGCGGCGCAACAGGCAGAGGCTTCGGGAGACGTGCCCGGCGCGGTGACCCAGTTGCGGCGCGCGGCCGAGTTCTACCGTGCCCGTCGAATGGCACGTCGCGCCGCGCAGATGGAGCGTCACATCGATCGCCTCGAGGGCCGGCCCGTCACCGAGCCGCTCGATCAGATCCGCGATCGCACCGCCGACGAGTTCGACGACGACGACGGCGCGGTGGCGTACCTGCTCGACGACGCGCCCTTTGGTGCTGGCGAAGAAGCTCCGAGGCCCGAGGTGTCTCGACTCGAGGACGACGGGCTGGGCTTCGGCGATGAGCTGGTCGACCGGCCGACGCGCGAGCTGTCGCCGTTCGATCGTGGGCCGCAGCCGGCGGAGCCTTCGCTCGAGGCGTGGTGCTCGTTCTGCTGTCGCCCGCGGGGCGAGGTCGGCCCCCTCGTCGCAGGGCCTGCAGGTGCCTTCATCTGCGCCGGGTGCATCTCGGCCAGCGCCCGGCTGCTCGAGGTGTCGGTCGTCGTCCCGGTGGTGCCCCAGAAGTCGCCCGAGCCCTCGCCACCACCGTCGCCGCCTGGCGCCGAGCTGCCGGGACAGGCGACGGTGCGTGCCCAATGGCAGCGTCGAAGGCCACGGGTTGCCCTCGTGGTGGGGCCCGAAGGCACGGGCAAGACCGTATTCCTCGGCAGCCTCGGCCGCCCGAGCGTGCGCCCCTTCGTACGCCACGACGACGACACGGCGCTGGTCGACCTCTCGACGCCGCTGACCGCGGACGAGGAACGGGCCCTGCTCGCGTGGCTCGAGGTGCACCCGCAGCGTCGCGCGGTGATCGCGGCGCGCGGCGAGGCGCCCACGCCCGTGCTGGTGCTCCAGGGCGCGCACGGCGACGAGCCGGTCTACGACACCGATTCCCTGCACCAGGCGGTGTCGGCGCACGTCTCTCCGGCGCTGCTGTCGAAGGTCGACGCCGTCCTGCCGCTGCCGAGGCCCGACCGTGAGGCGCTCCGGCACCTCGCGCAGAGCCTGCTCGCAGCCCGGGGCGTCGAGCTGCCGAACGACGCCCTCGAGGCGCTCATCGGGCTCGCCGAGAAGGCCGGCCGGGGCGCGCGCGAGCTCGCAGCGCTCGTCGCGCGAATTCCGGCCGGCCGGTACGGCACCCGCTGACGCGCGTCGCGAACAACCTCAGGTTGCACCTGGATCCGCGCGGGCGGGTTCCACGGAGCATGACCGCCAGAACCTCACCTGCAGCCACCGTCGGAAGTGTCGTCGTCACCATTCTTGCCATGCTCGCGGGCCGATTCCTCGGTTGGGCGTTCGGCCTGTCGTTCGCGCTGCCGCTCGTCGCGGGCCTCCTGGCGACCGCAGCCCTTCGCCGTCGCGAGAACCCCTATGCCGTGGGCGCTGGTCTTCACGCAGCCCTGGTGACGTTCTCGCTCCTCACGCTGCTGGTGACGGCGCTGCGGTTCGGGCTGCACCTGGGCCCCGTGCTCGTGGTGATGAAGCTGGTGTCGATCGGCGGGCTCGTCTGGCTCGTCGTGCGGCCGGCTCCAGCGCCTGCGGGCCTGCTGGTGGCGCTGAACGCGTACCACGTGCTGATGGACCTCGCGGCGCTGCCGGGCTTCGTCCGGGCGACGCCGCAGCTCGTCAGAACCGGCGCCTTCGACGAGTTGGTGTCGTTCCTCGTTCCTTTCGTCCTCTCGGTGCTGGCCGCCGTGTTCCTCGGGCGAGTCCTCACGTCACAGGTGTCGCAGCGCAGCGCCTCGGCACCTGCCTCTTGAGGTCGTGAAATCGGCGAGTCGTCCTGTCGGGAGGGCGCTACAACGAACCCGATGATTCCCGTCACCTGGCACCGGCTCGGGCGCGTCGAGTACGCCGACGGGCTCGAGCTGCAGCAGCAGTTCCAGTCGGCGCGCAGGGCCGACGCGGTGCCCGATACGTTGCTGCTGCTCGAGCACCCGCCGGTGCTGACGCTCGGTCGCGGCGCCGACGGCTCCAACGTGCTCAAGACGCCTCGAGAACTCGACGCGCTGGGCGTGGCGCTGCACGAGACCGATCGCGGCGGTGACGTGACGTACCACGGGCCGGGGCAGCTCGTCGGCTACCCGCTGTTGCACCTCGGGCCCGGCCGGCAGGACGTGCGGCGCTACGTGCGGTCGATCGAAGAGACGATCATTCGCACCCTGGCGGACTTCGACATCACCGCCACGCGCATCGAGAAGTGGCCAGGAGTCTGGGTCGCCGAGTCGCGCCTGGGCGGCCCGCGGAAGATCTGCGCGCTCGGCGTGCACCTCTCGCGGTGGTACACGCGCCACGGCTTCGCGCTCAACGTCGAGCCCGATCTGTCGCACTTCGAGCTGATCGTCCCGTGCGGCATCTCGGAGGCTGGCGTCACCTCGATGGCGAAGGAGCTTCCGGGCGGAGCGCCCTCGATGCCCGAGGTCGAGGCCCAGCTCGTGCGGCGCTTTGGCGAGGTGTTCGAGAGCGCCATGTCGGAAGGCCCCGCGCCCGTCGAGACGGTGAGCGTGGTGGTGACCAACCCGGCGCGCGACCGGGTGTTGCTGCTCCAGCGCACCGAGGCGCGCGGTGGGTTCTGGCAGCCCGTCACGGGACGGGTGGAAGCGGGAGAGCGCCCCGACGTCGCCGCGATGCGGGAGCTGCTCGAGGAGACCGGCTTCGAAGCGCCCGTGCACCCCATCGACACGCCGCACACCTTCGCGTGGGGGGCGCTCGTCGGCACGCCGCGCCTCGCGCGAGAGTTCCCGTTCGTGGCGTCCGTCGCGGCGACGGGCGTTCGCCTCGACCCGGCGGAGCACGTCGCGTTCGAGTGGGTGACGCCTGACGAGGCGGTGCGCCGGGTGCCGTGGGCTGGCCTTGCGCGCTCGGTGCGAACCGCGACCCGTCGCTGAAGAACCTTCGACCCGTGCCCGTCGGTGCCCGGTATGCTGCGCGTATCCTCGCAGGCCTGCCGGAGCCTCCATGTCGCCGCTTCTCCTCGCCGTTGGACTCACGCTCGCCGCGCCCCCCGCGCCGTCGGCCCCGGCCGATGGGCCTGCGCTCTTCGAGAAGCTGAAGACGCTCGAGGGTAACTGGAAGGCCGGTGACAAGGACACGGCGCGCTTCGTCTCGCTGCGGGTCATCTCGAACGGCACCGCGGTGCTCGAGATGGTGACGGGGGCCGACCGCACGAAGGTGCTCTCGGCCGCCGTGTACCACCTCGACGGCGGCAAGCTGGTGTTGGCGCACTACGGGGCCGGCGGCGCGCCCCGGCTCGAAGCGAAGGCCAACGGCCGGCTCGACTTCGAGGGCAAGGGCGGATCGGTGTCCTCGGTCACCCTGACGCCCCGGGGCGACGACAAGCTCGTGCACGAGACGGTCACGGCGGCCGGCAAGTCGTCGCTCGAGCTGACGCGCGAGTACGTCGACACGCTCAAGTGACGGCGGGGCTTCGGCGCTGGTCGCGCCACTCGGCGAGGGCGGTGGCCACGATGAGGCCCAGCATGATGAGGGCGACGAGGTAGCCCTCGGCGAAGCCGCGGTTGAGGTGCTGGTACGTGTAGTAGGTGATGTACGCGCCGAAGAACCCGAGCAGCATCAGCAGGAAGTGCTTCTGGGGCCGTGCGACCAGCCCGAGCGCGAGCAGGCTCAGCATGTTCCAGTAGTACATGTTCACCGTCAGCCAGGTGAAGACGAGCAGCGGGCCCAGCGTGAAGGCCTCGAGGTACGAGGCGCGCCGCAAGAGCACGACGATCACCGCGGTGAGGGCGAGCCGCGCCAGCAGGAAGCCGAGGCCGTAGTCCTTGATGTCGACCTCGGGCAGCGACTGCTTGATGACGGGCGGGAAGAGGCCCGAGGCGAGCGGGCTCTCTCCGGGGCCCACGAACTGCAGGAACACCGTCTTGAGCGAGTGCTGGTTGCTGTAGAACTTCTCGACCTGCGCCACCTGAATGCGCTCGACGTACTCGGGCCAGGCCGAGGTGCCGAAGAAGACCGTCGACAGCACCACGCAGGCGACGAGCGCGAGGGCGGCGTTGCGGCCGAAGGCGATCCACTTCGGGTCGAGCTTCTTCGTCTTCGCCGCCTCGAACGCCACCCGCACGAGGAGCGCCACGCCGAAGAAGAGGGGAAACAGCTTGGTCGCCACCGAGAAGCCGAAGAGGGCGCCCGCGGTGCCCCAGCGCTCCTTGTGGAGGAAGCACGCCGAAAGGCCGAGGGCGAACAGCCAGTCCCACCGCAAGAACGAGCCGGCGAGGTAGTCGAAGACGACCGGCACGCACGCCCACATGAAGAGCGCCGCGCTCGCCTGCCGCACGCCGAACGTCTCGTAGAGCGCGAGGAAGAGCGCCAGCATCAGCCACAGGTCGATGCACCCGAGCAGCGACTGGTTGGGGATCGACAGCGGCACCAGCGACGCGATGGGCGCCGCGACGAGCGACCAGGCCGGCGAGTTCGAGTTGCCGTGATCGTTCATCACGCCGGTCCAGTTCATCCACGGCCAGGCGCGCACCATCGTCACCCAGTCGGCCTTGAACGCGGCCCAGCGCTCGTCCGAGAACTTCGCGCGAATGCGGGGCGCCTGCTCGAGCGCCTTCTCGACGCTCATCTCTTCGAAGGTGTGGTTGTCGCGGGTCTTCGTCACGCTGGCCATCGCGTTGATCGTCTCGCGGTCGGCCATGATGGCGGCGATGTAGAGGTCGAACCAGCCGACCTCCTTCTGGTACTTCGCGCCGAGGTAGAAATGGAACTGCTCGTGCTGGTGCACCCACGCGGGCACCGGCCGGGTTCGCGACGAGGTCACCGACAGCCGGCCATCGGCGGCAGCGACCTCGATGAGGGCCGCCGCGGGCACGTCGAGCGTTCCCGAGGCACGGCCCGGCACGTC
This sequence comes from Myxococcaceae bacterium, assembly GCA_025459425.1. Lineage (GTDB taxonomy): Bacteria > Myxococcota > Myxococcia > Myxococcales > Myxococcaceae > Xiheimicrobium. The sequence continues at coordinate 13,412 of JALOQF010000106.1, read as the reverse complement.
GAGCTGCGCGGGCCCCGGGCGCACCGATGAGAATTCCCAGACGCCCTGGCCCACACGGCGCCCCAACGCGCCCGCGAGCGACGCGTCACACTCGGCAGGGCACGAGACGCGCACCACGCTCGTCGAGACGCCGTCATGGCCGACGGCGAGGTACGAGTAGCCGAAGGCCAGGCCCGCGCACGCCAGCGCCGCCACCACGAGCGGAGGCACCTTCACCGCGCGCCCGAGGGCCGTGAAACGCGCCTTCACCTGCTGCGCGCGCTCGGAGGGCTCACGGCCGAGCGCGGCGCGCACCAGCCAGTGGCACAGCCACACCACGGGAATGGCGCCGACGATCCACCCGAGATCGAGCCCCTGCCGCCCCGTGCCCCAGTTCGTCCACCCGAAGGCCATGACGGTGGCCAGCAGCGAGAAGGCGAGGTGCCGCGCGCGCTCGTGCTTGTCCCCGACGAGGCGATCGATCACCAGCAACGCCATGAAGGCCTCGATGGTGATGATCTTCAGAATGCCGGACAGGTAGTGGCTCATGCGTCATGCCTTGCGCGGCAGTGAGTCGGCCCGTATTGGGACGCCCGCTGTAGCTGCCTCGATTTGCGGAGTCACCATGAGCGTGCAGGAAAGCGACATTCTGAAGGCCCTCTCGACGGTCATGGACCCCGACCTGAACCAGGACGTGGTGAAGGCCGGCATGGTGAAGAACCTGCGCATCGACGGCGGCAAGGTGAGCGTCACCATCGAGCTGACGACGCCCGCGTGCCCGATGAAAGAGAAGATCCGCACCGACGCGGAAGCCGCGCTCAAGGCCATCGGAGGCCTGTCGGAGCTCAAGCTCGACATGACGGCGAAGACGCGCGGCGCTCCGAAGGCGAGCCAGACGTCGCTGCTCCCCGGCGTGAAGAACGTGGTGCTCGTCGGCGCGGGGAAGGGCGGCGTCGGCAAGAGCACGGTGGCGCTCAACCTCGCGTGCGCGCTCGCGCGTCACGGCGCGCAGGTCGGCCTGCTCGACGCCGACTTCTACGGCCCCTCGATTCCGGTGATGACGGGCATCAAGCGCAAGCCCGTCAGCCGCGACGAGAAGACGCTCGAGCCGCTCGAGGCCCACGGCATCAAGGTGATGTCGATCGGCTTCCTCATCGAGCCCGATCAGGCCCTCATCTGGCGTGGGCCGATGCTGCAGGGCGCGCTCATGCAGTTGGTGCGCGACGTGAACTGGGGCGAGCTCGATTACCTCGTGCTCGACTTGCCGCCCGGCACCGGTGACGTGCCGCTCACCGTCGCGCAGCAGGTGCGCTCGTCGGGCGCGGTGCTCGTCACCACGCCGCAAGACGTGGCGCTCGCCGACGTCGTTCGCGCCAAGCAGATGTTCGACAAGCTCAGCATTCCGGTGCTGGGCATCGTCGAGAACATGAACCAGTTCATCTGCCCGCACTGCGGCAAGGGCACGCACATCTTCGACGTGGGCGGCGGCCGGCGCGCGGCAGAGCTGATGGACATGGCCTTCCTCGGAGAGGTGCCGCTGGATCTCAAGATTCGCCAGGGCGGCGACCGCGGCATTCCCGTCACCGTCGGGCACCCCGAGTCCGACGAGTCGAAGGCGTTCATGACGCTCGCCGGGCGCGTGGCGGCGCGCATCTCGCAGGAGAACGTGCTGCGGCAGGCGCCGGTGGTGAAGATGGGCGCGTGAGCCGCGCCAGCCGTCGCTGTCCTCCAGAGGACGACGCGAGAGGAACCTCCGGGCCTCGCTCGAAGCTGGAGCGTCAGAAGGGCCGAGGGGGCGTGAAGCGCTCGAGGTGATCGAAGCGATCGGCGGCTTCCTCGAGAATGCGCGCGAAGTCCGGGAGCGGCTCGACGCCGAGGTGCAGCTCCTCGAGCTGCCGGAGCAGCCCGCACGCGGCGAGCTCTTCGAGCTGGTTTGGCCACAGGTTGCCGGCGAGAGACAACGAGCGCAGCGACGGAAAGGCGTGCCCCGACAGCAGCTCGAGCGGCCACGGCGCCGGGCCTGCGCGGAGGCCGAGCGTGAGCCCCCGCAGCGCCGGGAGCCGAACCGACGCGAGCTCCCGCACCACCTCGTCGCCCGGCCTGACGAAGGCGCTCCAGGTGAGGGCGCGGAGGCCTTCGTGCTGCAGTCCCTCGAGCGAGAACTGCCCCTGCGCCGACAAGGCCTCGAGGCGCGGCAAGGTGGCGATGGCGGCGCCGAGCGCGACGGGCTCCTCACGCTCTGTCGACAGGCTCACGTCGAGGTCGACGAGCGATGCAGGCAGGCTGTCGAGGGCACGCAGCTCGCGCTCGTCGTCGAAGCTCCACCAGCGCACCAGCCGGAGCGCGCACGCCAACGGCTCCGCGAGGATCGACCGCAGCGCGCCGCCTTCGCGCCGGGTGTAGCGCACCGACTCGAGGAGGCCGGTGCGAGTCCACGTCAGGGCGTGGCCGGGGTAGCGCTCCTCGAACGCGCGCTGGAGCCGAAGCACCTCGAGGCGCAGCGCGACGTCGTCTGGCCGTGCGAGCAGCCCGAGCACGCTGCGAAAGTGGGTGCCCAGTGGCTCGCCTCGCTCGAGCAGCAGATCGGCCAGCACGTCGACGCACCGCGCGTCGTCCGGCGCCGCGGTGACCGCCTGCCATGCGAGCTCGAGCGGGGTCGACATCAGCTCGTGACGGTGACCGACGCGAGGCTCACCATCGAGTCGCGACGCTGCTGCTTCTCGACGAAGTCCTGAATCGTGCGCGCCAGCGTGGCCGAGAGCAGGCCGATCATCGGCAGGTGCTCCCCCCCTTCGCAGGTCGCCTGGCCAGCTGCGTCCTCGGCGTCTGGCGTGAAGCGCTCGTCCCACCGCACCAGGCCGAAGGTGCCGTCGCCCGAGATCGCCGCGTGCACGAGCGGAAGCCCCTGCTCGCGCGCCTGGGTCGACACCACCTTGCGGCTCTCGGCGTTGTCGAAGCAGTCCACCGCGAGCGTCGCGTCCTTCAGCAGCTGCGCGACGTTCTCGCTCGTCACGCGCACGCCGAAGGCCTCGGCCTTGATCCCGTAGAAGTTGAGGAGCTGAGCCTTGAGCGCCTCGGCCTTGTTCTTCCCGAGGGACTGCTTCACGAAGGCCTGGGCCTTGAGGTTCTTCGACTCGACCTTGTCGAAGTCGACGAAGGCGAGCGTGGCGGAGAGCTCGCGGCACCACATCGCGGCGGTCGAGCCGAGCGCGCCCACGCCGAGGAAGACGATGCGCATGGGGTGATTCTCCACCAGCGGGGGAGCACGCGTCTCGTTCCACGACGCGTGCTCGAGGCGCAGTCACGCGCCGAACGGCACCTTCGGGCGCAGGTACAACCGCTGGCCGTTCTGGAGCCGATCGACGACGTAGCCGTCGAACGCGTTCGCCGGCAGGTTCGCGAGGTGCAGGCCCGGTACCTCACCCGCGCGCACCACCTCGAGCGCGATGCGCTTGATGTCGGCGTCGCCCACGACGTGGTCGAGCTCGATCGGGTAGTCCGCCGACAGACCGCCATAGGTGATGTTCAGGACCGCCATGGGACACCTCCAGGGGACTTCGAGAAGACCGGGCAGACGCCGGGCCTTCATGGCCCTGACGTGACGGCTCAGCCCAGGCCTTCGGCGTTCTTGAGGTCCTTCAGGCGCAGGCCGTTCTTCTTCAGCAGCCGGTACAGGCTCTGCATCGACAGGCCGGTGCGCTGCTCGGCCACCTGAATATCGAAGTTCGCCTGCTTCATGACCTCGGCGAAGTAGTGCCGCTCGAAGTCGCCCGTCACCCGATCCTTCGCCTCGTGGTACGGCAGCTTCGAGACGACCTCGATCAGCGTCGTGTGATCGGTGCGCTTTTCGCCCTGCACGAGCAGCTCGAGCCAGCTCCGGTTTCCGGTCGCCTGCATCAAGGCGCCGCGCTCGAGCACGTTGCGCAGCTCGCGCACGTTGCCTGGCCAGTCATAGCCCTCGAGCAACGAGAGCGTCTGGGGCGAGAGATCGAACGCGACCGACAGGCCCTTCACCAGGTGCCGCGCCAGCAGGGGAATGTCGATCTTCCGGGTCCGCAAGGGCGGCATGCGCACGCGCGCGACCGCGAGGCGGAAGAAGAGCTCCTGGCGGAAGCGGCCCTGCTGGGCGTCTTCGGCGAGGTTGCGCGCGGTCGAGGCGATGATGCGCAGGTCGAGGCGGCGCGCGGGCTGACCCGCCATCGCGGGGATCTCCTTCGTCTCGAGCAGGCGCACCAGCTTCGGCTGCACGCCGACGGGCAGCTCGCCCACCTCGTCGAGGAACAGCGTCCCGTTCTTCGCCGAGAGGAACGCGCCGTCGTCGCCGAACAGCTCGCGCTCGGCGTTCTGCTCGGACAACATCGCGCAGTCGACGACGCGGAACGGGCCGTACCGTTTGTTCGAGAGCGCGTGCACGGCGCGGGCGGCGAGCTCCTTGCCGGTGCCGGTCTCGCCCTCGAGGAGCAGCGTCACGTCTTCCCGCGCGATGCGCCGCAGCTCGGCGAACACGATGCGCATCGCCTCGGAGGTGCCCACGAGCTCCCCGAAGGTCTCGGCGTCGAGCAGCTCGAGCTCGGTGTCGCGCGTCTTGCGCTTCACCGTGAGCTTCGTCTTGCCGAGGGTGATCTTGTCGCCGGTGTCGATGAACGCCTGCAGCACCTGCCGGCCCTCGATGAAGGTGCCGTTGCGGCTCTGCAGATCGCGCAGCAGCAGGCCCTTCATGGTGCGCTCGATCTCGAGGTGCCGCCGGCTCACCGTGCTGTCGGTGAGGACGAGATCGTTCGCCGAATCGCTGCCGACGCGCACGAGGCCCTCGAGCGTCGACACGCGCTTGCCCTTGTCGGGCCCAGAGACGACTTCAACCGTCCACTCCCGCACCGGCACCCGGCTGATGGCTTCGCCGGGGAGGGTGACGGACTCCGTCATTTCAGGAGGACTCACGGAGGGGCACTGTAGCGCGCACCGCCCGGAGCGACAGCAGTCAGTTGGCTGCGGCCCCGCTGAAGTCGCACAGCTCGATGGACTCGGGCGCCGTCTGCACCCGCAGCTCGTCGCGGTAGCCCTCGGCGTCACCAGCCATCTGGAACGGCATGGGCCGCGAGAACCGAATGGTGACGTCGGTCGCGAGGAAGTCGTGCAGCCCTTCGGGGAACCAGGTGCCCTTCCACAGGCCGGGCAGGTTCGCGAGGATCTGCGTGGTGGGCAACGTGCCGACGCGCAGGTCGAACATGCCGCGCCGCTTGCCCGCGAAGGGGAACATCTTCAGCTCGTAGCCGTAGAACGGCACCGTGCCCGCAGCCGCCATCATGAGCGGGCCGCGGTAGAGCGTCTGCCCGGCCGAGAACGTCTCGACCGGCGTCCCGTCGGGCCCCATGCGCCACGCGGTCGAGCCCTGGTTGACCACCTCGCAGTCCACCGAGTTCGAGTTCGCGAGGTAGTAGGGCACCGTCTTGAGGGCGACCGACGTGAAGTACCCGCCGGGCCCCGACATCAGCTTGGCGAAGGGCCCCTGGGCGAAGTTCTTCTTCACCCAGATGTAGTCGTTGAGCAGCTGCCCATCGACGCCGAGCCCCGCGAAGGGCGCCCGCTTGCCGTCGATGAGGAGCAGATCGAGCGGCCGCGTTCCAGGCACCTCGCCCGAGCGCGCGCGCAGCACGTCGTCGAGAATGCCATCGCCGCGCGTCGGCGACGCCTTCACGTACGCCGCCACCGAGTTGCCCGTGCCGAGCTTGAGGACGCCGAAGCGCGGCGTGGGCGTCGGGTGGTACGCGCGCCGGCGCGCCACCTCGGAGAGGATCTCGTTGACGAAGCACGCCACCGTGCCGTCGCCGCCGCCGAGGAACACCGTGTGGTACCCGCGATCGACGACCGTCTGGACGATCCGCCGCGCGTCGAGCTCCGAGCGCGAGAGGAACAAGTCACCCTCGGGCACGACGTGCGAGAGCGACCGCACCACCTTTGGCGTCACCCGGCGCGCGTTCGCGTTCAGCAACACCGCCACGCGGTGATCGACGTCGAGTCGGGGGGGAACCTGCTCCACCGGGGTGCTGCGATAGGGCTGAATCCACATGCGCTGTCGGCCTTTCGTCAAGCCGCTCCAAGGCCCCCCAGCCCGGACCGGCGCGACCGTCAGGAGCATGACGCTTGCCAAGGCGCGTCGGAGTCGAACTGTCTGAATTCATTGATGAACGCGCACGGCGTCATGCAGCTGCTGGCACCGGGCGGTGGCGGTCGGTGCGAAGCCGGTTACGCGGTTGACACCCGAACGCCAGCCCGTCGCCATCCAGGCCGGGTGCAGCGTTCCAGCGTGATTGACACAAGAAGGTCGCTGGTTAGGTTGCTCACATCTCGGGCCAAGCAGAAAGCCCGGCGATTTCAACCACTTGCGCAGCTTGCGCTGGAGGCAGCACATCATGGGGAAGATCATCGGCATCGACCTGGGCACCACCAACTCCGTCGTGTCGATCATGGAGGGCCGCGAGCCCAAGGTGATCGTCAACGAGGAAGGCCACCGCATCACGCCGTCGGTCGTGGCGTACACGAAGGACGGTGAGCGGCTCGTCGGGCAGGTCGCCAAGCGGCAGGCCATCACCAACCCCGAGCGCACGATCTACTCGGTGAAGCGCTTCATGGGTCGGCGCTACGACGAGGTGACCGACGAGGCGAAGCTCGTTCCCTACAAGGTGGGTCGCGGCCCCAACCAGGACGCCCGCGTCGAGATCGACGGCAAGCTGCTGTCGGCGCCCGAGATCTCGGCCCAGGTGCTGCTCAAGCTCAAGCGCGCGGCCGAGAACTACCTCGGTGAGAAGGTGACCGAGGCGGTCATCACCGTGCCTGCCTACTTCAACGACGCCCAGCGCCAGGCCACCAAGGACGCGGGCGAGATCGCCGGCCTCACCGTGCGCCGCATCGTCAACGAGCCCACCGCGGCCGCGCTCGCCTACGGCCTCGACAAGAAGAAGGCCGAGAAGGTCGCCATCTACGACTTCGGCGGCGGCACCTTCGACATCTCGATCCTCGACATGGGCGACGGCGCGGTCGAGGTGCTCGCCACCAACGGCGACACGCACCTGGGCGGCGACAACATCGACCTCAAGTTGATGGAGTGGCTGATCGCCGAGTTCAAGAAGGACACGGGCATCGACGTGTCGAAGGACAAGATGGTGCTCCAGCGGCTCAAGGAGGCCGCCGAGAAGGCGAAGATCGAGCTGTCGAGCGCGATGGAGACGCAGATCAACCTGCCGTTCCTCACCGCCGACCAGACCGGCCCCAAGCACCTCGACGTCAAGCTGTCGCGGGCGAAGTTCGAGCAGATGATCGCCGAGTTCGTCGAGCGCAGCCTCGAGCCCTGCCGCAAGTGCATCAAGGACTCGGGCCTCGACGTGTCGAAGATCGACGAGGTCGTGCTGGTGGGCGGCTCGACGCGCATCCCCGCGGTGCAGGAGGCGGTGAAGAAGCTCTTCGGCAAGGAGCCCAACCGCTCGGTGAACCCGGACGAGGTGGTGGCCATCGGCGCCGCCGTGCAGGGCGCGGTGCTCTCGGGCGACGTGAAGGACATTCTGCTCCTCGACGTGACCCCGCTGTCGCTGGGCGTCGAGACGCTGGGTGGCGTGTTCACCAAGCTCATCGAGCGCAACACGACGATCCCCTCGCGCAAGTCCGAGACGTTCTCGACGGCCGCCGACGGCCAGACGCAGGTCGAGATCCACGTGCTCCAGGGCGAGCGTGAGATGGCGGGCGACAACCGCAGCCTCGGCCGCTTCCACCTGACGGGCCTGCCGCCGGCGCCCCGTGGCGTGCCGCAGATCGAGGTCTCGTTCGACATCGACGCCAACGGCATCTTGAAGGTGACCGCGAAGGACAAGGCCACGGGCAAGGAAGCCAACGTCACCATCACCAACAACTCGGGCCTCGCGAAGGAAGAGGTCGAGAAGATGGTGAAGGACGCGCAGGCCAACGAGTCGGCCGACAAGGCCCGCCGTGAGGTGATCGACCTGAAGAACCAGGCCGAGAACATGGCGTACAACCTCGAGAAGCTGGTGAAGGAGAACAAGGAGAAGCTCGGCGCCGAGACGGTGACGAAGCTCGAGGGCGCGGCGAAGTCGCTCCACGAGGTGCGCAACTCGGACGACAAGCAGAAGCTGCAGGACGCGCTCAAGGCCGCCCAGGAGGTCAGCTACAAGGCCGCCGAGGAGATGTACAAGGCGACGGGTGGCGCGCCGGGCGCCGGGCCCGAAGGTGGCGCTCCGGGCGCTGGCGCGGGCCCTGCCGCGGGTGGTGCCAAGAAGGACGACGTCGTCGACGCCGAGTTCCGCAGCAACTGAAGTCACACCAGTGGGTGTCGAGCCATCCCGCGGGGCCTCAATGGGCTCCGCGGGATGTTTCTTTTCGCGCCCGGCTTCGACGGTGCCGGCCTTCGTCGGGTGGGCCGTCAGCCGCCAGGTTGCCTCCCGACTCGACCTCGCCACCAGGTGTGTCGGGGCGGTGCACCTCTGGCCGCGGCCTCGGCCGTCCTGGCGAGCTTGCCCAGCGTGCTCGTCAGGCCCTGCGCCGGGGCCGTCGTCGGCGCACAACCGGGGCGGCAGCGCCGCCAAGGAGACGCGCCCGAGCGGGTCGAGGGGCCCACACACCCGCTTGGCCTGGTCGACCCGCGTCGTCGGGCCTCGTGGATGCGTTGCCGAGGGCCAGGTCGGAAGCTGTCCCGGGACGAGGCGGGTGGCCGATGACCGTGGCGAGGAGTCTCCACGGCCATTCGGCGCTGTCGTCGATTCGCCGAGGGGCGCGGGTGCAACCCGTCGCCGTTCCGTCGCGCTCGTGGGCGCCGGGCCTACGTGCGCCTGCACGCCCGCACGCTGGAGACTTGTCTCGCACTGGTGAGCGCTCCCTACGGTTCGAGGTTCGATGCTTGGACTCGACGTCGAGGCGAAGCTGGCCGAGGGCTCGGCCGTTGAGGTGTTCCTCGCACGCTCTGGGAGCGACCGCGTCGTCGTTCAGGTGAGTCGCCCCGAGCTGGCCGACGACATGGAGTTGTACGCGCGCTTCCTCGACGCCACCCGGCGCACGCGCTCGCTCAAGCACCCCGGGCTCGTCACCATCGAGCACGTGCACTGCGCGGCCGACGGCCGCTTCGTCGTCATCAGCGAGCCCGTCGAGGGCGAGACCGCGTCGGACTTCGTGCGCCGGCACGGCCCCTTGTCGAGCGAGCGGGCCATGCTGTGGGGCACGTCGCTGTGCGAGGCGATTCAGTTCCTCCACGATCACGGGCTCGTCCACGGGTGCCTCTCGCCCGATCACGTCTTCCCCGAGCAGAACGGCACCGCGGTGCGGCTCCTCGACACGGCCCTCATGTTGTTCCGCGACGTGCGCTCGTTGCCGGTGCCGAAGTCGCGCGTGCTGGTCGAGCCGCAGTACCTCGCGCCGGAGCGCGTCGCCGGCAAGCGCGCCACCTCGGCCTCGGACATCTACGGGCTGGGCGTGCTGCTCTTCGAGTTGCTCACCGGCCAGCCGCCCTTCGTCGACGATCGTGAGGGGGTCACCCGGCAGATGCACGTGGTGGCGCCGATTCCACGCATGCCGCCGCACCTCGCCGCGTGGGACGACGTCTTCGACCGCGCGCTCGCGAAGGATCCAGCCGATCGGTTCGGGTCGATGGTCGCCTTTCGTCAGGCGCTGCTCGAGCTCGACGCGCGCGTCACCCGGGCCGAGAGCGTGTCACCCATCGTGCGCGGCGCCCCGATTCCCGAAGGCACCCAGCCCGGCGTGGTGCCCCGGGGCGACGTCGAGCAGGTGGGCTCGTGGATCGTGCAGCGCACGCTGGGCGAAGGCGGCATGGGGCGCGTGGTCGAGGCGGTGCATGCGACGCTGAACCGTCGCGCGGCCATCAAGATCCTCCACCCGCAGCTCACGAATCGCCCCGACCAGGTGCAGCGCTTCATCCAGGAGGCGCAGGCCATCAGCCGGCTCGATCACCCCCACATCGTGAAGGTGTTCGACCTCGTCACCGCTCCCGGGCAGGTGGCCTTCGTGATGGAGCACCTCGAGGGCGAGAGCCTCAAGGCGCTGGCGCGCACGCGACCGCTCGAGCTGCGGCGCGCCGTGCGGCTGATGATCCAGGCGGCCGAGGCGCTCGTGGCGGCGCACCGCATCGGCGTCATCCATCGTGACATCAAGCCCGACAACCTCTTCGTGGTGACGGGGCCGACCGAGACGCTCAAGGTGCTCGACTTCGGCGTCGCGCGCGTGCGCACGCCGCAGAACGAGGTGAGCCGGCTCACGCAGGTGGGGCAGGTGGTGGGCACCCCGCTGTGGATGGCGCCGGAGCAGGTGCTCGGCCGTGACGTCGACGAGCGCGCCGATCTCTACGCCCTGGCCACCGTCCTCTACACGCTGCTCGCGCGACGCTTCCCCTTCGAGGGAGCAGCGATGGGCGACGTGGTGATGCAGCGGCTGGCGGGTGAGGCGCGCCCCATCGGTGAGGCGACGTTCCTCGGAGAGCGCATTCCGGTGATGCTGCAGCGTTTGCTTGCCACGTGCCTGGCGCGCGACGTGGGCAAGCGGCCTGCGAGCGCCCAGGTGTTGGTCGACGCGCTCACGGCCGTCGAGCGCTCGTTCGACGTGCCGCTCGACGAAGACGACCCCACGCCGTCGGGGCGCTGGTCGCTCTTCAGGCGCCGGTGACGCACGGCGAGGATGTGCTGCTGGTGCTTCGAGGCGTGACGGCCGTCTCGCGAACGATCTGAAGGTGGCGGGCGTCGAGCAGTGCGCGGCGACGGCGCGTGGCCGGTCGAGTCCATTCGGACGATGCCAACGCGCGCTTTATCGAACACGGGAGGGGCCGTTTGGCGCCTGCTCGTCACGGAAGTCCTCGGGACCGACGACCTCGTCCTCGAACCGCAGAAGGCGTGCGCCGCCGGGCCCAGCAACAGGCCCCGAACTGATCACCCGGGGGCGAGTGGGCGGCGCTCCTGGCGAAGGGCCTCGACCTGCCCGGAGCGAGCGCTGTGGAGGGACGTCGTCTCGACCTTCTGAACCGCAGCCCCCTGACCCAGCGGGCGAAGCGCACGGTGAGCGGGCTCTTGTTGTTCGCGATGATCCACGTCTGGCGCTTAGCTCGCTCGGCGAGCTCGACGAGCCGAACGACGTCGGCCCGCATGGCCTCGTCCGGCGCCGGATCCAGTCGAACGGCGCGAAGGCCTCGCGCGCTCCCTGCTCCACGAGGGGCTGTGGAGGGGCGTCATCTCGGTCTCCCGAACCGCAGCCCCCTGACTCAGCGGGCGAAGCGCTCGAGGAGGGCGCGCACGGTGAGCGGGCTCGAGCCCTCGGCCTTGTTGTTCACGATGATCCACGTCTGGCGCTTCGCTCGCGCGGCGAGCTCGACGAGCCGAACGACGTCGGCCCGCATGGCCTCGTCTGGCGCGTGGAGCCTGTCGAATGGCGCGAAGGCCTCGCGCGCTTCTTCGTAGCCGACGCCCTGCGGGAGCAGCAGCCGGCACACCGTGAAGGGCGCGGTGAACGCGGCCTCGCGTGCGAGCTGCTCGCCGAGCGAGGGCATGCGCTCCCAGTGGTTGAAGACGTGGGCGACGCCGTGGCGCGCGAGCGTGGCGAAGTAGCCCGGTGTCATCCACTCGGGGTTCCGCAGCTCGATGGCGTACTGGGGCCCGCGCGGCAGGGCGGCCAGGAACTGCTCGAGCTTGGCGACGAAGAGGGGCGGGGCGAGCAGCTCGCCGCGCGAGAGCGGCAACATCTGGAAGAGCAGCGGGCCCAGGTGGTCCTTGAACGACGCGAGCGCGGGCGTCAGCACGTCCGACACGAAGCGCCGCGCATCGAGGAAGTCGGGGTTCGGCGCGCGGGTGCGCGGGTCGACGTACGAGCAGATGCGGCTCCACACCTTCATCACGCAACGAAAGCCCGGTGGGAGCTGCCGCGCGTACGTGGCGAGCTCGTGGCTCGTCATCGGCGCGTAGTAGCTGCGATCGATGCCGACGGTGTTGAAGAGCGGGTGGCGCGCGTAGGTCTCGAGGCCCTGGGCGACCAGCTCGTCCATCGTCGGCTCTCCCGGGTACACGAGGCCCTTCCAGCCGGGGAACGTCCAGCTCGAGGTGCCGAGGAAGACGTGGTCGGGGCGGCGCTGGGCGAGCGCGGCGTCGGCGCGGGTGTCGAGGGGCGGCGGCGGAAAGAGCGAGAACTGCATCAGGCGCTGGGCAGGCCGCTCCACGACGTCGGATCCTGGGGGCCCGCGGCGGGGCGCACGTCGACGACGAAGCCCGTGAGGTTCGCCATACCCGACACCTTCTCGATGCCGTCGGGGCCGTCGGCGGCCAGCAGGTTCACGTTCACGCCGCGCGTCTTGCTCGCCACCGACAGGCCGGTCGCGTGCTGGTGGCCCCAGCCGTGCGGGAGCGCCACGGTGCCCGGCATGAGATCGGGCAAGAGCTTCACCGGCACGCGCACCGTCGCCGTCGCGCTCGTCACGTCGGCCACGTCACCGTCCTTCAGGCCCGCGGCCGCGGCGTCGGCCGGGTGCATGTAGAGGTGGTTCGTCGGCTCGTGCACGAACTCCTCGAGGTTGTGCGTCCACGAGTTGTGCGTCTGCACGGCGCGCTTGGTGATGAGCTTGAGGCGGCCGGCGCGCGACCGCTCGAGCTCGAAGTCGGCCTCGAGCTTCTGCGCCTGCTCGAGGAGCCGCCCGGGGGCGAGCTGGATCTTCTTGTTCTCGGTGAGCACCCGCTTTCCGACGAAGTCGTCGGGCTCGTGCTGATCCCTCAGCTTGCCGTGCGGGTGATCGTCGACGAGGGTGTCGAAGCCGGGCTGGCCCGTCAGGCGGAGCAGCATCGACAAGAGCAGCTCCTGCGGGAGCTGGGGCGTCTTCCCCTGCCGGTGGAGCTTCGAGTGCACCGCCATCATGCCCTCGAGCGTCTTCTGGGCGATCGCCGAGCCGAAGAGGTTCACGCCGCTGGCGCGGCAGAGGTCGAGGTAGATCGACGCCTCGTCCCGCTGCTCGTGTTCGGGCTCGACGACGGCGCGGGTCGCCTGCATGTACGGTTTCTTCTGCAGGCCCAGCATGAGGGGGAAGATGAAGGGCAGGTCGGGGCGCTCGAGCGGCGTCGTGGCTGGCAGCACGTAGTGGGCGAGGGACCCGGTCTCGTTGCGGAACAGGTCGAGCGTCACCAGCAGCTCGAGCTCACCGAAGGCCTTCTTGAGCCGGCCGGCGTTCGCCATGGTGATGAGCGGGTTGCCGCCGGTGACGAAGAGCGCGCGCACCTGCTTCGGGCCCGGGGTGAGGATCTCGTCCGCCAGGATGCCGCCGGGGAAGGCGTCGTTCACCGACAAGAAGTCGCCGATGCGCGACCGATCGGGCCGCACCAGCACGCCGTTCTTCTTGCCGAACGCGGGGAAGTCGATGACGCCGCGGCCCACCAGCGTGCCGCCGCGCCGAT
>JALOQF010000452.1 GCA_025459425.1 Myxococcaceae bacterium | reverse complement strand
GGGCTTCGTGCTCGTCTGGGCGACGGCGCGCATCAAGAGCGACGCGGCGCAGTCGATTCTGGGCATCTTCGGCGGCAACCTGATCTGGACCGGCGGCGTCGAGTACGGCCTCACCATCGCCGCGCGCACCTTCGGCCTGGGCAAGGCGCTCACCGTCATCGACGGCCAGGTGGTCGCCATCTACGGCGAGTACGTGCTGCTCAAGTACACGTGGGGCGTGATGGCGCTCGTCATCGCGTACCTCGTGTTCCTCGAGGCGTCGCGGTGCCCCATCTTCCTGTGGTGGCGCGAGAAGGTGCCGACGATGCGCGGGCCCATCGCCTCGGGGCGCATCGACAACTACGGGCCGCGCAGCGCGTTCCAGTACACGACGACGGTCTGGGCCTTCTACCTGCTGCTCCTGTGGGCCTACGACGAGCAGGTCTTCGGGGTGCACGGGCTGTTCACGCAGGCGGTGCTGCTGCTGTCGATCGCCGGCTCGATCTACTGCGTGCGCAAGCTGCACCAGCACACCGGCTGGGGCCCGGCGATCCGCTACGCGGTGGGCGCGATGATCGTCGTGTGGACGCCGATCGAGATCGTCGGCAAGTGGGGCCTGCTCAAGGAGCCCTGGCTCATCCTCCAGCCCGAGTCGATGATCGTCTTCTTCGGCGGCCTGGCCCTGGGCACCTGGTGGCTGTGGCGCGCGCAGAAGCGCACGCCGGTCGCTGGCAAGCCGATGTCGCAGTCACCCGAGTCGGCGCTCGCCTGACGCGCTGAGGGAAGTGTTCGCCATGCCCTTGTTCCCCTTCTCAGCCATCGTCGGACAAGACGAGCTGAAGCTGGCCCTGCAGATCGCCGTCGTCGATCCCGGCGTGGGCGGCGTGCTCGTGTTCGGTGACCGCGGCACCGGCAAGTCCACCGCGGTGCGCGCCCTCGCGGGCCTGTTGCCGAAGATGCGGGTCGTCACCGGCTGCCCGTACCAATGCGACCCCGCCAGCGATCCCGCCCGGTGCCCGTGGTGCAGCGAGGCCGCGAACCGCTCGGTGAGCGAGGTGCCGGTGCCGGTGGTCGACCTGCCGCTCGGCGTCACCGAGGACCGCGTGGTGGGCGCGCTCGATCTCGAGGCGGCGTTGACCCGCGGCGAGCGCAGCTTTTCCCCAGGCCTGCTCGCCCGCGCGAACCGCGGGTTCCTCTACATCGACGAGGTCAACCTGCTGGCCGACCACGTCGTCGACCTGCTGCTCGACGTGGCGGCCTCGGGCGAGAACGTGGTGGAGCGCGAGGGCATCAGCGTGCGCCACCCTGCGCGCTTCGTGCTGATCGGCTCGGGCAACCCCGAAGAAGGCGAGCTGCGCCCGCAGCTGCTCGATCGTTTCGGCCTGTCGCTCGAGGTGAAGACCCCGACGGAGCTGGCGGTGCGCGTCGACGTGGTGAAGCGCCGCTCGGCGTTCGAGCGCGATCCCCAGGCGTTCCTGGCGCAGTACCAGGCCCAGGAAGCGACGCTGACGACGCGCCTCGACGACGCCCGGCGCCGCCTCCGCGAGGTCGTCGTCTCGGACGCCGTGGTCGAGCGCGCCTCGATGCTGTGCCTGTCGCTCGGCACCGACGGCCTGCGCGGCGAGCTCACGCTGGTGAAGGCCGCTCGCGCGGCAGCGGCGTTCGAGGGCGCGGCCGAGGTGTCGGACAAGCACCTGAAGCTGGTGGCGCCCCTCGCGCTGCGGCACCGGCTGCGCCGCAACGTGCTGGACGAGGTGGGCTCGTCGGTGCGCGTCGAGAAGGCGCTCGCGGAGGTCTTCGGCGCGTGATCCCCTCGGCCGACGAGATCGAGGTGCGGTGGCACGACGCGCTGGTCGCGATCGAGCTGCTCGGCGTCGATCCCGCGGCCCTGGGTGGGGTGCTGGTGCGCTGCTGGCCGGGCCCGGTGCGCGATCGGCTGGTGGACTTCGCGCGCGCGGTGCTGCCCGACGGGGCGCCGATGCCGCGCCTCCCGGTGCACGTGACGGAAGATCGGCTCCTCGGCGGCCTCGCCCTCGCGACGACCCTCAAGGCCGGCAAGCTCGTGATCGAGCGCGGCGTGCTGCCACAGGCCGACGGCGGCGTGGTGCTGCTGCCCATGTCGGAGCGCGTCGACCCGCTCGTCGCGGCCCACCTCTGCGCGGCGCTCGATCGACACCAGGTGGTGCTCGAGCGCGAGGGCCTCACGCAGACCCTCGCCTGCCGCCTGGGCGTGCTCGCGCTCGACGAGGGCCTCGACGGAGAGCGCCCCCCCCTGCCCCTCGCCGAGCGGCTGCCGCTGCACCTCGATCTGTCGTTCATTCCACCGCGCCAGCTGCCCGAGACGTCGCCGCGCCTCGAGCACGTGCGGCGCGCGCGCTCCCGCTTCGGCGCCGTCACCATCGACGACACCTTCGTGCAGGCCCTCTGCGAGGCTGCGCTGCAGCTCGGGGTCGAAGGGCTGCGCGCCTCGGTGCAGGCCGTCACCGTCGCCAGGCTGCACGCTGCGCTCGAAGGGCGCCCCGCGGTCGAGGCCGAAGACGCCGCCGCCGCCGCCCGCCTCGTGTTGGGGCCCCGCGCCACCCGGCTGCCCGACGCCGCGCCGCCCGAGCAGCAGGCCCCAGCGCCGCCCCGCCCGACCGACGAAGCCCACGAGCCGCCACCGCCGACGAACGGCAACCCCGACGACGAGCGCCAGACGGAGGCGGCCGACGCCAGCGACGTGCAGGAGATCCTGCTCGCGGCCGCGCAGGCCTCGGTGCCGAAGGACGTGCTCGAGCTCGCCGGCCGGGCGCGCGCCGCCCGCGTCGGGCCGAGGAGCGCTGGCCGGGCCGGAGCCGCCCGCACCTCGACCCGGGGCGGACGACCTGCCGGCTCACGCAACGGCGTGCCCCAGCCCGGCGAGCGCCTCAACCTCGTCGAGACCCTCCGCGCCGCCGCGCCGTGGCAGCGGCTGCGGCGATCCATTCGTCGCGACGACGAGCGCCGGCACGACGAGCGCCGCGTCGAAGTGCGGCAGGACGATCTGCGGGTCTCACGCTTCGTCCAGAAGATGGAGAGCAGCGTCATCTTCTGTGTCGACGCCTCGGGCTCCGCCGCCCTGCAGCGCCTCGCGGAAGCCAAGGGCGCCGTCGAGCAGGTGCTGGCCGACTGTTACGTGCGCCGCGACCACGTGGCCCTGGTGGCGTTCCGGGGGCAGTCCGCGAAGCTGCTGTTGCCGCCGACGCGCTCGCTGGCACGCGTGAAGAAGTGCCTCGCCGAGCTCGCTGGCGGTGGCGGCACCCCGCTGGCCGCTGGCATCGAATCGGCGCTCACCCTCGCGCTCGACGCCCGCGCGAGGGGCCGCACGCCGCTCATCGTGATGATGACGGACGCGCGCGCGAACGTCGCGAGGCCCGCTGGCAAGAGCCCCGACGACGACGCGCTCGCCTGCGCCCGCCTCGTGCGCGCGCAGCAGGTGAAGGCGCTCTTCCTCGACACCTCACCGCGCCCACGCGCGAAGGCGAAGACGCTCGCCGACGAGATGGGCGCCACCTACCTGCCCCTGCCCCGCCTCGATGCGCAGCGTGTGTCGAGTCAGGTGCAGCGGCTGACCCGGGAGGTCGCATGACGGCATTGGAACGACAGGGCGCCGCGGCGCCCACGGTGCGCTTCGTCCAGACGGGCGCGGTGCGGTGGTGCGTGACCGAGCGCGGCGACGGCCCGGCGGTGCTCCTGCTGCACGGCACCGGCTCGTCGGCGGAGTCCTTCGACGCCCTCACCGAGCGGCTCGCCGCCGAGGGGTTTCGAACCATCGCGCCCGATCTGCCCGGCCATGCGCGCACCCGCGTGGGGCCCACCTTCGCGGCCGATCTGGCGTCGATGGCGGCCTCGACGGCCGAGCTGCTCGAGCGCCTCGAGGTGACGCCGCGGGCCGTCATCGGGCACTCGGCCGGCGCCGCGATTCTGGCCCGCATGGCGCTCGACGAGCTGGTGAGCCCCTCGCTCTTCGTCGCGCTCGCGCCGGCGCTCTCGCCGCTGCCGGGGCTCGCCGGTCTCGGGTTTCCGGTCGCTGCGCGGCTCCTCGCCTCGACGCCGCTGGCGGCCCGGGTGATCGCCGCGTCGGCCACCGACGAGAGCGTCGAGCGCATGATCGATCAGACCGGCTCGCGGCTGCCGGCCCCGGCGCTGGCGCGGTACCAGCGCCTGTCACGGCAGCCGACCCACGTCGCTGGCGTGCTCGCGATGCTCTCGGCCTGGGAGCTCTCGCAGCTCGACGCCGACCTGCCCCGCCTGACGACCCCGGCGCTGCTCCTCGCTGGCGCCGATGACGCGGCGATCGCACCAGCGCAGCAGCGCGCCATGGCGACCCGGCTCCCGAACGCCTCGTTCATGTGCCTCGACGAGGTCGGCCACCTGCTCCACGAAGAACGCCCCGCCGCCGTCTTCAACGCCATGGCCCCCGCGCTGCTCGCGGCCGGCCGAACCGTCGCCGTCGCCTGACACTCTGGAGAGTCACCTCATGAGCACCCGCCTCGAAGACGCCCTCAATGCCGCCGTGGCCCGCGCCGAGGCGGAAGCACCGCCGAAGCTGTCGAGCGCGCTGCGCTACGCGGTGTTTCCAGGGGGCGCGCGCGTTCGGCCCCGCCTCTGCCTGGCGGTCGCGCAGGCCTGCGGCGACCGGCACCCCGCGCTCGCCGACGCCGCCGGCGTGGCCCTGGAGCTGATGCACTGCGCGTCGTTGGTGCACGACGATCTGCCCTGCTTCGACGACGCACCCACGCGGCGCGGGAAGCCCTCGGTGCATCGCGCCTTCGGAGAGCCCCTCGCCGTGCTCACCGGTGACGCGCTCATCGTCGCGGCCTTCGAGGCGCTCGGCGTCGCGGGCGCGGTCAAGCCCGCGCTGCTCGCGCCCATGGTGGTGACGCTCGCGAAGGCCGTCGGAGCGCCCCACGGGATCGTCGCGGGCCAGGCCTGGGAAAGTGAGCCCGCCGCGCCGCTCGAGCGGTACCACGCCGCGAAGACCGGCTCGTTGTTCACCGCGGCCACCACGCTCGGCGCGCTCGCCTCGGAAGAGGACGGCGTGCGCTGGGCGACGATGGGCGCGCGGCTCGGCGCGGCCTATCAGGTGGCCGACGATCTGCTCGACGCGGTGGGCTCTGCCATCGCGCCTGGCAAGCCGACAGGCCGCGACCAGACCCTCGATCGCCCCAACGCGGTCGCCCGCCTCGGCGTGCAGGGCGCGATCGATCGCCTCGAGCGACTCGTCGAAGAGGCCGTCGACTCGATTCCCGTCTGCCCGGGCCGCGCCCAGCTCGTCGGCCTCGTCCACCACATCGCCGAGCGCCTCGTTCCAGTCGCACTGCGCGCGGCCTG
>JALOQF010000105.1 GCA_025459425.1 Myxococcaceae bacterium | reverse complement strand
TGGTGGTTCGGCTCCTCAGGCGGTGAAGGCAGCGGCGAGCGCCGTGCGGTTGAAGAAGGCGTCGAGCGCGTCGCTGCGCGTCCACGAGACATCGACACGCGCTTCGCGGGCCGACAGGGCGAAGGCCAGCAGCACCTGCGCCGACGCCGAGTCGATGGCCGTGACCTGGCTGCCGTCGATGGCCACCGGAGCGCGCGCCCGCAGCGCCTCGACGAGCCGTTGGTGCAGCGCCGTGACGGCGCTCATCTCGAGACGTTCAGCGAGCGTGATGGTCGTTTGAAGCGATTCCATAGAGCGCCTCAGGGTGTGCAGGAAGGGTGCCCACCGATGGATCAGCCGCTTGCCTCTGGAGGCGGCGGTCGCGCCGGGGGTGACGCCAGCCCCGGGGGTCACGCGTGACTGTCACGCGGCTGGCGTCGGGCGCGGGGCCTCAGGGAAACCCGGAGCCGAGGAAGGGGCCGTTCGTTCCCACGAGGCTCGAGCAGGTGGGCCCACACCGTCGTCACATGGGCGCGAGCGCGACCCGACCTTCCGTCATCGCGGGATTCGGCGCTTCGAACGGTTCCCGCCGCGCGACGTTCCGGCGCTCGGAAGACACGGTGCTCCGTGGGCTTCGGTTGGCCCGAGGGCGGCCGGCTCGCACGGTCAGGTGGTCACCGCACGACTGACGGGGGACCGATGGGCAGCGTGCACCCTCGGCCGTCGCTTCACACCTCGACGCCGATGGCGGCCTCGTCGTCACCCTGGGGGCCACCAGTGAAGGCCCGGAGCGTCGACTCGAGGTGGCCGAGCGCCTCGCGCACCGGCCGCAGCCGCGTCAGCGCCTCGGTCGCCCGCGGCAGGCCGAAGGCCTCGCCCGCCGTCGACGTGGCTTCGACGATGCCGTCCGACATCACCCACACCACCGCGCCTCTTCCCACCGGCAGCTCCACGCGCGAGGGCACGAAGGCGGCGCCCGAGGTGATGCCGAGCGGCAGGCACCCGGAGCCCACGCAACGAACCCGGTGCTCGCAGATGACGAGCACGTCTGGCAGCCCGGCGTTGATGACCGAGAGCTGCCGGCGGCGCGCGTCGAGCTCGAGCACGGCGGCCGCGCAGAAGAGCGAGGCCGGCAGCATCGCCTTGAGCTCGGCGTTCATCCGGGCGGTGAGCTCCTCGAGGCCCAGCCCGCGTTCGCTGCCCTCGCTGAAGAGCGTCGAGACGGGGAGCGTCCCCAGGGCCCCCGACAGCCCGTGCCCCGCGACGTCGCACAACATCCACCGGAAGCCACCGCCCGGCAGCTCGGCGGCCGCCACGAGGTCGCCGCTCAACACGCCGAGCGGCGATGCCTTCACCGCGACGCGGCCATCACGCAGCCCACCCCGACGCAGCAGCCGGTCGAACACCTCGTACGCCAGCCGTTGCTCGGCCTCGGTCTCTTCGCGAAAGCGCGACAGCTCGCGGTTCTTCTCCATCAGCGCCTGCTGCATGTCCCGCAGCCGCAGGAACACCTGCAGCTTCGACTCGAACAGCCGCGGGTTGAACGGCTTGGGGAGGAAGTCGTCGGCCCCGTTCGAGAGCGCCGAGACGACGACGCTCAGCTCGTCGAGGCTGCTCACCAGCAGAATCGGCACGTAGCGCGCGCCCGAGAGCAGGCGCATGGCCGCCGCGGCCTCGGAGCCGGTCGCCTTGGGCATCTCGACGTCCATCACCACCACGTCGGGCGAGCGCGCCTTGAACACCTCGACGGCCTCGAGCCCGTCGCTGGCCTCGAGAATGTCGTAGCGGCTGCGCAGCGTCGCCACCACGAGCCGCCGCGCGATGGCGTCGTCGTCGACCACCAGCACCGTGAGCCGGCCTCTCGTCGGCAGCGCCGTCATGGCAGGTCCACCTCGGCGACGACGCGGTTGCCGCGACCCTCGTAGCGGAGCCGGTCGAAGCTCATGGCGCGCGCGAGGAAGATGCCGCGGCCGTGCGGCGCGGTGAGGTCGGGCGTCGACGCGAGCACGGTCTTGAAGTCGAAGCCCTCGCCCTCGTCCTCGACCACGAGGTGCACCGCGCCGCACTCGACCCCGAGCGTCACCGTCGCCTGGCGCCGCGCCCAGGGGACCTGCGTGAGGCGCCGCTCGAGCTCCCCGTGGAGCCTGCCTGACAGCAGGAGCTCGCGCTTCTCCCGGCCGTCGACGCCGAGGTTCCCGTGCTCCACGGCGTTGATGAGCAGCTCGAGCACCCCGCCCATGCGGCGCTCGGGCGAAGGCATCGCCGCCGACAGCAGCACCGACAGGGTCTCGGCCTCTTCGAGGGTGCGGAACTGGAACCGGGCCGACGAGAGGCAGCTCCCCGCGGCGCGGAGGTCGTGCGGGGGCCTGAGCCGGTGGCGGCGGCCGTTCGCGTCTTCGGCAGCGGCCCGCACCGCCGCCGCCAGCTCCTCGGGAGCCGCGTCACTGGCGAGGCAACAGAAGGCGCCGGCCTGGGCGCCACACCACGTGAGACGGCTCGACCACGCCTCGGCCACCACCACCACCGAGAGCGACACGAGGGCGGGCAACGCCGCCTGCATCAGGCAGTCGTCGAGCGACCAGCCACAGGCGCCTTCGCGCAGCACCACCACCGAGGGCAGCTGCGCGAGGCCGGCCAGCTCCTCGAGCGAGGCTGGCGCCACCAGCCGAACACCGGGCAGACGCTCGGGCCGCCCGGGGCCCAACCACGCGACGAGCGGCTCGTCGCGCCGCACTGGCAGGGGCGCTGACATGGCGCCTCCGTCAGTTGACGGTGAACAGCCGCTGGAAGTTCGCCAGGCGCAGCACCTCGCTGGGCTGACCGGAGCCGCTCTTGATGACGACGCGCGCGGCGTCTTCGCCCACCTTCTCGCGGAGCAGCAGGAGCATGCCCAGCGCCGAGCTGTCGATGTAGTCGGCGCGCGAGAGGTCGATGACGTAGCGCGTGGGCACTGGCCCCGACACCGCGTCCTGGAACTCCTTGTAGCAGGAGAAGTTGAACTTCCCGCTGATGCGCAGGGTCATCACGCCTTCGACTTCACGCTGTACGTCGATCATGTCGTTCCTGCTCCCTTCAGAAGAGTTCCACCGAGCCCGCGTTCATCGAGGTCTGCTTCACGACGGTCGTCGTGGTGAGGGCCGCTTCGAGCGCGTTCGTCACTTCGTCGAGCCCCGCCGGGAGCTGGCCCTGGGAGCGCGCCGCCCACTCGAGCCACAGGGTGCGCACCGCCTCGAGCCGCCGCTTCGTGCTGTCGAGGATCTGCGACACCATGTCCTCGAACTGGAGCGCCCGCACCGTCTGCGCGATGTGGTGGTCGACCTGCGAGAGCGAGGCCGACACCCGGCTGTTGGTGGCCGAGAGCGCCTCGAGCGCCGAGAGCACCTGCCGCTGCGCGTCGAGGGCGCCGTTCATGTCGTGCGAGGCGAGCGCGCTGACGGCGGCGCGGGCTTCGTCGAGCCGCGCGTGGGTGCGCGTGACGAGCTCCCGGATGTGGGCCGAGAAGCCGGTGGCGTCGTCGGCGAGCGCCTTCACCTCGTCGGCGACGACGCGGAAGGTGCGGCCCGAGTCTCCGGCCCGGTGCGCCTCGATGCGGGCGTTGAGGGCGATGAAGCGCGTCTCGTTCGCGAGGGACTCGATGCGGTCGACGTTGTGGACGACCTGCTCGATGTCGGTGCCCATGCGCTCGACCTGCTGCACGAGCTTCACGCTCGACGCGCTGACGTGCACCAGGTCTTCCACGAAGCGCCCCACGATGGCGTTCATGTGCGAGATGAAGCCCTGGCCGCTCTCCTGGCCCTGGAGCACCTTCGAGACCTGCCCCAGCTCGTCGTTCTGCGCCTGGAGCTGGTGGCGGAACACGTGGAAGCTCGTGGTGAGCCCCTGCACCCCTTCGCGCACGAGGTGCTGCGCGCGAGAGAGGTCGTCGATGACCCCACCGAGTGTCTGACCCACCAAGGCTGACAGCGTTTCCGCGGTTTTCATCACGTGGACCCCTCGGGCGTGGACCCGTCGTTTCATGCGGAGTGCCAGTGGATCAGCCGTCACGCCCCTGACGCGAAGCCGGGCGCGCCACGGCCGAGAGCCACGAGCGGAAGCCTCGCGGAGGCCTGCCGGGCTCAAAGCGCGCCGTTCGTCACCGTTCTTCTGCGCTTCGGCCTGCAGGTCGAGGCGCTCAGGCCGGGGCGCCGGCTGACCCGGGTGCTCTCGCTGACCCGCTGCGGGCGGGTCCAGCCGGACCCGGAATGCTGGGAACGGGCCGCCCTGTGGCCGTCACCCTTCGGGCCCGCGCGCCAGCCCACAGGTTGGTGCGACTGGTGCACGCGGCGAACGCGAAGACGGAGTGCCAACGGCGTGTCGGACCAGTCGTTCCAGGCCGGCACGGCGCCCGAAGGTCGGCCGTCACCGTCGCGCAAGGCGCGCGAGCAGGGCCATGAGCTCGTCGGGCCGCAGGTCGACACGCTCGCTCAGCCGCCCGTACAGCAGCGCCGTGGGCACCGGGCGGCCGGGGTGCTCGCGCTGACACTCGGCGAGCGTCACCAGCACCGCGCGCTCGAGGCTCGTCAAGCCGTCGCGCACGTCGGGGAGCTCGGCTTCCGTCACGGCTCGCGCACGCTTCTTTCCGCGCGGGCCCGGCGACGCACCGACGAACCTCGCATCGCCCGTGCGCCGCTTCATGGGGCCGCGCTCGTCGGTCCGGTTCGCCCGCGCCTCATCCGTGGAACACCCGGCTCGCGACGATGCGGCCTTCGTTCACGTCGAAGGCCTCGGCGACGGGCATGGGTGCTTCGTTGGGCGCGTGCCGCAGGTACTCGAGCACCACGCGCTCCTGGTTCGCCGTCAGCCGCACCAGCTCGTATCGCAACCCGGGCAGGCGTCGAATCGCGTCGCTCCACCACGCGCGCAGGGCCGCCTTGCCGACGAGCTGCCCGCCGGTCTCGGGGTGCAGCGCGCGAATCTTCGGAGACGTGTGCGTGCAGTCGTCGGCGTAGAGCGACACCAGGCGCTCGACGTCGTGGGCGTTGAAGGCGTCGAGCCAGGCGTGGCCGAGGGCTTCGGGCGTCATCACCTCAGGGCCCTCCATCGGGCGAGCCACCGTCGACGCCACCGTCGGCCACCATGGGCGCGCGCGCTGCGTAGGCCGGCTCGATGGCGAGCGGCACCGCGAGCGTGATGGCCGCCGAGCCCACCGCCTGCCGGTACACCTGGTCGTTGCCGCCCTCGTCCGACGAGAAGAGGAACGTGGTGGCGTCGACCCACGCCGGCGACGTGTCGTTGACGGTGATGGCCGGGCTGCGCTGGCGCGTCACCGCCCGCGTGGCGAGGTCGAGCACGAAGATGCGCGTGACGCCGCTCGACACCCGGCCATCGAGCACCGCCCGCGTGCCGTCGGGCGAGATGACGATGCGGCTGGCGATGCCCAGCACCTCGTTCCCGAGCGTGTTGGTGACGGGCGTGGGGGTGCCGGTGGTGACGTTCACCCGCTCCACCTGCGTCTGCATGAGGCCCGCGTTGCCAGCCGAGACGAGCAGGTGCTCTCCGTCGGGGAACCACGAGGGCGACGCGTAGGCGAGCGCCTGGCCGCCGATGACCTTGCGGAAGTCGGAGCCGTCGACGTTCACCACGCCCACGCTCGAGCTGACCGCGTTCTCGTCGTACGCGAAGGCGATGCGGCGGCCGTCGGGCGAGAAGACGGGCGTGCGCAGGTTCGTCTGCGTCGCCGTCGAGCGCAGCACGGTGGTGGGCGTACCGCCCGACGTCGACACCACCGAGAGCTCGCTCTCGGAGCCCACGCGTCGCGCGAAGACGACCTGCCGGCCATCGCGCGAGAACGAGGGCATCGACACGCCGCCCGACTGCGTGAGCTGCACGCGCTCGTTCACGTCACGCTCGTCGGTGAGGAAGAGGTTTCGGTCGTCCTTTCGCACGGTGGCGAAGCCGCTCGAGAAGCCCGCCGCGCCGCCGCCCGTTCCGCCGCCACCACCCCCTCCGCCACCGCCGCCGTCGACGAGGAAGCAGCTCGACAGCGTGAGCACCGCGACAGCGATGGCAGAGCGAAGCGACGGACGCATGAACGCAACCCTTCGGAACGTGTGGCTCGGCACGAGCCTTCGACGCGACGGGTCAGGTCATGTTCACAATCGGCGCCAAACTCAAGGCCCGCAGGAGCCCGTTCAGGAGCAGCGCGGCCGCGCTCGGGAGCCGCTTTCAGGCGCTGCCGCGGGCGATGGCGGCGAGCCGGGCCGGGTCGCGCACCCGCACCTGTCGGCCCGACTCGATGATGCCCGCGTCGACCAACTGCCGGAGCGAGCGCGACAACGTCTCGGCGCGCATGCCCAGAATCCGCGCGACGTGCTGCTTCGAGAACGGCGCCTTGCGGCCTCCCTCGACCAGCTTCGAGAACTCGACGAGGAAGCGCGCCAGCCGCGACAGCGACGGGCCCGTGCGCAGGTTGGCGTCCCGGGTGTGGCGCGCGTGCTCGTCGACCAGGAGCCCCACCAGGGCCGACGCCGGCGTCGCGGGCCCCACCCACTGCTGAATCGAGGTGGGCGCCGACGCGCACACCGTCACGTCCGTCAGGGCTTCGGCCGACGCGTTGGCCGGCCGGCTCGACAGCGCCTCGGTGCCCAGCAACGAACGCGGGCCCCGCACCGCCGACAACGACTCTTCACCGGTGGGCTCGGTCGTCGACAGGCTGACCAGCCCGTCCTTCACGAAGAGCACCTCGCGCGGCACGTCGCCCTGCATCCACAACCGCTCGCCCGCCTGCACCGTGCGCGTCGTGAAGGGACACCGCCCAGCCCCCTGCACCACACACTCGCTGCACCGCGCGACGGGTTCGTCGATCATCTCACGCCGTTCAGCACCGCCTGTGCCACGAAAGAACGGCGCGCCCTTCGCCTTGACGACGCGCAAGCCTCGCGGGTCCCCCGGGCCAGGAGGCGCAAACCTTGCGCGTCGTCAGCCGGGGAGCCGGTCCAGGGTGCTGATTCCGCGGCCGCACCCGCAACCGCTGCGCAACCGAGGGGACGGTGAGCAGCGTTCGATTTTCCAGAAGAGCGCTCTCAGGGCGTGAGCGCGTACACGAACGTCGCCTTCGGCGCGCGGAGCCACCGCTCGGTGATGACGTCGCGCCGCTTCGCCCAGTCGTCCTTCGCGTCGACGAAGGCGGCCACCATGGCCTCGGCGTCCTTCTTGTCGCCCCTGCCCTTGGCCATGAGCACCCGCTTCGCGAGCACGTCGACGGCGCCCTTCCACGCGGCGAGGTCGAGCTCGAAGCAGCCGGTGTCCTGCCCGTTGGCGGCCTTGAGGTCGGCCTTCCAGGTGAGCACGCCGGCCTTCGACAGGGTGCCGAGCTGAATCGAGGCGAGCTGGCTGTAGTTCCGCGGCTTGCCGTCTGCCGTGTACATGCCGCGGCTGATGTGGCCGAAGGCCCAGGCGACGTCGCGCACGTGCGCGGCCTGCGCCTCGTCGGCGGTGATGACCTTCTTCTCCACCAGCCACTCGGAGAAGTAGAGCGCGGCGGTCTGGGCCTTGAGCTCCTCCATCGTCGAGGCGAGCGGGCCGCCGAAGACCTCGTCGTCTTCCTTGCCCTTGACCTTGTACTCGTGGCTGGGGCCCAGGTTGTGCGCCGCCTCGTGCAGCACCACGCTCATCACGGCGGGCCCCGGCGACGTGGTGGCCTTCGCCATCACCGACGGGCAGAAGAGCGACGCCATCTGCGCCTCGAGCGTCTTCTGGCTGTCGACGTCGGTGTAGAGGTTCGTCATCGCCACCGTGCGGCCGCCCTTCTCGGCCACCTTGCCCCAGTTGGGCAGCGACTGGCCGATGGTGGCGCCGTGCGGGTTCCGCGCGTCACCGGCGTTGAGCACGATGTCGATGAAGTCGGGCAGCTTGAACTTCACGTCGCGCGCCCGGTACGGAGGCCCCGCCAGCGCCGCGAGCGCCTTCTCCATGTCGACCTTCACCGGCTCGAGCTTCTGCTGCCAGGCGAGCGAGTCGAGGTTGATGCGCGCGAAGCTGACCGCGAAGCCGGCCTTCCACGCGCAGGGCTCGTAGTACACCTCGTCGGGCGCGATGCGCAGGTACCACTTCGAGTTGGTGGGGCCCATCGCCACCCAGGCCTCGTTGGCGGGCTCCCAGTCGTTGGTGCGAAACGCCTTCGCCGCCGCGCGCAGGTACGACTGGAAGGCCTTCTCGCCGTCGGACGTGATGGCCGAGGCCGCGGCCTCGAGCGAGGTGGCCACCTGCTCCATCTCGGGCCTGTAGAACTCGGAATAGGGCACCGCCTTGAAGCCCTTGCCGTCGGCCACCACGACGCTGAAGTGGCCCATCAGGTCCTTCGCGTTCTTCTCCTTCGCCAGCCGGTCGCAGAACTTCGGGTCGCTCTGCAGCTCGGCCGGGTAGAGGCCCGACAGGCGCTTCGGCTTCGGCACCAGCGCGGTGCAGGCCTCGTCGTTCTCGGTCTTCGGCGCCACGCAGAACGGCCCCTGGTTGCGGTGGAAGAGCGAGCGCGACAGCTTGTCCGTCACCGGCACCTGCTCCCACAGCGCGTGGGTGCCCAGCTGCTTGCCGTGAATCACCTCGAGCACGCGCGCGGCCTCGGCGACGTGCCGCACGATGGCGCGGTCTTCGTCGGAGCCCTTCGCGAGGTTCGTCTCGACCAGCGTCGGGCGGCCCTGCGACAGCTCGAGGCGCAGCACCTCACGGCGCGCGCGCTCGGCCTCGGGCAACGACGCCTCGTCGGGCGCCTTCACCATCGTCTCGTACGCGTCGAGGAAGGCCTGGGTGAACTGGCCCTTGCCGTCGAGCAGCGCCGTGCGCGGCGTCTCGTGCGGCCCCCACAGCAGCGCCAGCTCGGAGGGCTCGAGCGTGCCGTTGCCGTTGGCGTCGTCGCGCCAGAAGAAGGGGAGGAAGCGCTCCTGGGCCTTGAGGTTGAAGTCGAGCCGCGAGAGGCGGTTCAGCGTGGGCGCCGGCGGGGGCGCGGGCTTCGACGCCACGGGGGCGGGCGCGCCGGCTGGCTTCGGGTCTTCCTTCGTGGGCTTCGCCGCACAGCCGAAGGACAAGGCAGTGGCCGCGAGGCCGAGGGTCAGGTGGCGCATGGGGCTCCAGGTGCGAGAGACGCCGCAGGCCTCTACCCGAGGGCGCCGGGGAGCGGGACGAGAAACGTTTTGGCGGTGCCGACGCACGACGGGCATGCCGGGCGGCTCGCCGCAGCGTTTTCATGGGAGTGAAGCGCCTCGTAGCCCTCGCGTGCTGCGCCGGGTGCCGCTATGGCGTCGCGCGGGGGCGGTCCCCGGGAGCCAACGACCATGCTGAAGCCTCTTCGTCTCGCGGCGTGCCTCGCCGCGCTCATCTCGTCCGTCTCGGGTTGCAACTGCGACCCGCCGCCCACTGGCATGGACGCCAGCGTCTCGATGGACGCAAGCCAGCCAGTGCCCGACGCGTCCGTCGTCGACGCCTCGGTGCCCGACGCGGGTGAGCCCGACGCGGGCGTTCCCCTCGACGCGGGCCCCGACGCGGGTGCGCCCGACGCAGGCCCCGACGCGGGCGCGCCGGTGGCGCTGATGGACTACGTGCCGTGCACGCTCGACATCGACTGCCCCTCGGGCTTCGGCCGCTGCCTTCGCACCCTGCCCCTGCGCTTCCCCGACGTGACGGGCGCGGCGTCGGTCGCGACGTCGTCGGTCTTCACCGGCCTTTCGCCGAACCAGGGCGTGTGCGCCGAGTCGTGCGAGCAGAACCCCTCCATCTGCAACAGCTCGCCCAACCTGACGCGCACCATTCCCTTCTCGTGTCAGGTGGTGCACTCGGGCACCTCGCCGTACCAGGCCGGCACCGCCGTCGACGCCGGCGCCATGCGGCAGGGCGTCACCTTCGCGGCCATCTGCCGGCCTCCCCTGCGCACCACCGCGCTCTGCGCGGCCTGCACCACCGACCCCGACTGTGGTGGCGGCTCGTGCTGGGACTTCTCGGCCGACGCGGGCTTCACGGGCACGGGGCCCTTCGGCACCTGCGTGCTGCCCTGTGGGCCGTCTGACAGCTGCCCGGGCGGCTTCACCTGCGCCACACGTGGCACCACCCGCGCCTGCTTCCCGCTCCAGGCCACCTGTGGCACCTGCCGCGACCTCGACAAAGACGGCTTCGGCCTCGGCTTCTGCGGCGCGCCCGACTCGATGGGCAACCCCACCGTGTCGTCCGTCGACTGCGACGACGGCAACCCGCAGGCCTACTGGCAGGCCACCCTGCAGTGCGGGCCCGTCGACCGCGACTGCAACGGCTTCACCGACGCCATCGACATGGTGGGCACCGACGCCTTTGGCGCCCAGCACTGCGCCTCGTGCAACGACGCCTGCCCCACCTCGGCGAACGCCACCATCGCCGGCCTTTCCTTCGCGTGCATCGGCCCGGTGGGAAACCGCAGCTGCGTGCCCGCCTGCAACCCGGGCCTGCTCGACTGCGACGCGAACCCCGACTGCGAGGTCGGCCCCACCACCCCGGGCCGCCAGTGGGCGCCCGACGTCGACAACGACGGCTTCAGCTGCAACGCGGTGCCCGGCAACGCGGCCTGCGTCTCGGTCACCGCCTGCGTCGCGCCCGTCACCGACGCGGGCGTCACCTTCTCGGCCGCGCGCGCGCTGCTCGACGGCGGCAGCCCGGCCACCTGCTCGAGCCCGGCTGTGTGCCCCGACGCCGATGACACCCGAAACACCATCTTCCCCGGCGCGGCGGAGCGCTGCGACGGCCTCGACAACGACCAGGACGGCCTCGTCGACGACGGCTTCACGACGACGGGCGACCAGGTGTGCACGAGCGGCGCGCTCCCGAACGGGACGACCTGCGCGAGCGGCATGCGGGTGGCCATCGGCAGCGCGTGCAGCACCACCTGCGGCACCTTGACCGGCCCGGGCACCTGGCGGTGCAGCGGCACCGGCGGCGTCATCTGCCAGCCCAACACCGCGAACCCCGAGCTCGCCTGCAACGGCGTCGACGACAACTGCAACGGCCGCATCGACGAGCCCGCTGGAGACGCCTGCACGCGGCCCTCGAACGTGCTGCCGTCACCCTGCTGGGAAGCCGCGCGCACCACCTGCGCCGGGCTCGACGGCGGCATGCCCATCTGCCAGCAGGCCTCGGCCACGCCCTTCCTCAACGCGTTCGACGTGCCCGGTGACGGCTACGACTCGGACTGCGACGGCACCGACTCGAGCCGGCACGCCATCTACGTCCTGGCGGGCTCGCTGGTGCCGTTCCCCGACGGCGGCATCACCCGCCCCCTGCCGAACCTCGACCTGGCCAGCGCGGGCATCGCCGCCGCTCGCGCCGCGGGCCGACCGGCCATCGTGCACCTCCAGGAGAGCACGGGGCCCATTCTCACGCGCCAGCCCATCGTGCTGGCGAGCGGCGTGCACTTCTACGGCGGCTTCACCGGGGGAACGAGCTGGGTCCCGCCGCCTCCCACCAGCACCGCGGTCACCAAGGTGTGCATGCCCCGGAGCGCCCCCGCCTCGCGGACCTGGTCGCTTGCGGGCAGCCTTGGGCTGCGTTCGGCCTGGGTCGGCCTGCGCTGCGAGGCGCCTTCCCCTGCGTCGCCCCCCGTCTTGCGCAACGTGCTGCTCGAGGTGGGCACGACGTGCGACAACCAACCCGGCGCGACGGCGAGCGACACCTTCGGCCGCAGCATCTACGGGGCGTTCCTGCGCGACTGCGACGACGTCATCTTGAACAACGTCGTCATTCAAACCGGTGCTGCTGGCGCCGCGAGCGCTGCGCCAGCCGGGCAGAACGGGGCGAACGGGGCGAACGGAGGCTCGACGGCCAACGGCAGCGCTGGCGGTTTCGGCGGTCGGGGTTCGGCGAGCATCGCGTTGCCCGGCGAGAATGGTTCGTCGCTGCGCCCGCCGAACCGCAACACCGAGGGTGGCATCGGAGGCACCGTCAACGGCAACGGCTTTTCACCGAACTCGTCGCGCACCGCCGGTTCCGCGGCACGGGGCGTGAGCGGCGTGCTGTCTGGCCCGCCGACCCTCATCGGCGCTCAGCCGATGCCGTTGTCCACCTCGATGTACCTCGACCGGAGCGGCTACCTCGACACGGGGCGCCCGGTGTGGCTCGTGGGCGGGGCGGGTGGTGAAGGCGCCTGGGGCCCGGGCGGCGGCGGTGGCGGCGCCTACTTCACGTTCACCCTGATCGCGCAGGGCGGCAATGGCGGCCAGGGCGGTGGTGGTGGACTCGGCGGCCAGGGCGGCCTCGCTGGTGGCGACAACGTTGGCCTGGTGCTGATGGGCACCCAGCTGACGAACCTCTGCCCGCAGCCCGTCTTCGGCCAGCGCCCGTCCTTCGCGCCGTGCGCAGCGAACGTGCGCGTCAGCCAGGGTGCCGGTGGCGCGGGCGGCCAGGGCGGCGTCGGAGGCAACGGCGGTGTCGGCGGCCTCGGCACCTCGGCTGGTGGCCCGACGCTGGGTGGCAATGGAGGCCGGGGCTGTGGCGGTGGCGGCGGCGCAGGTGGCCGCGGCGGTGCCTCCATCGGGCTCGCCTATGACATCGCCAGCGCGCCCACGGGCGTGCTCCCCGCGTGGCTCACGATCCAGTCGAGCGGCTCGCCTGGCCCCGGCGGCCTGGGGGCGCTCTCGGGCAACGAAGGCACCGGCTACGGCGCCAACCCGTGCGCCACCGACGGAGGGCTCGGCGCGCAGGGCTTCGAAGGCGTCGCCCTGCCGTCCGCCCTGCTGTCGCTGCGCTCGTGCATGGACGCGCTCAACAGCGACTCGGACCGGACCGACGGCGGCTTCTATGTCGTCGTGCAGTCCGACGGCATCACGGTCGAGTCCCGCACCTGCCAGTGAGTGCGTCTGAAACAGATGCGCCGCAGTCGGCACTGCGGCGTGAGACGGCCGTGCTCCAGACTCCAGTCCGACTGAACACACCCATTCACCTTCACCGGCAGACATCGACCTCCATGACGACCCGACCACTCTCCCTCGTACTCCTCGCCGGCCTCGCCGCGTGCAGGCCGGAACCCCGCCCTGCGCCGCCTCCCGTCGAAGCGCCCGCGGCGCAGGCGCTGGCGCTCCAGTCGACCGACGCCTGCCGGCAAGACGCTGACTGCGCCGAGGGCACCGGCTGCTTCCAGGGCGTGTGTACGAAGGAGTGCGCCGGCAGCACCGGCTGTGGCACCGGCGAGAGCTGCTCGTCGCGTGGCCGCTGCATCACGGCCGCGGGTGCACCAGCGGCGCCCGAGGCCGCCCCGCAGCTGCGCGTCACCAACAACCCGCCGGAGCGCCTGTCGGCCACCCGTGGCCAGGCCTCGGTGCGCTACCGCCTCGAGCTGAACCAGGACCTGCCGGCCGGCGGCCTCGTGTACCGCGTCGAGCGCTCCGACGACCCGATGGCCGGCGCGACGCTGCTGCGCGCGAAGGGCACCCGCTTCGTCGACCTCGACCTCGCCGTCGGAGCGGCCGACCCGGCCCGCGGCGCGATGGCCCGGCTCGTCGACGTCACGCTGTACACCTCGGTCGGCCGCTTCACGCTGCGCATCGAGCCTGCGGTGCCGGTGAGCGGCACGTATGCCGGCTCGCTCGCCATCACCAACCTGGGCACCGTGCCGGTGGAGTTCCAGCTCGTCACCGTGCCCACCGAGGCGACGCTCGCCACCGCGACGCAGCGCTTCGTGGTGCTCGAGGTGACGAAGTCGGGCTTCCTCTCGCCGCGTGAGCTGCCAGCCAGCGCGTCGGGCGCCGTGCGCCTCGCCGCGCCGCTCACCCTCGACACCCTCACCAACAAGTACGTCGCGCGCTTCAACCATGCCTTTGGCTTCGGGCCGATGGACAGCCAGGTCTTCCAGCCGGCGGCGGGCACCGCGGGCCGCGGGCTGCGCTTCGAGCTGACGCAGGCGCCCAACGGCGCGGTGCAGGGCAACGTCGTCGACGTCTGGTCGGGCCTCTTCGAGCTGCAGGGTCTTTCCGGCACGCCGGAGCCCGCAACCACCTACGCCATCGGCACCCTCGAGGTGCGCCGCACCGGAGACGCGGTGACGCCCGCCGAGGTGATGGGCCTGCCGGCTGGCCCGAACCCCGCCGTCCCCGTGGCGCAGGGCTCGGCGCCCCTCGACGCGTGCAACTCGGCCATCCTCAACATGCTGGCGCCGACGTGCCACGACGCCGACCCGGGCACCGACGACGTGATGCGCTTCGTGATGGCGCCGGCGGCGACGCGGGCGACCTGCGCGAACGACGCCGTGGCGGCGCTGCTCGCCTCGCCGAACACCGTCACCGCGAAGCTGGCGCAGTACACCAGCGCGACGGCGCCGACGGCCGGCAGCTTTCAGATGTTCCTCGAGGACTGCCGCCAGGGCACCAACGGCACCTGCGTGACGAGCCGCTCGCTGTTGTGCGCCCGGCAGCTGGCCGCGCACGCCTTCCAGGGCCTCGACGGTGACGCCACGCGCGGCAACGTCGTGCTGCGCAGCTACCTCGACGCCACGCGCGAGGCAGCGCTCGGGCCGCAGCTGGGGGCCTTCTGGGCCGACTACCAGGCGCGGCTCCAGTGGCTGCAGGTCGACGGCGCGCCCAGCATCGTCGCCAGCGCCCTCACCAACGACAGCCTCGCGCGCCTGCAGGCCTGGCGCATGGCGGTGCTCGACAAGCACATGGGCACGCTGGCGCTGCAGCTCGACGGCTCGGCGCGGGCCGTCTTCGCGCGCGTCCCGCAAGACACCACGCTGGCCGGGGCGCGGGTGAACGCGCTGTCGCAGGTCTCGCAGAGCTGGCGCGGCGCCGTCGACGCCCTCACCTTCATGGTGCGCCGGTGGAACGTGCTCCAGCAGGACGACACGGCCCGCGCCGCCGCCGCCGCTGACGCCCGGGGGCGCGCGCGCGACCTCTACCTCGCGGCCTCGGTGGTGACGGGCCTGTCGGGCTCGAGCGGCTCCATCGCCACCGCGCCCTTCCGCGGCGCCTTCGGCAACCTCGTGCGCGGCATCGAAGAGCTGGGCCTGCCCTTCCAGAACCTCGTCTTCGCCCGCGACGCCGAGGTGGTGGTGTCGACGTCGCTCGACCCGATGAGCTCGAGCGCCACCATTCTCGCGCAGCGCCGCATGGCCGCGCTGACGGCGCTCGAGAGCGCCCGCCTGCAGGTGAACGAGGTCGTCGACGGCGTCATCGCCGATGGCCTCAACCAGCTGCAGTTCACCGGCGCGCTGGCGGTCGAGCTGCAGGCGGCCCAGGCCGACCTCCAGCGGCTGTGCGGCCTGCCGATGGGCTGCACCGCCAGCATGCTGGGCACGACGCCGGCCTGCACCCCTCGGGTGGCGGCTGGCCAGTGCGGCTTCCAGGTCGACCAGGACGGCAACGCCATCGACTTCCAGTCGCAGGCGAGCACCTCGCGCGCCGGCGCCCAGGTGCTCGAGGTGGTGAAGGCCTACAACACGCTGCGCATCGCCGCGGCCGCCCGTGACGCGCAGCTCAACACCGTCGCCTACTCGCAGGCGAACCTCGACGCCTTCTACGCCGCCGTGCAGGGGTGGAACCAGAAGCGCAGCCAGACGCTGTCGCAGATGGCGATGATCTTCGCGCAGCAGAACACCATCTCGGACACGGCGCTGCGGGCGGTCATCGCGAAGCGCGCGCAGGCCGCGCAGGTGCGCCAGGACGCCATCGCGGGCGACGCCGACGACATCGAGAAGTGGAACCAGCTGCGCCTGGGCACCGTCGAGACGACGATTCAGCGCATGGCCAACGCCAACGCCTTCACCACGGCGAGCGACGCCCTCGCCGCGGCCGCGGAGGTGACCGAGTTCGTGGTGCCGCTGGTGGCCGACCTCAAGTTCGCCGCGGCGGGCATCGGCGGTGCGCTGTCGGGGGCCCTCAAGGCGGGCTCCATCACCCTGAGCGCGCTGGCGGCCCGCGAAGAGCTCGCCGCCCAGCGGGTGCAGGCCTACGCCGACGCGAAGCTGTCGAACCTGATGGACCTGGCCTCGCTGTCGGGCGCGCAGACCGACGCCGACCTGGCCGAGCTGCAGGCGGCCATCGACAACGCGCAGGGCGTGTCGGCGAACCAGCTGGCCGAGCTCAACCGGGCGCTCGAGCTGGGCAAGGAGCAGCGCGCCGCCGAGATTGCCTTCGGCCGCGACCTGGCGGCCTTCGAAGACAAGCGGCTGGCGCACTTCGCGCTGGTGCAGCAGCTGCCGCGCTTCCAGCTCGAGGTGGAGCAGGCCTCGCTCGGGGTGCAGCAGCGCATCCTCGAGTACCGGCTCACGGTGCAGGACGCGCAGCTGGCCGAGTCGCGGCGCGCGCTGCTCCAGGCGCAGTTCAACGACGCCAGCACGCTGCTGGGCAGCCCCGCCGTCGTCTTCTCGCGGGTGAACCGGCTCGACCGCGCCGACCTCTTGATGCAGACCGCGCGCGACCGCCTGATGGACTGGCTGACGGCGCTCGAGTACCTCGCGGTGCGGCCCTTCGTCGACCACCGCATCCGCATTCTGCTGGCGCGCAACCCGCTGCAGCTCGAGCGCGTGGCGCTGTCGATGGAGCAGATTCAGAACACCTGCGGCGGCAACACCAGCCAGGCCACCCTGGACGTGTCGGTGCGTGACGACCTGCTCGGCATGACGCAGGCCATCGTCGACGTCGACGGCAGCGTCATC
The DNA here is from genome assembly GCA_025459425.1 of Myxococcaceae bacterium. Lineage (GTDB taxonomy): Bacteria > Myxococcota > Myxococcia > Myxococcales > Myxococcaceae > Xiheimicrobium. Next base: position 1,989 of record JALOQF010000105.1, on the reverse strand, counting down.
TCTCCGGGGGCGCGGTTCCGCGCGGCGCTGCAGCGGGCCTCGGTGCCCATCGACCGCCGCGTGCGCTACTCGACCGACTCGACCATCGGCGGGCTCATCTCGCGTGGCTCGGGCGTGCTGGCGGCGTCGTTCCCCGTCTCGCTCTCGCGCTTCGGCAACCTGGCGCTGGCGTGCAACGCGAAGATGGTGAGCTTCGACGTGCAGCTCGTCGGTGACGTGGGCGCGGGCCAGCCGGTGGTGACGCTGCTCTACGACGGCACCAGCCAGGTGCGCTCGTGCCAGCCCGACATCGACGCGTACGTGCAGAGCATCGGCGGCTCGAAGTGGACGAAGTTCGGCGCCACCACGCTGTTCAACACGGTGGGCCGGGCGGCGTCTCCGAACGCGGGCATCAACGCGTACCTCGCCGGGAGCAACGGCAACGTCACCCTCGACGGCCTGCCGCTGGCGTCCGAGTACACGGTGCTCATCGACACCACGGTGGGTGACAACGCGCGGCTCGACTGGACGAAGCTCGAGGACGTGCGCCTGCGCATCCGCTACGGCTACCAGGACCTGTTCGCCGCCGGGCAGTGCCGAGAGTGACGCGAGGTGGCGGCTCGCGAGCGCGTGATGGGAGCGACGCTCAGCGGCCGTGTCATTCGAGGAGCGCGCTGGCGCCGAGGTGATGCGCCAGCGCGTGGCGAGTCCGACTCCCTCCGCTGCTGGGAGGGTCGCGTTGCCTTTCGGAGTGTCAGTTCGTCGTCAGCCTGCGTTCCCCGCTGAGTGCCCGTTCCGCTTCGACGGTGAGCTCAGCGTGGAGCCGAGCGCGCGTTCTTCACCAGGTGAGCCTGCTCTCAGCGGCGAGCCTCGACGAAGTCGAGCGTGACGGCCGCACGGCCGCCGAAGAAGGCATGGCGCGCCCCGGCCACCTGCAACTGCTCGTCGATGGCGCGGGTGAAGGCCGAGAAGGGAGCCGGTACGCCAGGCAGCGCAGAGGACTGATCCAGGTCGCTCCCGGCCAGGCGCACCTCGCCAGCGGCCGACAGCACGCCCGCATCGACGAGGCCCGTGAAGATGGCGCGGGAGCCCTCGGCGTCGACGCCCGGAATCCGGGTGAAGGCCTCGGGGCAGATGGCTGATGCAGGCTTGACGAAGCGCACGGTCGGCACGCCGCGCGCCGCGAGGGCATCTGCGGCCGCGAGGGTGTCGGCCACCGGCACGATGTCATCGTTCTGGAGCGCGATGAAGGTGGTGGGCAGCGTGTAGGCCGCGTTCGACACCACCGCCGTCGGCCCCGCCGAGTGCACCGCCACGGCGCGAACCGGGTACCCACGGCTGGCGAGCAGCTGGCCGTAGAGTGGCGCGACGCCACCGCCCTGCGACATCCCGATGACCAGAATCGGGGCCCCGGCCGGCATCGCGCCCGACGCCACCGCATCGTCGAGCAGCGAGGCGAGGCGCACGAGGTCGGGGTTGCTGGCTCGGGGCGAGTTGTCCCACCGGCGCGGCGAGGTGCGTTGCTCCGATTCGGGCACCAGCACCGAGTAGTTGCGCGCGAGCGCCTCGCCGAAGAAGACCTGCCATTCGAGCTTGTTCTGGGCCACCGAGGTGGCGCTCCCGTTGGTGCCATGGAGTGCCAGCACGAGGCCCCGCGGCGCCTGCGCCCGCGCGAGGAACCAGGTGGTCGGCCCGCTCGTGCCAGACGTGAACGGCACGGCTCGAACCGGGAGCCGGGCGCAACCACCATCGCCGCCCAAGCCACCACCGTCGGTGCCCGCGTCGGGGCCCTCGCCCGCGTCGGGCAGACCGCTCCCTGCGTCGACCACCCTCGGCCCGGCGTCCTCGGCTGGAACGTCTGGCCCCTCCGGGTTCATCACCCCGCACCCCACCACCACCCAGCCCATCAGCACGTAACCGTTCAGGGGTGGGGTTGAGGGCCCAGTCGGTGCATGCGACTTCTGGGGGATGATTAAGAGACGGCCCGAGGCCGAGACACTGGAAGCGAAG
>JALOQF010000451.1 GCA_025459425.1 Myxococcaceae bacterium | reverse complement strand
GCCCTGCACGCCGCCGAGGCCCGCGCCGTTGTCGAAGCCCGAGGTGCCGTTGGTGCCGCCGGCGCCGGTCGAGGCGTTGGTCGACGAGGTCGGGGTGTTGTTCGCCGCCGTCTCGGTGCGGACCGGGTTGTTGATCGTCGGGGTGGTGACCGGGGGCGAGTTCGGGGGCAGACCCGGAACCGGACGGGCCGTGTTCGAGCCCGTGATCATCTGGAGGAGACGGTCGATGCCAGTGCCAGCCAGCCGCTGCGCGAGCTCCGAGAGCTTGGGCGCCAACTTGTCGACGAGGCCGCCCGCGAGCGGACCAACGAACGGAATCCGGCTGACGAGGCCCTTGAGCGCACCGGCGCCCTTCGAGAACAGATCCTGAATGCCGTTGCCGACGATGCCCTTGAGCGCGGCGGCGGCCTGCGGGGCCACGGCACGAATGGCCGTCTGGGCGAGGGGCTTGACGAAGTTCGAGATTGCACGACCGATGGCGCCGAATGGCATGTGATTTTCTCCTTCAGTGGGCGGGGGTCGATTCCCCCGCGCTATGTGAACATTATCGCGACCACGAATCCGCAGTTGCGTGGTCTCTTCTCATTTTCTGGAAAGCCGTTGCAGCAAGGCCGCGATCTTCTCGCGGAGCGGGTCTTCGGCGTCCACGAACTGCGCCGCCCGCCGGAGATCATCCACCGCGCCGGACCGCTGGTTCTGCGAGATCTTCACCTCGGCGCGACCCACGTAAGCCGCTGAATCCTGAGGAGAAAGCTTGAGACACACGTCATAGGCCGCGAGCGCTCCCGCCGCGTTTCCCGCCGCCATCTCGACCACGCCAAGCGCCTTGGCAAAGTACGGATCGAGGGGATTGACCGCGTACAACCCCTGGAAGATGGTTCGCGCTTCTTCGAACTTGCCCTGGTAGTAGAAGAAGTAGCCCATTCGAGCGATCGAGTAGAGCTCTTCGTCCGAGTACCCGCGCACGTCCTTGAGGGTGGCCTTGCCGTCGGCCCACTTCTGGAGGCGCTGCGCCATCGCCTGGCTCTCGGTGCCGGCCATGGGGTTAGTACGCCTCCTCGGCCGTCTCTTCGCGGCGGCGGCGCTCGACCTCGGCCATGGCCTCGCTCACCTGCCCGACGAGGTTGAGCATCTGGGCCTCGCGCTGCAGCAACGAGCGCAGGCGATCCATGCGCTCGGGCGCCGCGCGCAGCGCGCCCATGGCGCGCTCGAGCTCGGCCTGCCGGTACTCGCTCATGCGCTCGGCGACGGTCGAGACGTAGGGGCGATCGAGGAACCCCTCGACGTCGGCTTCATGGCCCTTCGGCATCGGCGGCGCGGGGAGCCGGAGCTCTTCGGCCGAGTGCGCCGGCGAGATCGACTCGAGCAGGGCGGCCGACGCGAGCGCCGGGTTCTTCGGGTCGCCCTTCTTGCGAACCTTGCTGGTGACCTGCGTCTTGTCGACGAGCTTGTCGCGAACGCTCCGCGGGCCACCCCACGGCCACAGCGGTGCGCGCTGTTGTTGTCCGACCTTCGCCATCGCTCACCTCGGGCCCCGTTTGCGGGCCGCTACTTCTTCCCCTGCTGCTGTTGCTGCAACGCGTAGACGAAGTTGAGCACCTCGGCGACCGCGTCGTAGAGCTCTTCGGGGATCTCCTGGCCCACGTCGACGCGATAGAGCGCCGCGGCCAGGGTGGTGTTCTTCATGAACGGCACCCCGGCGGCCTTCGCCAGCTCCTTGATCTTCTCGGCCTTGAGCCGCATGCCCTTCGCGACGACGCGCGGCGCTCCGTCCTTCTCTTTGTCGTACTTGATGGCGATCGCCATCTCGGGATCTTCAGCCACGATGCGCACGATGCTAGCAGAACCCAGCCAGCCGTCGTCACCCGGTCGCGCGCACGGGCGCTTGCTTCGAGGCCTGCTGCTGGAGCTGGTAGACGAAGTTCATCACCTCGGCGACCGCGTCGTAGAGCTCCTCGGGGATCTCCTGATTCACCTCGACCCGCAACAGCGCGTGCGCGAGCGGCACGTTCCGCAGCATCGGCACGTCGGCCTGCTTCGCGATGCCCTTGAGCGTCTCGGCCTTCAGATCCATGCCCTTGGCGATGACGCGGGGCGCGCCGTCCTTTTCCTTGTCGTACTTGAGCGCGACGGCGACGTGATCGGGGTTGGTGACGACGACGTCGGCGCCCTGCACCGCCTCCATCTGGGCGCCCTCCATGATCTCCTGGTGCATCTGCTTCCGATGCGCCTTGTGGTGCGGGTCGCCTTCGCTCTCCTTGTATTCCTTCTTCACGTCGTCCTTCGACATCATCTGGTCCTTCATGTACGACTTGTGCTGCCACCAGACGTCGAAGATGGCGAAGGCGATGAAGAGCATCGTCACCTTCGTCACCACGCGTGAGACGAGTTCCCCCAGCACGGTCATCGTCATGCCCGCGTCGCCGTCGATGGTCGCCACCACCAGGCCCATCGCGTCACGCACCACCCCGTAGACGACCCACGCCGTCACGCCCAGCTTCGCCATCGACTTCACCAGCTCGATGATCTGCTTCTTGCCGAACATGTTCTTGATGCCGGCGATGGGGTTCAGCTTGTCGAGCTTCGGCATCAGCGCTTCGAGCGCGAGCAGCGGGCCCACCTGGAGGAACTCGACGAGCCCCCCGGTGATGGCCGCGGCGAAGGCGACGGGAATGCACAGCACCAGGAGCGAGGTGAGCGCGAGCACCAGCACCTGGAGCGTCGCCAACGAGAGATCCTCGGGGTGCGCGATGTGATCGATCGCGAACTGGAACAGCATGGTGACGCGCGTCTCGACGCCGTCCCATGTGGCCTTCACCACCGCCATCGCCACCGCGAAGGCGAAGACGCCCGACAGGTCCTTGCTCTTCCAGACGCTCCCCTGCTTGCGCGCGTCGTCGAGCTTCTTCTGTGTGGGTTCTTCGGTCTTGTCGCCACCTTCGGACATGGGCTCGCTCCGAAGGTCAGGACAGCAGCACGATGACCTGCTTGAGCCAGCGGAACATCACGCCGAACTCGGCCACCGTGCGGTTCAGGATGAGGTGCGTCGCCGTCAGCATGATGAGCACGCTCACCGCCGGCTTGATCTGCATCGCCACGAAGAAGACCTGCACCTGCGGCGCGACGCGGTTGATCATGCCGAGCGCGAGATCGGTCAAGAAGGTCGCCAGCAGCACCGGCGACGAGATGGCCACCGCGATGCGGAGCATGTCGGCCGACGTGCGGATGATGGCGTCGAAGAACGGCCAGAAGCCCTGGCCGAACCGGGGGATCTGATCGAGCCGCACCAGCTCGAGGCTGTCGGCGAAGGCCCCGATGACGAGGTGGTGGCCCCCGAGCGTGAGGAAGAGCACCGTCGTCAGCTGGAGGTTCAGGCTCGCGAAGAGCGTCACCTGGCTGCCGATCTGCGGCACCATGAGCTGCGCCTGGTTCGTGCCCGAGAAGATGTCGATGAACCCGCCGGCCACGTTCGCCGCGTCGAAGATGATGTTCACCACCATCGCCAGCGACAGCCCGATGAAGAGCTCTTTCAGCATCAGCGCGATGAACACCAGCGGCCCGACGGGGATCTCGCGCGTCTGCGCGATGAGCAGCGGGTACAACACCAGGCCCAGCATCACGCCCAGCCCCAGCTTCACCTCCGATGGCACGCTCTCACCGCCGAGGAACGGCGTGAGGATCACCACCGGCAGCACGCGCGACATGAGCAGCGCGAACGCCAGCATGACCTGCGTGAGGTCCGTCTGGATGCCGAGCTGCGTGCGCAGCTCGTCGAGGAGCGGCTGGAGTTCCATCGCGTCAATGCTGAATCAGCGCGGGGAACCGGTCGAAGATGTTGAAGGTGAAGCGCAACAGCTGCGAGCCGATCCACGGGCCGGCGAGGCCGAGCACCCCGAACACCACGACGAGCTTCGGCGCGAACGAGAGCGTCTGCTCCTGAATCTGCGTCGCCGCCTGGAAGACCGAGATGATGAAGCCGACGATCAGGCTCATCACGATCGGCGGCCCCGAGGCCACCAGCACCAGGATCAGCGCCTGCTGGGTGACGTACGTGAGTTGGTGCATCGCAGAGACTCCTTTGCGTTCAGAGGTAGCCGACGACCAGGCCCTTGGCGATCAGGTACCAGCCGTCGACGAGCACGAAGAGCAGCAGCTTGAACGGCATCGAGATCGTCGTGGGTGACAACATCTGCATGCCGAGCGCGAGCAAGATGTTCGACACCACCATGTCGATCACGAGGAATGGCACGAAGAGCAGAAAGCCGATCTGGAAGGCCTCCTTGAGCTCCGACACCACGAAGGCCGGCGTGAGGATGAGGAAGTCGTTCTCGGTGATGCCGGCGCGATCGTCGGGTTTGCGCAGCTTGAGCGCCAGCCCGTAGAAGAGCGCGCGGTCTTTCGTGGTGACCTTCTTCTTGAGGAACGCGCGCAGCGGTTCCTTGCTCCGATCGGCCGCCTTGAGCAGCGTGTCGACGTTCTTCGCGTCGAGCAGCCCGCGCCCCTCGGCCACCTCGCCGTTGTCGGCCGCCTTGAACATGTCCTGGCCGACCGGCGCCATGATGTAGACGGTGAGGATGATGGCGAGCCCGGTGATCACCTGCGTCGGGGGGATCTGCGAGGTGCCGAGCGCCGAGCGCACCACCGACAGCACGACCGAGATCTTCACGAAGCTCGTCACCATCAGCAGCACGAACGGAGCGAAGCCCAGCGCGCCCAACGCGATCATCAGCACGAGCGGCCGGTTGGCGAACGACTGCTCGGTGCTGAAGGCCGTGCCCGTCATCGGGTCGACCGCGGCCCCAGCGCCCCCTCGCCGCTGAGCGAACGCGAGCGCCGGCGCCAGCAGCACCGAGGCGTACAGAATCCACCACGACAGGCGTCGCTTCATTCGGGCACTCTCACGAGGAGGCAGGCGGGGGACCCGCCGGAGGGGGAGCATCCTTCCTCCCCAGCAGCTTCTGCAAGAACGGGCTCATCTGCGGCGCTCCGCCCGCCGGCTCGAGCGCCGCCAACACCTTCGGGTCCAGCTTCGTCAGGAACGACAGGTTGAGCTCGCTCGAGCCGAGCAGAATCACCTCGTCGCCCGCCTTGATGACGTACAACGAACGCTTCTGGTCGAGGGGAACGCGCTCCAGCACCGTCACCAGGCCCCGGCGCCCCGCCGCGGGCCCGAGCCCCATCAGCTTTCGCAGCCCCACGTTGAGCGTCAGCCAGGCGAGCGCCACCACGATGCCCAGCACCACGATGGTGCGCACGAGCGCCCAGCCCAGGTTCAGGTCTTCGGCGGCGAGGTCCGGCGGCTCCGACTTCGGGATCTCGGGCTCGGGAACGACGAGCGACGGCGCCGCGGCCTCGACGGTGG
>JALOQF010000104.1 GCA_025459425.1 Myxococcaceae bacterium | reverse complement strand
ACCTCCGACTTCGGTGCGGGCGACAGCAACCTCGCGAACATGTTCACGCCGGCGCCAATTCCTTTCAACGGGAGCATCGGCCTGGTGGGCGGGTTGCCCTCGAACGCGCGCCTGCAGAACCGGTACTTCGTGTTCACCGGCACGGGGCGGACGGTGGTGGTCACCGCCAACTCCACCGAGGACGTGGGGATCAGCGGGTACCACCGCGGCGTGCTGGTTGGGCGGAGAGACGCCTTCACGAGCGGCACGGAGACCTTCAGCTTCGCCAGCCAGGTGGGCCTCACCTACGTGGTCGTCCTTCAGGGCTTCAGCCAGAACGCCGGCACCTACAACGCGTCTCTCTCCATCACGAGCCCATGAACCACCTCCTCATCAGCCTCTCGACGCTCTTTCTTCTCGGCGCCTGCTCCACGCAGAAGGAGACGAAGGTGCCGCAACCCGCGCCAGGGGTTGCCACCGTCAAGCCGGGAGCACCCACCACGCTCGAGTTCGAGCTGGGCGAGCGCAGCGCGAAGCTCCAGCTGCGCTTCGACGGGGCGGGGGAGAACGTGTCGGCGACGGTCTCCGGCGTCGGCGGGGTGAGCGTCACCTCACCCGTCGAGGCCTTCAGCGGCGTCTCGGTGAGGGCGGGCGAGGTGCGGCCGATCGAAGTGGCCTTCACGAGGTCCGCCCCACGCGGGCACCTGGTGGTCAGCGTGCGCGGCACCTTCGATGGCTCGACGCACGCGCGGGTGCACACGGTGGCGGTGGGCGATGGGCCGCTGCCCGATGACGGGTCGAGGCGGGTGGTGACGGACGACGGCGACGCCGTGAAGCTGATGCCCTGACGCGGGGTGTGCGAGTCGACGTTGCAGGGTGGTCGGGTCTGCATGAGTGGTCGCGAGGGCGCGTCCCGCTCGACGGCCAACGCCAGCCGGCCGGTGGCGCACCCCGACGTGGGTGGGCCCTGCGTGGCGAGCTGCTCCGGAGGGCACTGCGTGGGCAACACCTGCACGCACCGCTGCAACTCGGCCGCCTTGAGTGGTCGTGCAGCGAGCTTCGAACGGCGAGGCATGTCGACGACACGGCCCGACCGCCCCGAAGTCGCATGAGCCGTGGGCTGGCGACCGTGCGGTTCGGAGCCCTCCTGTGCTGCGACACCTCGGCGCCGTCGCAGTCCGAGTTCTCGCCAAGCGGGTCGATGGGATGGCGCGGCCGTCGGCCGGTATCTCCGGGCTGGAAACCCCAGTCGCCCCGGAGCGTCAGGAGAGGAGCTCGAGGAACTCCGAGGCCCGGTCGGCATCGAGAATGGCGGCGAACTCTTGAAGGGTCGCCACGACCGCGGCCTGGCCGAAAGGGGCCCCGGTCGCCAGGAGCCCGCGCACGTCGTCGAGGTCCTTCGGTCGCCCTGCGACCATCTTGTAGATGAGGAGCGTGGTCAGCGGCCGGAGGCTCGCCCGAGCGGCGCCTTCCTGCTCGAACGGCTGCAGCGCGAAGCTGACGTCGACGGGAACGTGCGACGAAGCGTGGTGCAGGAGCAGCACCAGGTTCTGACTGGCGAACGCCTCGGCATCGTCGATGCGAGGGGTCAGGCCAAAGCGACGAGCACTGCGCACGACCGCGACGATGTCGGCTGGGTCTGCGGCGATGCCGGCGTCGATGTCTGCGGTGAAGCGCGCGACGCCGTGCGCGATGACGGCGGCTCCGCCAATCAGCGCCGCGGGCGCTTCGACGTGCTCGAGCCACGCCGCGACGGACGAGAGGGCGCGGGTGTACGGTCCTTCGTCGCGAGCCACAGCCTTCGCCACAGCGCTCGCACGGCGACTTCGCTCTCTTCGTGGCGTCTTCGGTTGAACTCGTTTGCGGCGACCGGCCATGCAGCCTCGATGAGTGAGAGCGCGACGCGGCCCGCCTGCGCCGTGGTGTGGAACGACGATGAGCGTGCCGCCGCGGCCGCCTGGCCCGCGCGCCACTGCCTGACTGCCGGTTCGTGCAACGCCATGCGTCCAGCATAGGCGAAGTCGACCGGTCCCGACCTTCAGCTGCCCGGCTTCGATGGAGCAGCAGCTGGCTCCATCGGCATCTTTGCGGAGACCGTCGTCGGCGAGTGGAGCCCCTTTGACGTGCTGATCGAGCCTGTTGCTTCGGTCGATCACGTTCTGGTGCGCACCGAAGTGCCTGGCAGACCGCTGACCATCGAAGTCGAGGAACCGTGAGCGCCGCGGCGGACCTGGCGAAGGCTGGCAACGCCCCATTCCATCGGCGCGTCCGCCGTCAGGCCTTCACCTTGAGGGCCAGCGGTGAGCCGGTCGGCGCCGGGAGCAGCCGATGCCACCACGAGGTGGCGCGCGTCTCGCTCAACCCCTTCTCGGGCGACCACTCGGGCGGGCCGAACACCCACAGCGCCGCGTCCCGCCACGAGCGCGCGCGGGCCCACAGCTGCCGCGCGATGAAGACGTACTCGTGCACGTTGATGCGCACCGGGTTGTAGGTGCCGACGGGCGTGGTGAGGCCGAAACGAACGGGCGCCTGCTCCTCGACGTACGTGCCGAACAGCCGGTCCCACACCATCAGCACTGCGCCGTAGTTCGCGTCGAGGTACTCGGGGTTGCTGCCGTGGTGCACGCGGTGCGCGCTGGGCGTGTTGAGGACGCCCTCGAACAGGCCCACGCGGCCAATCTTCTGGGTGTGAATCCACGTCTGGTACAGCAGCAGCATCGACGAGAAGACGAGCACCTGGAGCGGCTCGAAGCCCAGCAGCACCATCGGCACCAGGCCGTACCAGGCGAGGAACGGCTCGGCCCACGCGATGCGGCCCGCCGTCGAGAAGTCGAAGCCCTCGGAGCTGTGGTGCACGCTGTGGTGCGCCCAGAACAGCCGCGAGCGGTGCTCGAGCCGGTGCGTCCAGTAATAGAAGAAGTCGGCCAGCACGAGGCCGAGCGGCCACGACCACCACGTCAGCGGCACCTTCCACGGCGCCAGCGGCGTGAAGAACGACAGCGCGAAGAGGGCGATGGGCGCACCCACCAGGCGGCCCAGCACGTCTTGCCCGAGCCCCACCGCGAGGTTGGCCGCCGTGTCCTTGAAGTCCCGCTTCCGGCGGGCGCGCCAGTCGAGGAAGGCGTCGACGAGGATGACGGCGAAGAAGATGGACGTGAGCAGCTCGAGGTGTTGCTCGACGCGTTCGAGAGAGGTCGTGAGGGACTCAGGCATGGGTGACTCCAGTCGTGCAGCACCAACGCTGCGCGAGACACCATGACGGCGAGCCGGCCCCGGTGACGGGCCGAACGGACGAGCCGTCGGTTTCGGGTGACGAGCCGGGCACTACCGGTTCGTCAGCGCACAGGCCCCCTTCGTCGGCCTGTGCGAGCACGGAGCGCCTGGGCCGACATGCTGGAGGCCATGAACCTCCTCATCATTCCAGGCAGCACCCGGCGCGCGTCCCTCAACCGGCAGCTGGCCCGGGCCGCGGCGAGGCTCGCGGCGGCCGCTGGCCTCGAGCCGACAGTGCTCGAGCTCTCGGTCTTCGACGTGCCCCTCTACGATGCCGACCTCGAGGCGAACGGCACGCCCACCGACGTGCTGACGCTCAAGGCCCTGTTCGCCGCGGCCCCCGGCTGGCTCGTGGTGTCGCCCGAGTACAACGGGAGCTACCCGCCGCTCCTCAAGAACGTCTTCGACTGGGTCTCGAGCCCGGTGCGTGGCCACCCGGTGTGGGCCGATGGAGCGCGCGCCACGCGCGGCAAGGTGGTGGGCGTCTTGAGCGCCTCACCGGGCGCCGTGGGTGGGTTGCGAGCCCACACGCCGCTGCTCCACCTGTTGTGGACGCTCGGGTGCTGGGTGTCGCCGGCGGCCTGGGCCGTCGGGCGGGCGCACGAGGCCTTCGATGCGCACGGCCAGCTCCGGGAGCCTGACGCCACCGCCGTGCGTCGCGTCATCGAGTCGCTCGCGCACGCGATGTGGGGGCTCGGCTCGTCCCAGGCGGTCCCCGGCTCGTCCACGGCGCCGGGCGGCTCGTCGGAACCCACCGGCGGCAGCGCGACCGGCGCTGCATCGTCAGCTCCATGAAACGTTCCCTCTTCGTCATCGTCGCGTGCGGTGCCCTCGCGTGTGAGGCGCCGCCAGCCGCTCCAGTGGTGTCACCGGTGCCGCCGGCGCCCGCGCGGACGCTCCCGGTCGAAGCGGCGCAGGTGCCCGTCACGCTCGAGCGGCGCGGCGCGATCGTCTCGGCCCGGGACGTCGCGGTCAGCGCCACGGTGTCGGGGCGCGTGGCGCTCGTCGCCGTCGAGCGGGGCCAGGCCGTGCGCGCGGGTGACGTGCTCGCGGTGTTGCGCATCGAAGACCTCGACTTCGCGCACGCGGCCGCCGACGCGCAGCTGCGCCAGTTGTCGTCGCGGCTGGCTGGCGCGGGGCGACCCGAGGCCGTGCCTGCCGTCGTCGCGGCGCGCACCGCCTTCGAGGTGTCAGCCGATGCGCTGCGCCGGGCCGAGGCGCTGGCCGAGCGGGGCTCCGTCAGCCAGCAGGACCTCTTGCGCGCTCGTGCCGCCGAGGCCTCGGCGCGCGCCAGCCTCGACGCGGCCGTCGCCGACGCGCGGGCGTTGTTGGCCCAGGTGCACGAGGCGAGGGTGGTGGTGTCTCAGCGCCGCGCGGCCCAACGCGAGGCGACGCTGCGCGCGCCCTTCGACGGGGTGGTCTTCGAGCGGCTCGTCAGCGCGGGAGACGTGGTGCTGGCCGGGGCTCCGCTCGTGCGCCTCGTCGACCCCGATGCGCTGCGCGTGCGCCTCGACCTCACACGCGACGAGGCCGCGCGCGTCGAGCCAGCCGCCCGGGTGTGGATACAGGGCGCCGGCGGACGGCGGTTCGAGGCGCGGCTGAGCCGCTGGGCGCCGGGCTTCGCTGGTGCCGTCCAGTTGCGCGCCGTCGAAGCCGACGTCACGCCCCAGACGCCCTTCTTCGGCGGAGAGCGGGTGCGGGTGGACGTCGAGACGACCGAGCTCGAGGCGCTCTGGCGCGTCCCGGCGCCGGCAGTGGACAGCCGCCAGGGCGCGGCCCTCGTGCAGGTGCTCACGCCCGCCGGGCTCGACGCGCGCCTGCTCGAGGTGGTGCGGGTGGAGGAGGGTGGGGCGCTCCTGGTGCGCGGCGGCCTGCGCGAAGGAGAGCGCGTTGCCGTGCGGCCCACCCAGCTCGCCGCTGGCCAGCAGGTGACGCCATGACGGCCGGTCTCGACGCGGTGTCCGGCGTCTCGCCGACTTCGGGTCGTCGGTGCTCTCTCGTCCCTGCGAACGACGTGACCGCGCCGGCGCGAGTGGTGTCAGCGGCAAGCCTGTCTGACGACGTGATGCAGCCGCGGAGTCCCACCGTCGTGACCGCGCCGGCGCGAGTGGTGTCAGCGGCGAGCCTGTCTGGCGGCGTGATGCAGGCGGGGAGTCCCACCGTCGTGGGCGCGCCGGCCCAGGTGGTTTCCGGGGAGGGAGCGTCGAGCCGATCCGGTGACGTGAAGCGGCCGCAGAGCTTGACTGTGGTGGCTGCGCCGGCGCGAGTGGTGTCAGCGACAAGCCTGTCTGGCGGCGTGATGCAGGTGCGGAGTCTCACCGTCGTGGGCGCGCCGGCCCGAGTGGTGTCCAGGGCGGCAGCCGCGTTCGGCGCAGTGATGCCGGCGCGGAGTCTCGCTCTCGTGCGCGGGCCAGCTCGAGTGGTGTCCGGGGCGAGCCTGTCTGGCGACGTGAACCGGCCGCACCGCTTGACCGTCGTGGCTGCGTCGGCACGGGTGGTGTCCGGGGCGAGCCTGTCTGGCGGCGTGATGCAGCCGCGGAGTCCCACCGTCGTGACCGCGCCTGCGCGAGTGGTGTCAGCGGCGAGCCTGTCTGGCGCTGTGATGCAGGCGCGGAGTCCCACCGTCGTGGCGGCGCCGGCCCGAGTGGGGTCGGGGGCGGGAGGGGCGAGCCTGTCTGGCGGCGTAATGCACGCGCCAAGTCCCACCGTCGTGGACGCGTCGGCACGAGTGGTGTCCGGGGCGGCAGGCACGTTCGGCGCAGTGATGCCGGCGCAGAGCCTCACCGTCGTGGGCGCGCCAACACGAGTGGGGATGGCAGGCGCGAGCGCGTCCGGCTGGTTGACCTGGGCGCGGAGCCTCGCCGTTGTGGCCGTGCTCCTCGCCACCGTGGCCCTCGGCCAGCCCCTCGACGAGCGCGAGGTGGTCGAAGCGGCGCTCGAGCGAAGCCCCCTGGTGGCGGCGGCCCGCGAGACGACCGAAGCGGTGAAGGCACAGGCCACCGCGGCGCGGATGGGGCGTTGGCCCGAGCTCGCCGTGTCAGCCCGGTACACCCGGCTCAGTTCGCTCCCGGAGCGGTTCCGTTCACTCGAGCTCGACCCGGGCGTGCCTCCGCTGGTCCTGCCGCAGTTGCTCGACAACGCCTTCGCGCGCGCCACGGTGACTCTGCCCGTGTCCGAGTCCCTCCTCCGGGGCGTCGCGCTCGACGAAGCCTGGGCGAACACCGTCGCGGCCTCGGAGTCGGGGGCCGAGCTCTCCCGTGCCCGGCTGGCCTTCGAGGCCCGCGCGGCCCTCGTCACCCTCCAGACGGCGTGCGCCAGCCGCGAGGTCGCGCGGCAGCTCGCGCAGGCCCAGGCGCAGGTGGTGGCCGACGTCGCGAGCCGGGTGGCCGTCGGTGCGTCGCCTGCGGCCCACCTCGCGGCGGTGACTTCGGCGCGCGAGATTGCCGCTGCACAGCTCGAGGCCGAGCGGGCGCGCGTCGACGAGGCGGCGGCCCTGTTGCGCGCGATGCTGCCCGCACCACTCGCCGCGCGGGTGGCGTGTGATGGAGTCCCCCCGTCGAACGAAGCGGTGCGTGCGCGCCTCGCCCTCGTGCGGCCGGCGACCGACACCGAAGGCCTGGAGGTGAGCCAGGTGCGGCACCAGGCCGCCGCGCAGAAGTCGCGCGCCACCGCCGAAGCCCTCGCGCTCGTTCCGTCCCTGTCCCTCGTGTTCGGGGCCGACCTCGGAGCACCTCACCCGCGCGCGTTCGCCGTCAGCACGCTCCAGCCCATGACGACGTGGGACGCGAGCGTGCAGCTCGAGTGGTCGTTCCATCGGCTGTTGGTGGGGCTGTCGACGGTGCGTCAGGCCGAGGCCGACGCGCGCTCGCTCGAGGCGCTGGCGAACGACGCACGGCAACGGCAGGCGACGGTGCTGGCGGTGACGTCGGCGCGGCTGGCTCGCCAGGAAGGCCGCCTCGTCGCGCTCGAGCGGCGGGTCGTCGCCGCCGAGGCGGTGGTGGCCGCGCGTCGTGACGAGCTGCGCGCGGGCGTCGGCGTCGCGCTCGACGTCGTCACGGCCGAGACCGAGCTGGCGCGCGCGCGGCTCGAGGCGTTGTCCGTCGCGGCCGAGGCGCTCGTCGACCTCGCGCGGCTCGAGCTGTTGTCCGGTCGTCTCTGAAAGGTCCCATGCACACCCTCGCCGCCGTCGCCGTTCGCCGCCCCGTCTTCACCTGGGTCCTCTCGTTCGCCGTCATCGTGCTCGGCGTGGCCGCGTTCCGTGGCCTGGGCCTCGAGCGCTACCCCGACGTCAACATGCCGTACGTCACCGTCACCACGCTGAGCCCTGGCCTGTCGGCCTCGCAGGTCGAGCGCGAGGTGTCGCAGCGCCTCGAGAACGCGCTGGGCTCCATCGCCGGGCTGCGCCGGCTGGACTCGACGAGCCAGGAAGGCCTGTCCATCGTGCTGGCCGAGTTCGAGCTGTCGCGGCCCGCCAGCGCCGCCGCGCAGGACGTGAGAGACCGGGTGGCGCGCATCGTCTCGGAGCTTCCGCCCTCGGCGCGCCCGCCCCAGGTCGAGGCGTTCAACCCCAACGCCTCACCCATCGTGCTGCTCGCGCTCCGCTCGTCGGCCGGCGGGCCCGACCTGGACGCCCTGTCGTCGCTCGCGAGGAAGGAGCTGCGTCGCGGCCTGCAGACGGTCAGCGGCGTGGGCGAGGTGCGGCTGCTGGGCGAGCGACGGCAGCAGCTCCGCGTGTCCGTGTCGCCGGAGCAGCTCGACGCCTTCGACCTCACCGCCGCCGAGGTGCGTGACGCGCTGGTGCGGGAGAACCTCGACGCGCCAGGCGGCGACGTGGTGGCGGGCCGGAAGACGGTGATGCTGCGTCTCGACGCGCGGGCCCGCAGCCCGAAGGAGCTCGCAGCCATCGCCATCGCCCAACGGGGGCAGCGGGTGGTGCGCCTGGGTGACGTCGCCACCCTCGTGACGACGAGCGCCGTGCCCGACAGCGCCGCCTCGGTGTCAGGTGAGCCCGCGCTGCTGCTCGCGGTGCTCAAGCAGTCGGGCGCGAACACCGTGGCCGTCGCCGACGCCGTGCAGGAAGCCGTGGCCGACCTGCAGGCCCGGCTCCCGGCCGGCGCGGTGCTCGAGGTGGTGCGAGACGAGAGCCTCCCCGTGCGGGCCTCGCTCCACGCCGTCGAGGAGCACCTGGTGCTGGGCGCCGTCTTCGCGGCGGCGGTGGTGCTCGTCTTCTTGCGGAGCTGGCGGGCCACCCTCATCGCTGCGCTGGCCATTCCGACGTCGGTCATCGGCACCTTCGCCGCGGTGAAGGCGCTCGGCCTGACGCTCAACATGATGACGCTGCTGGGCCTCACGCTGGCCGTGGGCATCGTCATCGACGACGCCATCGTGGTGCTCGAGAACATCGCGCGGGTGATGGGCGAGCGGCGCGGCGATGGGAAGACGGCGGCGCTCGAGGCGACGCGGGAAATCGCGCTCGCGGTGCTGGCGACGACGCTGTCGCTGGTGGCCGTCTTCCTGCCGGTCGGCTTGATGACGGGCGTGGTGGGCAAGTTCCTCGCCGCCTTCGGCCTCACCATGTCGGTGTCGATTCTGCTGTCGATGGGCGTGGCCTTCACGTTGACGCCGATGCTGTGCGCGCGGTGGCTGCGCGAGGCCGACGTGCCGAAGCACCACGCGCCCGGTGTGCTCGAGCGTGGGTACGAGCGCGTCTTGCGGTGGGCGCTCGGGCGGCCGGGCTGGGTGCTGGCGGCGGCGGCCGTCACGGTGCTGTCGACGGTGCCGTTGCTCGTGGTGGTGCCCAAGACGTTCCTCCCCACCGAGGACGAGGGGCGCTTCGAGGTCTTCGTCCGCCTGCCCGAGGGCACCAGCCTCGAGGCGACGGTGCTGGAGGTGCAGCGGCTCGGTACAGCGCTGCGCACCCTCGACGGCGTCGAGCGCACGGTGGAGACGGTCGGCAGCCCGCGCGGTGATGCCTCGGGACGGGGCCCCCACGAGGCGACGCTGTACGTCACGCTGCGGGGCTCGGGGAGACAGGTCGAGACGATGCAGGCCGCGCGCGCGCTCCTCTCGGGGCCCGCGGAGCAGCTCGGGGCGACGGTGTTCGTCGGCGCCGTGAACGACCTCGGGAGCGCAGGCCCCGACGGCGCGCCGGTGCAGTACGTGCTGAGCGGCCCGGACCTCACCGTGCTCGACGCCTTCGCGCAGCGGCTCCTCGACGAGGCGCGGCGCCTTCCCGGCACGACGGACCATTCCACCTCGCGGCCCCGGCCCGCCACGCAGCTCGCCGTCCGCGTCGACCGGGCGCTGGCCCAGGAGGCCCAGGTGAGCCACGCCGCCATCGGAGACGCGCTCGTGCTGGCCTCGCGAGAGGGGCTCGCGCTCGGCTCCGTCGACGACGCCGCCGGTCAGGCCCTCGAGGTCCGCTTCGGCGTCGAGCTGCCGCTGGAGTCACCCGAGGCCACCGTGCGTCGGCTGACGGTGCGCAGCGCGACGGGAGAGCGGCTGGCGCTGGGCTCACTGGCCAGCCTGTCGACCGAGCCGGGCCCCGCGCAGATTCGTCGCGTCGGGCGCTCGCGGCAGGTGACGCTGTCGATGAACGTCGCGCCGGGCGTGTCGGAGGCCGGGGTGGTGGAGGCGCTCGACGAGGCCTCGGCGCGGCTCGGCCTGCCACCGGGCGTGCGCGTCGAGGTGCTGGGCAACGCGAAGGAGCTCGAGCGCTCGCTCGAGGCCATCGTGCTCTCGTTGCTCTTCATGTACCTGGTGCTGGCCGCGCAGTTCGAGAGCTGGCTGCACCCGCTCGTCATCCTCGCGTCGTTGCCGCTGACCGTCCCCTTCGCCATGCTGTCGCTCCTCGTGTTCGGCCAGACCGTCAACGTGCTGTCCCTGCTGGGCGTGCTGGTGCTGTTCGGCATCGTCAAGAAGAACGCGATTCTGCAGGTCGACCACGCGCTGTCGCTCGAGCGCGCTGGCCTGCCTCGCCTGGAGGCGCTGGTGCGGGGCAGCCTCGAGCGGCTGCGGCCCATTCTCATGACGACGCTGGCCTTCGTCGCGGGGCTGGTGCCGCTGGTGGTCTCGTCGGGCCCGGGCGCGGGGACGAACCGCGCCATCGCCGTGGGCGTGATGGGTGGGCAGACGTTGTCACTGCTGCTGACGCTGGTGGCGACGCCCGTGTTGCACGAGCTGGTCGAGCGGCTGCGCGAGGCGTGGGCGAAGCGCAAGGCCGTGTGGCTGGAGGCGCGGTGAAGCTGCTCCCGGTGCGTCGCATGGCACGGCTCGGCTTCGCGCTGGGCTTCCTCTCGCTCAACGTGCCCATGGCGGTGCGCTACGCCTTCGGGCTCATTCCCGGGCAGTACTTCGTCTCGACGCTCGTGAGCATCGCCTTCGAGCTGGCGGTCTGCATGGTGGTGAGCGTGTGGGTCTTCGAGGCAGCGGAGCGACGCGGCCTCTCGTTCCGCGTCGCGGGCGCGTTGGCCCTGTTGCCGGCGGTGCCGATTCTCGTGCTCGACTACGTGGCGCTGTGGGCGTTCGCGCAGGTGGTGCCGCAGTGGGCAGTCCTCGACCCGACCGAACCCAACACGCTGGCCTTCCAGGTGGCGGCGGGGCTGGGTGATTCGATGCCGCTCCTCGTGCTGCTGGTGGGGCTGCTCTTCGTTCCGGCCGCGGTGCAGGCGAGCCTCGCCCGGGAGCGCGAGCTCGAGCTGGTGCGGCGCGAGGCCGACCTGCTCCGCCTGCGCAGCCACCTCGAGCCACACTTCGTGCTCAACACGCTCAACGCCGTCGCCGGCCTGACGAGCGAAGACCCGCCGCGCGCGCAGGAACTGCTGGCCCTGCTGGGAGACCTCTTCCGCGACGCCGCGAGCTTCTCGGCCTACCACTCGGTGGACGACGAGCTGCGCTGGCTGTCGCGCTACGTGGCGGTGCACCAGTCGCGGCACCCCGATGCGCTCTCGGTCGAGTGGCGCGTCGACGACGCGGTGCGCCCCTTCCGGTGTCCTGCGCTCGTGATGCAGCCCCTCGTCGAGAACGCCATCATGCACGGCGCCCTGCGCGCGGCGGCGGGCCGGCTGGTGGTGTCGGCGGCGCGCGAGGGTGCGTCGGTGGTGCTCGAGGTGCGCGACAACGGCCCATCGCTCGGAGCGCGGCGGCCCGGCGGCAAGGGCGTGGCCATCGTCGAGCGGCGCCTGGCGCTCGAAGGGGCGGCGCCGTCGGCCTTCTCACTTCAGCGCGTCGGCGACGAGACCGTGGCCCGCGTGGTGCTCCCGATGGTTCCGCTCGAGGTGACGCGTGCTGCCTGACACGAAGCTCCGGGTGCTGGTGCTGGAGGACGAGTGGCCGGCGCGGAACTTCCTCGTGCAGTTGCTCGAGGCGAGCGGCCTGGCCGAGGTGGTGGCGGCGGTGCCCTCGACGAGCCTGGCGACGTCGGCGCTGGCGAGCAGCCCGGTGCTCATCGACGTGGCCTTCGTCGACGTCAACCTGGCCGGAGAGCCCTTCGAGGGCGGGAGCCCGGTGACGGGTGGCCTGCGGTGGGTCGAGAGCCTCCGCGCGGTCCCGGCGGCGCCGCAGGTCGTCATCACCACCGCGTCGAAGGAGCACGCGCTCCAGGCCTTCGAGCTGGGCGTCGTCGACTACCTGCTGAAGCCCTTCACGCTCGACCGGGTGAAGGCGGCGCTCGAGCGGTTGAAGGCGCGCACGCCGCCGCGGCCCGGGCCCGCCCGCCGGCCTCCGCGCATCGCGGCGCGCAAGGGCAAGCGCATCGTCTTCCTCGAAGCGAACGAGGTGTGGGCGTTCGAGGCCGAGGGCCGGCTGTGCTTCGTGCACTCCGGCGCGGGCCGGCTCGACATCGACCTCTCGCTCACCTCGCTCGAGGCGGTGCTGGGGAGTGCCTTCCTGCGCGTGCACCGCAACTGGCTGGTGGCGGTGGACGAGGTGCGCGGCATTCTCCGTGACGGCGGCGAGACGACGTTGTCGGTGGGTGACGCCGAGCCGCCGCTCTCGGTGCCGGTGGCGCGCGACCGGGCCGCTCAGGTGCGCGACCGGCTGCTCGACAGCGCGGTGGGCCTGCGTCGCGACGAGGGCCCGGCCTGAGGTGGAGAACGGTCGGCGGCGCGGCGCGACACTCGAGCGCCTGTGCAGGTACGGCAGCAGGGGCCCGTTGCGGAGTTGAGACTGCGCCGCCTCGAGGAGGGCCGGTACGAGTACGGCCCCAAGGGAAGGACGCTCAGCCCGGCCGCGTAACGCCTTCGTCCTCACCGCCGCCGCCTTCGCGCGTCGCCTGGTGGTCCTCGTCCCACCTCCCAGCACCCACCTCAAGAAGCTCCCACGGCGTCTTCGCACCCCAACGCCGCCTTGCGGCCCACGGTGACGCTGCCGACACCACACAGACGCGAAAGACGAAGCGGCCCAAGCCCACCTGCCGCCTCGACTGGGCCACCTTGCACCAGCACACCTTCGGGACTGACGTCTTGCGCTGACCCTGTGGCGGCCGACGTCGCCTTCACGCCATCCACTCCACCAGGGAGGTCTCCGAGGACCGTCTCCTCCAACTCGGCCACCGACTCGCGCCTCGTCATCTCCTCCCGAGGGGCCGCAGCCTGGCGTTGGGGGCAAAAGACGCCGGGGAAGGTGCCATACTCACTTCCCTGATGGTTGCGAAACGGCTGAGCACGCTCACGGCCCTCGCGAACGACATCGACGCGGATCCGCAGGCGCTGCTCGCGGCGCTCCTCCAACAGATCGAAGCCTCGGAGAACGCCAACGGACTTCGCGAACTGCGACGGATCGAGTCGCTCCAGGAGCTGTTCCTTGGCGAAGCCGACGCCGACGGCTCCATCGGTGCGGCGCTCGCGCGGGTCGCGCAGCAGCATGCCAGCGACCCTGTGGCGTGGGCCGTGATCCACGCGGCGCTCGGGGTCCCGATCGAGCGCGCAGTGCTCACGGTCGGCACTCCACAGAAGCCCCGACTCCTCGCCGGCATGGACAGCGAGATCCAGTCGTTGCGGGCGGTCGTCGCGAAAAAGAAGCCGCTTCCGGGTGCGCTGCTCCTCCTGGCGCGGCTGCCCAGCGCGAGTCTGGCGGACCTGGCACTCCTCGCCAGGCACCTGCGCTCGGAAGATGCAGCGATCACGGCCGGATTCTCGATGGCGCTCCTTGCGAGACGCCTGCGCGTGGACCCGGCACACCCAGATGTGCAGGCTGCGATCGTGGCGATGGGAAAGGCCATCGACAAAGTCCCCGCCAAGCTGACGGAGAAGACCGCGCTTCGTGTGGCGCTCGCGGCGGCGGGCCTTTTCCTCCTGGGCGCTCGAGGCCCAACGGTGGCAGCAGCGCTCGCCCGCGGGCTCTCCGTTCCCGCGCCGGTTCCGCCCTCCTGGGGCTTCGCTCTCGGCCCGCGCGCGCGCACGACGTCGGACCTCGTCGTCGCGGTCTTGCGCCTGGTCGCGGGGGCCCCCGATGCGCCCGATCTCGGTCCGCTGCTCAGCGCGCTCACCCGGACGAAGCTCGCTCGCCCGGATGCCCACGATGTCATCGCAAAGCTCCTGGTTTCGATCGGCTTTCCTGGCGGCGTCCCAGCCAGGCCAGGGCTTCGCATCGACCAGCTCGCGCCACTTGAACTGCGGGTGCTTCAAACGCTGCGGCATGCGCGGTTCACGTCCGCCGACATGTCCATGCGGGCCCTGGGCTTCTGGTCTCACGACGCGCTGCTGGAGTTCCTCACGGAGAGCGGTCCGCGCTTTCGGCCGGTCGAGCTGCCGACCGGAGGTCGCGCACCGGCGCTGTGGGTTTGGCGTGCGGCAGCCATCGGTGTGCTCCCGCAGAAGAAGGCTGTCGCCGCGCTCGTCCGCTGCGGTGACGCCGCTCTCATTGCGGAGCTGGTCCTCTCGCAGCGGGAGCGCGTGATCACCGAAGCATTATTGAAGACGCGGGCTGACAATGAACGAGACCAGTCGCTCGCCCTCGAACTCATGGCGTGGCTCGAGACGCACGACCGAGCGTGGCTTGCGCGCCTCACGAGAGCCATGAAGGGCGTCTCCGCGCCTGAATTTGTCGCGCTCGGCCTCCTTCGAGCGGCAAACCAGGGGCTCGTCACGATCAGCCGCCAGCACGACAAGCTGCTCGCCGATGCGTTCCTTGGCGCGAGGGTCCTCGAGCCGACGTTGTCACTCGTGAAGGGGCTGCCAGACGGCGCACGGCTTCTCTCGTTGGCGCGTGGGATCTTCCGGGGTGTGAAGTGATTTCGCCGTCAGGCGGCGAAGGGAAGGCCGGGCTGGGCGGTGGCGGGCGGGACCGTAAAGAAGACTGCGTCATCGTCATCGCGGAAGACGACCGCGAGGCGGTGGGTGACGAGCGCGGCGGAGAGCTGAACGAGGCGCCGTCAGAGCCGCTGGCCACCCCTGCCGACGAAGGGCTGACGCTCGACAACGGCTTCAAGAGTCTCGACACTTACCAGAAATGGACTCAGCGCTCGAGGACTTGCGAGGCGTCGTCTCGCATTCGTTCCCTTTTCGGAACGCAGACGAGTCATTCTCTCTCGAGGTTGCCGAGCTGATCAGAGATGACCTCGGCGTGAAGCTCACGCTGCACGCCGTCGCCTGGGCGGCCGGGCCGAGGATTGAGAATGTGCGCCAGCAGGACGTACGCCTGTTCTTCAAGCAGGCCGAGCCTGTCGAGAGCGCTCGCGTGGAGCGCTACCTCGCGGCTGTCGAGCAGGTCGTACGCGAGGCCGACCGCGCCACGTGCCTGCGCAAAGACCCGGCAGACTGGTTCGACGCCACCCTGCTCGAGGGCCCGGAGCCGAGGACGGAAGACCTCATCGCGGCGCTCCAATGACGAGTCGGTCCAAGATATCGAACGCAGCCACCAGCTGCCGTCCTTGCCGAAGAGCGTCGGCTGTCGAACGGCGAGGTCGCGCGAAACCGCGCGCTACACGTCAGTGTACACGCCGCCGAACCCGGTGAGCGCCGCGTGGAGCACGGCGCCCAACGCGAGCTTCGAGCGCTCTTGCAGCTTCGTCGCCGCCTACATCCAGTGGCGCCGTTTCACGCTCGCTGACGCCACCTCGCCCCTCGCGGCAACGCCCTCGAGAACGACCGCTGCGCCCGACGCCTCTGACCTTCCTCCTCGGTTTCGCGCTTTCAACCTCTTGTGCGTGCGACCAGCAGGCCTTCCTTCTGGGCTGTCGCCACGAGGTCGTCGAAGGTCATCGCCCCACCTGGTGGACGTTCAGCTGCTTTCCATCGGAGGTGAGCAACGTCGCGCCGTCGGCCGAGAACGCGAGCACCTTGCATGACCCTTCGAGCACGAGCAGCGCCTCGAGTGTCGTGGCGTCGAACACGCGAGTCGGCTCGGAGTCGACGGAGGCCTCGGCAGCACCGACGGCGATGCGCCGGCCATCAGGGCTCTCCACCAGCCGTCCCACCTCCGACTGGGAGACTTCCTTCGACGGCGTCGCCGGTGAGCGCACGTCGTAGCGTCGCAGCGTGTCGTCGTGGCAGGCCGCGACGACCTCGTGCTCCGAGACGAAGGCGAGCCCTGTCACCATCTTCGGCGGCGTGAAGACGGCGGGCTTCTTCATGCCCGGTCCGTGAACGAGCACGTCGTTGCTGTACTGGGCGGCCACCAGCCACTCGCCGTCATCGCTCAGCGCCACCGCGCTCGGCTTCTTCGGGTACTGGCCGCTCTTGATGGAGCGCTCGATGGTGCCCTGTGGCCACGCGCGAACCTCCACCCGGTTCTCGAGGTGCAGGACGACGCGGTCACCACGCCGCGTCCACTGCAGGCGCAGCACCTTGCCGTCGAGCCGCTCCTGCTTCACGAGGGCTCCCGTCGCACCGTCACGCCATTCGATGCGGCGGTCCCACGCGCAGGCGACCGTCTTCCCGTCGGGAGAGAACGCCGCGACGTTCGTGTCGTTGATGGGCTGCTCCTCGACGACCGCACCCGCCTCGTCGGTCAGCAGGAACGCGTCTTCGCGCACCACAGCCCATGCCGAGGCGCGCTGCTGGGCCGCCACGAACCGCACCCGCTGTTGCTCGGCCACGGGCGGCTTCACCACGCCCTTCTTCCGCACCAACGAGGCGAGCTTCTTCGTCACCCCGGCGCTGGCGCCTTCGGCGGTGGCCGACGTGAAGGCCCCTTCGGGAAGTTCGTTCAGCACGCCCAGCACCAGGTGCTCGCCGCCTGGTTTCCCGACGAAGTGCAGCTTCGAGAGCGCGCCGTCGTCTCCGCGCGAGAACTGAAACGAGCCGGCCCGCCGGTGCTCGATGGTGAAGCGCTCGCGTGCCGCCATGGCGGTCAGCCACTTCATGAACTGGTCGCCGTTGTGCGTGTGAAGGCCGAGGTCGGGCACGTGCTGCAGCCAGCCTCGCGTGAGGAACAGCGGCGGGCAGTCGGCGCTGAGGCGCAGCCACGTCACCTTCGGGAAGAGCTTCGAGTCGGCGAAGCGACGCAGGGCCTCGACGTCGGCGGTGCTGGCTTCGAGCCGCTCCACGGGCCATGGCGTCTTCGCCTCGAGCAGCTGCGCGAAGCCGCCCCGGTTCACCGTGAGCGAGCGCGGGCGCGCATGCTTCGGCACGTACTCGAGCCAGCGCGCTTCGTCGTTCGACCACGCGCCAGGAAGACTCCACGAGAGGTCTTCGATGGTGGCCCACTCCGGAGCGTCGCCGAACTGCTCGACGTCTCGTTGTCCCTTGAAGCGCGCCACCGCCTTCGAGGGGAAGCCGCGGCGAAACGTCACGTCCTTCAACGTCACCTTCGCCAGCGCGCCGAGCCACGTGGCGCCGTGCTTCTTCTGCAGCTCGGCTTCGCGCTTCAGCTCGGCCTTCGACTTGTCGGCCTTGAACTGCAGCGTGATGAACTCGCCGTGCGGGTCCTGCCGCTCGAGGCACCAGTCGGCGTAGACGAGGCGCGCGGCGTCGTCGTCGGGGTTGGCGTAGATGGCGGCGAGCAGCGTGGCGGCGTCGCTCTTGCCGCTGGGCTTTTTCTGCGGCTTCAAAAGCGCCGCGAGCTGGTCGAGCGCCCTGGCCTCGGGCTTCGACAGTGGAGCGACGGGCTTCCTCGCACGCGTCGCGGTGATGGCCTCGACAGCGCGCCGCAGTTGCACCTGCATCCACTCCCGCTGGGCTTCGCGAAACTTCCACTCGGCGGGCAGCTTCGGCGCGAGCTCGACGAGGCGCGGGTCGCCGATGTGGGCGATGAGCTCGAACGTCTTCGTCCAGACGGGGCGCGCGCCGTCAGACGTCCAGGGAGCGAGCGTGATGAGCTCGAGCAGCGCTCCCGAGACGCGCGGGTCGTCACGATGGGGCGTGAGCGCCTCGAGCCGCTCGATGGTGTCGGCCGTCTTGCTCGCCACGAGGGCGCGCGCGAGCGTTCCCAGTTGCGTCGGCGTCGGCTTCTTCGCGAGCTTCGTGAAGGCCTTCGTATCGCCGTCGAAGGCAGGCGGTGGATTCGCCGCCTCGAACCGCTGCACCACCGCCGCGAGCTCGGGTAGGGGCCGCTCGGCCCACGCCGCGAGGAGCACCTGCAACGCCGTCTCGGGCTTCTTCTCCAGCGCCTTCGCCGCTCGCTCGAGCTGCGCCGTCAGTTGCTGGGCCATGGCCCCTCCCGGAGCGGCGCATTCAACCGTCGGGTGTTTCGATGGGCAAGGAAGGCCGTACGCGTCGACGAAGTCGACCCGAGCGCATCACCCCGGTGAGCCGTGCTGTGGCGCCTGCGGAGTCGCTGCCGAGGTCGAGCGCACGGGTGTGCCGCTGGTGAGCGAGCGCGGGCCGAAGCTGCGGCGCCGTGCGGTACGGCTTCGTCGAGGTGTCGTGCGAGGCCTGCCACGCGTCTCGCCTGGTGGCCTTCTGTTGCAAGGGACGGGGGGGGGTGTCCCTCGTGTATCCACTCGCACGCGGCGGCTGCCAGCGGCGGGGTGCGGTTGGGCACGCTCAACGCGACGCCGTTTCCCACGCCAGCCGGGCAGTGACCGCGACGTCGCGCCGGCCTTCAAGGCCGGGAGCCTCACGGGGTCGTATCGGCAGCCTCCACGACGTCCACGCAGACATCTCCTGTCCTGCAGGCATTCCCCCCGGAGAGCATCAAGAGCGCTTGTCCTGGCTTGGACCGGTCCTTCGGACGGAACGTGAGGCTCAGCACGTCGGGGTCGCCGCCCTTCTTGGTCAGCTGCCAGCCCTGCGCCTCGTAGAGGTCGGTGAGCATGGTCGCCACGCTGCCTGTCGTGCCCTCGAGCACGACCTCTCCGTCTGGGTACCCCTTCTTCGCAGCGCAGGTCTTTCCT
Organism: Myxococcaceae bacterium; assembly: GCA_025459425.1. GTDB lineage: Bacteria > Myxococcota > Myxococcia > Myxococcales > Myxococcaceae > Xiheimicrobium. The sequence continues at coordinate 178 of JALOQF010000104.1, read as the reverse complement.
TTCTCGGCGGCCTTGCGCAGCGGGGAGAGGGCGGTGGAGGCCCCCGCGGAGAACACGGTGTCGTCGGAGGCAGGTTCGCAGTAACCGTTCAGGGGTGGGGTTGAGGGCCCAGTCGGTGCATGCGACTTCTGGGGGATGATTAAGAGACGGCCCGAGGCCGAGACACTGGAAGCGAAGG
>JALOQF010000450.1 GCA_025459425.1 Myxococcaceae bacterium | reverse complement strand
GTGTGCTCGCGAAAGTGTTTGCCGACGATGGGCAGGTATTCCTGGTCGACGAAGCGCGCGACGGTGTCACGAATGGCGCGGTCTTCGGGCGAGAGCAGGTCGTCGATGCGGTAGAGGTCGGTGACGGCAGCGCGGGGCATGGGCAGGCCGTACCAACCCCGGGTCCGACAGGTCAACGTCGGCCGGCCCGGGGCCGTGCCGCGCTGCGCATGGGGGCCATCAGCGGCGCCCGCGAATGATGGCGTACCCGCTCGAGCTCGATCCGCCGACGAGGAACACCTCGCGCTCCGAGGCGGCCGCCGCGTCGACGACCGACGAGAGCACCGTGGGCGGCTGGTTCGCCATCGGCACCGGCGCCCAGAGGGCGCCCTTCCACTCCACGAAGCGGGCGGTGGTCGACGCGCCGCCGGTGAAGCCCGCCGCGAGGAACTCCGAGGGGCCCGTCGAGATCACCGCGTTCAGCCGGTCGCCGTACATCTGCATGAAGGGGAGCGTCGTCCACCCGCCGCCCTGGGGGTTGCGGCGGGCGTAGCGGTAGCCCGTCATGGTGCCACCGCTGCCGACGCCGCCAACCAGCATGCCCGTGGCCACCTGCGTCCCGTTGAACTCGAGCGCCATGTCGTACCACTCGGCGTTGCCCTGCCCCATGAGGTCGACGTTCTCCTGCGCGAACGAGCCCGCCTCGTAGCGGACGACGAAGGAGCGGCCCAGCACGTACACCTCGCCCGAAGGCCCGACGACGCACCGGCGCGGCAACGTGAAGCCCAGGTCGTTCGACACCTTCATCCACACGTTGTTGACGAACTCGTACAGCTGGGCCTGGTTCGAACCGCCGTTGGTGATGGCGAAGACGCGCTCACCAAGGCCGCACAGCCCGTCGAACGTGTCTGCGGACGAGTCGGTGAGGAGCGGGGTGTAGTTCGCCGCCACGGAGCAGTCGCCGCTCGCGCACACCAGCGAGTTGTTCGCGCTCGAGACCGCGAAGACCTTACCCATCGGCGTGACGTGCACGTCCTTGAGCCCGCTGAGGCCGAAGCCGGTCACCTCGACGAAGGGCCCACCCGTCGACCGGTACAGCTTGCCGCCCATGCCCAGCCACGCCTCTCCCACGCGCGCCGAGACCGCCGACGGGGTGCCGAACGACGGCGCGGGCGAGAGCGACATGCTCGCCCAGCTGAAGGCACCGAGCGCGCCGCCGCCGGCGCTTCCACCGGCCGAGCCGCCGGCGCTTCCACCCGCCGAGCCGCCGGCGCTTCCACCGGCCGAGCCGCCAGCGCTTCCACCGGCCGAGCCGCCGGCGCTTCCACCTGCCGAGCCGCCAGCGCTTCCACCTGCCGAGCCGCCAGCGAACCCACCAGCCTGGCCACCGCCGACGAGGCTGATGGTCCCACCGGCGCTCCCACCACCTGGCCCGGCGTCAGGCCGAACGGGCGTGAGCGGTCCGCATGCAAGACACCACAGCACCACGAGGCCGAGGGCAGGTCGCATCGAGCGGGCGCCCTAGCACGGGGTGTACGCCCGCCAACAGGCCCGCCTCAGCGCCGCCCGCGGATGATGGCGTAGCTGCTGGAGTTGTCTCCGCCCACGAGGAAGACCTCACGATCGTTCGTCGCCCACCCATCTCGGACGAAGGAGATCGAGTTGGGGGGCTGGGGCACGCTCGGCACCCACGCTGCACCGTTCCACGACATGAACCGCGGCCCCGACGTGGCCGAGCCCGCGGCGAGGAACTCATCGATGCCGAAGGCGATGACGACGCTCAAGCTCGACCCCGCCGTGTTCGGGGCCAGCGACGTCCACGACTCGGTGACCTGGTTCCGGCGGGCGAAGCGATAGCCCGAGCCGCCGCTGCTCCCCCCAACGACGAACGCTTCGCTGATCATGTTGCCGCGGATCGACAACGCCAGGCTGGTCCAGTTCGCCGAGGGCTGTCCCATCAGATCGATCGTCTCGGGCGTGAAGGCGCCGCCCGCGTACTTCCCGACCCCGTCCATGGCCACGACGTACACCTCGCCCGCCGGACCGACCTGACAGCCACGGGGATTCGTCACGCCCAGATTGCTGGACACCTGCATCCACCCCCCGCTGCTGAACTGGTACAGCACGCCGGCGCTGCCATTCCGAAGGCCGTATGCGAACACGTCTTCACCCGCGCCGCAGAGGCCGGACCAGGTCTCGAGGTTCGAGGCCGTCATGCCCGTGACGTAGTTGGCCGCAGCGCCACAATCGCCGGCCGTGCACGACCACGCCGTGCGCCCCGTGCCGACGGCGTACACCTTGCCCGAGGGCGACACGTAGAGGTCGCGTGGGCTGGAAATCGACAGCCCCGGTACTTCGGCGAAGAGGCCCCCGTCGGACCGATACAGTCTGCCGTTGTCCAGAGCGACCCACGCTTCCCCGGGCCGCGCCGAGACCGCCACTGCGACGCTGGTCGAGCTGGGGGCAGGCGTCACGCCGAGGCTGCTCCAGCGGAACGACGAGAGGCCTCCGTCGGCGCCCGGAACGCCTCCAGCCGCCGAGCCTCCACCCGCCGAGCCACCGGCCGTTCCGCCGGCAGCGCCACCTGCGCTGCCCGCCGCAGAGCCACCGCCTGCCGCACCGCCGCCAACCGCGCCACCGGCCGTTCCGCCAGCGACGCCACCTGCGCTGCCCGCAGCAGAGCCACCGCCAGCCGCGCCGCCGCCGGCAAGGCCCACCCCGCCCCCACCTGCCGGCCCCGCATCGGGGCGAATCGGCGTCAGGGCACCACAGGCGACGGCGAAGAGGGCACCAGCGGCGAGGAGCACGCGCATGGCCAGACTGCGTACCACACCGATCGGCCCCCGCGCCGACCCGTGCTATGGCCTTCGCGCGCATGCGAACCGTCGCCGTCACTGGAGCGTCCCGTGGCATCGGGCTGGCCATCGCCGAGGCCTTCGCCACCTCGGGCTGGACGGTGTTCGCCCTGGCTCGCAGCGCGGCCCCGGTGGAGCCCCTCCGCGCGAAGGGTGACGTGCGCTTCGTCTCCTTCGACGCGAGCTCGAACGACAGCGTCCTCGCGGCGGCGAAGTCGGTGCTGGCCGGCGGCGCCCGCCTCGACGCGCTGGTGAACAACGCAGGCATCGCGCTCTCGGCCAGCCTCGCGAAGACGAGCGTCGAGGACTTCGCGCGGATTCAGCAGGTCAACGTCGCCGCGCCGTTCCTCCTCACCCGCGAGCTTCTCCCGGCGCTGGTGGCCGCGAAGGGCCGCGTGGTGAACATCTGCTCGACCGCCGCCAAGAAGGGCTTCAAGTACACCAGCGCCTACTGCGCCTCGAAGCACGCGCTGCTGGGCCTCACGCGCTCGCTGGCGGTCGAGCTCGCCAGCAAACACGTCACGGTCAACGCCGTCTCGCCGGGCTGGACCGACACCGACATGCTGACGGCCAGCGTCGAGCGCATCGCCTCGTCCACCGGGCGCAGCGCGCAGGACGCGAAGGCCACCCTCGAGGCGATGAACCCGCTCAACCGCGCCGTGAAGCCGAACGAGGTCGCCGCGCTCGTGCACTTCCTCTGCGCGAGCGAGGCCGGCGCGGCCATCACCGGCGCGGACTACACCATCGACGGCGGAGAGACGGTCTAGATGCCCCACACCACCATTCAACCCGACGGCTGGGTGCCTCCACGCGGGTACGCCAACGGCGTCGTCGCCAGCGGGCGCATGCTCTTCACCGGCGGCATGGTCGGCTGGGACCCGACGAAGGCCGAGGCCACCTTTCCGGTGACGTTCGACGCGCAGTTCGACCAGGCCCTCGCGAACGTGATGGCGGTGGTGACGAAGGCCGGCGGCGTGGCGACCGACATCGTGCGCATGACGGTCTACGTCACCGACAAGCGCGAGTACCTGGGCGCGCTCAAGGCCATCGGCGCCTCGTGGAAGAAGCACCTGGGCCGGCACTACCCCGCGATGGCTCTCGTGCAGGTGGCTGCGCTGGTGGAAGACGCGGCGAAGGTCGAGATCGAAGCCACCGCGGTGCTCGAGGAGCGCACCACCCCATGAAGCAGCCCACGTCGTTCCGCTTCGAGGTGAAGGAGAAGGTCGGCGTCGTCACCTTCACCCGCCCCGACACGCTCAACTCGCTCACCTTCGAGGTGTACCGCGAGCTGACCGATCTGTTCTTCGAGCTCGAGAAGGAGCCCACCGTTCGCGCCGTCGTGGTGACCGGTGAGGGCCGCGGCTTCTGCTCCGGAGGCGATCAGCACGCCATCATCAAGCCGCTGCTCTCGTACGACATGCCAGCGCAGGTCGAGTTCACCCGCATGACGTGCGAGCTGATCCGCAACATGCGCGCGCTGCGAAAGCCCATCGTCGCGGCCCTCAACGGCACGGCGGCGGGCGCGGGCGCCGTCATCGCGCTCGCGTCGGATCTGCGGGTCGCCAGCGAGAAGGCGAAGATCGGCTTCCTCTTCGTGCGCGTGGGCCTGGCCGGCGCCGACATGGGCGCGGCGCACCTGCTCCCGCGCGTGGTGGGGCTGTCACGGGCCACCGAGCTGCTCATGCTGGGTGACGTCATCGACGCGGCCACCGCCGAGAAGTACGGGCTCTTCAACAAGGTGGTGCCGCACGAGCAGTGCGTGCCCGAGGCGATGGCGCTCGCCACCAGGCTGGCGAACGGGCCCACCTTCGCGCTCGGCATGACGAAGGAGATCCTCAACGCCGAGCTGCACATGGATCTCTTCCAGGCGCTCGACAACGAGGCGCGCGCCCAGGCGGTGTGCATGCAGACCCACGACTTCCGCGAGGCCTCCGATGCCTTCTCGAACAAAAGAACGCCGAACTTCCAGGGCCGCTGAGCCGAAGCAGAAGCCCGTCTCTGGGCCGAAGGGCCGGGGGCTCGATCTGCTCGAGCGTGCCCTCGAGGCGGGCTCGTTCATGCTGCGGCTCTCGGAGACGCTGACCCCCTTCGCCGTGGTGTCCGACGCCGCGGGCAAGCCGGGGCTCGTGTCCATCGACGCGCGCTCGGCCGACGCCGACGAGCTCGAGATGCAGCTGGTGACGGCGCTCCAGGGTGACGCGAAGGACGGCGTCATCTCGGGCGCGGCCTGGGCCTACACCATCGACGTGCGCACGCCCGACTACGACGGCCCTGCCCTCAAGGTGTACGTCGACGTGCAGGGCGAGCGGCCGTTCGTCGCGTACACGCCGTACACGTTCTCGATGGGCGACCCGGCCGAGCTGGGTGAGACGCACGTGCTCGAGGCCGAGGCGAGCGTGCTGTTCCCGAGCGTGACGGTGGCGAAGAAGGCCCGGGCGAAGAAGAAGCCGGCGCCGAAGAAGGGGCGCACGTCGAAGAAGCGCTCACGTTGACGCCACATGGTCGACGATCCGCTCTTCGAGCTCAGGGCCCTGGCGCTGGCGGG
>JALOQF010000103.1 GCA_025459425.1 Myxococcaceae bacterium | reverse complement strand
GGAAACGACCGCGAGTACGACCGATGCGTCGACGACGCAGTCGTTCATGCGTCACCCCAGAGGTCATCGAGCAGCTCCTTCGTGGGCCGCGGGTCGAGATCGGGGAGCTCCTCGCCTCGCTCGCTCATCTCCAGCACCTCGGGGAGGAAGCGCTCTCGGCCGGGCTTCTGACTGGCCAAGAGGGCGTCGAGTCGGGCCTGGAACGCCTTGCCAGCGGCCTCGGTGAGCGACTCTCGAGTCTTCGCCGCCAATTCCTTCAGCAGGGCTTCGACCTCGGGATTGTCGAGGTTGATCGACATGATGGGAATTCCACCATCACCTCACGGGCAGCCAGCCGCGCGCCACGCCTGAATGCGCTGCCAGAACAGCTCGGTGAACTTCTCGACCTCGTGCGCGGGGAACAGCGCCGCCACTTTGAGCCGCACCGCCTCCTTCGCTTCGCTCGTCGCGAAGAACGCGAACGCCTCGGCGTCGAGGTGCTTGAGGTGCGTGGCGCAGAACTCCTCGAAGCGCGCCGTCTCGAACCGCTCGTCGGCAATCTTCGCGTAGCGGTCGAGCTTCTCGGCGTACGGCAGGTCGAGCGCGGCCACGTCGTAGAACGGCTGCCAGTCGAGGTTCTTGCGGAACGGCCGCTTCGTCGCCGCGCAGAACAGCGTCCACTTCACGTACGCCTTCACCAGCCACGGGAAGTGGAAGTGCAGCGACGTCACCTGCGAGTCGGGGCACGGGTTGGCGAAGTCGATGGGGTGCCACACGCCGTTTCGCCGCAACGACTCACACGAGTTGAAGTCCCACCCGAAGAACGCGTTGATGGTGAGCGTCACCTTGCGCAGGTGCTCGGCCTCGGCCTTCGGCAGAAAGTCGACCTTCTGCGTGTAGCGGTCGTGCAGCGGCGCGTCGGGCGCGTACGACACCATGCGCGTCTGCGGCCCGAACCCGATGGTGCGCACGAAGGCGTCGTAGCCCTCGACCGACGCCTGCGCGTGCATCACCGACTTGCCGGACTCGTCGTAGGCCGTCCACGCCTCCTTCACGTTCTTCACCCGCGTGACGTTGCGCCAGCCGCCGCCGTCGTAGGGCTTCAAGAAGAACGGGAAGCCCAGCTTCTCGCCGATGGTCTTCAGGTCGAACAGCTTCGCGTACCGCTTGAGCGTCACCTTCGCGTCGACCTGGTCCTCCGAGTACGCCTTGGCGGGCAGCATCCACGTCTCGGGAATCGGCATGCCCAGCTTCATCATCGCCGCGTAGCTGGTGTGCTTCTCGTTCGCCTGCACGCTCCAGGGGTTGTTGAAGACATACAAGCCGTCCATCAACAGGCCCTTCTTGATCCACTCGCGCTGGCTGTGCATCCAGTGCGTCAGACGGTCGACCACCACGTCGTAGCCGACGGGCTCGCGCAGGCTGAATGGCTGAATCGCCACGCGCTCGACCTCGAAGCGCACGGTGTCTCCACCGACGGGCACGCTCAGGTCGAGCCGCTTCACCAGGTGCTCGAAGCACAACGGCCAGCACAGGTCTGCGCCGAGCGACAGACCAATACGACGGGTCACCACAGCCACGGAGCGCTCCTCATTCGTACACGAACATCAAGGGACCGGGGAACAACCACGACAGACCTTCACGCAGACGGTCTCGCCAGTTCTGCCAATTGTGCCCATCGCGCGCCTCGACGAACTTCACCTGCATGCCGGTGGCGTCGAGGAGCGGCACCAGCGAGCGGTTCTCGTAGATGAGCGACTCGTACACGCCGCACGTCACGAAGACGCGCTGGCTCATCGCGGTGGGCTTCTCGCGGTAGGCGTTGACGAACTCGACGATGCGGTCGAACAGCGGGCCGCGGCGGTTGCGCCGGCCGATGTCGGTGAAGGCGAAGCTGCCCGACTGGAGCAACAGCCGGCCCCACACGCCCGGGTGCCGCACCGCCGTCGAGAACGAGGCCACCGCGCCGAAGCTCGCGCCCAGCAGACACCGCGCGCGCGGCTCGTCGATGAGCGGGAACTTCGCGTTCATGAACGGCAAGAGGTCGTTGGTGACGTAGCCCGCGTGCCCCTCGTCGGCCGCGTACTCGCGCAGGCGGTCGGGCGAGTCGGTGAAGGCCACCACCAGCTCTGGAATCTCGAGGCGGTGGATGAGGTTGTCGAGCACCGTCTTCATGCCCGTGTAGTTGAGGAAGTCGCTGCCGTCGTGCACCACAAGCAATGGGTAGCGCCGCGTCTTGCGGTACCGCGCCGGCAGGTACACCTGCACCACGCGGTGCCCGTAGGTGCGGCTCGGCACCCGAATGCGCTCGAGCAGGCCTGGCCGCGCCAGCTCGTCGGGCTGGGTCCAGTCGGGGCTGACGTAGCCCGCCGACTGCAGCACCGAGTTGGCGCCGAACGGGTCTCTCGCGCGGTTGGGGTTGAGAGGGTCTTCGATCCACTCCGCGCGGCCCTCGCGCAGAATCTCGAACTTGTATTCGACGCGCGAGTTGCCGGGGATTTCGAGCGTCAGGTGCCAGAGGTCGGTGTTCGGCGCGCGCGTCAGCGTGGTGGACGACTCGAGCCCGTACACCCAGTGGCGCACGTTGACGGCGTCGGCCTGCCCAATCCACACGAAGGTGACGTGCGAGTCCTGCACGAGGGGAAAGCTGTGCGCGTTGAGGAAGGCGCGCAGCTTCGGCGCGTCGCCCCAGGCGTTGATGAGCTCGTCGATGATGCGGGCGGTGCTCATGAGGGCAACGAGTCTCCGGCGTGGTTCAGGTGGACGGCGCCGCTGGTGCGCACCACCTTGCCGTCGTGCAGCACCACCGAGGCGCGGGCCGGCAGCGCGATGCAGCGTGATGGAGCGAACCTTCGCGCGATGAGCCCCACGTGCACGCCGTCGTCGAGCTTGAGCCGCGTCTCGGGCTCGGGGAAGACGACGACGTTCGGCACCAGGCCCAGGCCCGCGTCGAGCACCTCGCTGGCGCCCTGGCCCTGCGGCGGGTCGTCGTGGAACAGCACCACCCGCTGGCTCACCGCCATCGCGCCCGCCGACCAGGCGAAGACGGTGCGCGCGCCGATGAGCGACTCGAGGCCGAACAAGAGCAGTCGGTTCACCAGCACCGCCACGTGCCCGCCAGCGATGGCGATGGCGCCGCAGTCGGACAGGGACTCGATGAGGTCGCCCCGGTGCCGCGCGATGGCCGGCCGCTGGAGCGGCTTCCACTTCTCGTTGAACTCGGCCCGCACCTTCGCGCACTGGTACAGGTGCCAGGCGTCGAGGTCACGAATGGCGTCGATGCACGCCTGCTCGACCTCGTGGCGAATCGACTCGGGCTGCTTCGACAAGCGCACCACCGCCTCGGCGTCGAGGGCGCGTTCGAGGCGCAGCCGGTACACGTCCTGGAGCGAACGAAGCAGGTTCTGCCGCTCCTTGTGCGCGAGGGCGAACTCACGGTCTTCGCGGAAGAGCTGCTCGCCGCGCTTGTAGAGCATCAGGTTGATGGTGTTGCCGTCGAGGTGCTGCACGAGCTCTTCGTCTTCGTCCTCGCGCTCCTGCCAGCCGGCGGTGACGAGCGCGATGCGGCCCTTGACGCCCGTCTCCCTCACCGCCGCGGCGAGCGTCGGCTGGAAGCGTTGGGCGCCGAGGAGCACGGCGGTGCGGGTGGGCGTGGCGTCGACGGACATGGCGCGGCACGACACTCTACGTGAGTCCGGGTCGGGACGGTCGAAGTTCAGTGGGCCAAACGGGCCGAGGGAAACCCCTCATCGAGCGATGAGTGATGCGTCGCATCGGTGCATGCGCTGGCAATCGTCGAGCCGAGGACTATCTTGTTCCCGATGCTTGGTCCTCCGTACCCGAACCCACCAATCGCCGAGGCACTCGTCGAGCTGCACTTCGCCGGTGGAGTCGAGTGGTCGACGGCAGAGCCAGGGTTGCTCCATGCCTTCGCTGAGCAGTACTCAGGACCCCGTCGTGAACTGAAGACGCATGAGGTCGCGGCGAGCTGGGAGAAGTCCGGCCTCAGGACGACCACAAGCCAACGATTCTCGAGGTGGCTGCTTCCAGACTCCTCTGGCCTCCGACTCGTTGGCCTTGGGCAGGGCGTCCTCTCGGTTCACGTTTTGGCCCCTTACCCGGGCTGGGCCTCGTTTCGGCCTCTCATCGATGATGCGGCCATTCGATTCCAGGCCGTGTGTCGCCCGACAGAGCTCATCAAGGTCGGTGTGCGGTACATCGACCAGATTCTGGTCCCGGAAGGCGCTGACCTGGAACAGTACTTTCATGCGTTGCCTCCCCAGCTCCCGTCGCAGCCCAGGGCGATCTCCTCATTTCAGGTGACGACCGAAACCGTCGAGGGCGAGGTTCGCGCATTGCTCACCCTCGTGTCGGGACCTTCCACTGGCGATGGCCGTCGCGTCATCGTCTACGACCTGAATCTCACCGAACAGATGCCACCCGGGGCCAGCCCCACTGCATGGCCCGAGGTTGTGGAGAAGCTCCACCAGAGGCAAAAGGCGATGTTCGAAGAATCCATCAAGGACCCAACCAGGGAACTGTTCCGATGACTGCGCTCCTTCGCCAAGACCACGTTCGTCTCAGCGCTGCGCCCCCGGCGATGGGGAGCATCGTGTTCCGGGACGTCAGTGAGACTCCCTCTACGAGCGAAGCCGGTCGTTTCGTTGACGGCCTGCGTGCCGTTCCAGTCCTTCCACACGCTCCTGTGTCCATTCACTCTGAGCTTTGGTTCGACTCGATGGCTCGTGACAACACGGGCGCACTTCTCCGCGCAGTCGAATCGTCTGTCATTCAGAACGACGCGGTGCTCCTGTCTCGGGCCGCCCAGGCTTTTGCGTTGAGCACCTCGCATCACCTCCACGTCGTTCGGTGGCTTCGCGGACTCCTGCGGCACGAGCGCCCGTTCGTTCGAGAGTCGGCACTTTACGGACTCGAGCGTTTCATCTCCGCGGATGAATCGCTTCGGATTGTCGTTGAGACTGTCGCCGAGACCGATCTCAGTCCCGGTGTTCGAGAGGCTGCGGCAGAAGTGTTGGAGCGGGTTCTGGAGCAGTGACCGTCTGGTTGAGAATTGGCCGGCGTCCCCGAAGCCTGTGGGAGCCATCGTCCACGACAGATGAGATTCTTCGCGTTGCGTTTTCGAGGCGTGACACCGGAGAGCCGGATCTGTCGTTGTCTGTCTACGAAATCGAGTCGGGGCAGATCGAGCAGGCCCGGGCCGAGCATCTCGTCAGCATGTTGGACTCGCCTGCCAGCGAGAACCACATCGACCTGGATTTGAAGGACCTTGGTGCCCTCGTGAAGTCTCCGGGTTCGACCCGGTTTCAGTTCACCGTGCAGGCCCACGCGGAACTCATTTTGGCCGACCGAGAGTCGCTGCTTCGACTCATCGAAGTCGTGCGTGCGAGTCCCCATCGTCGGCTCCATCGTCAGAAAGGGGCGCTCCAGCGTTACATCGTCACGCGCCTCGCAGATGATGACCCTGAGTGGGTGAGCGCGCTGACCGCGAGCCCGAAATGGGCTGACTTCATTCGCAAGAAGAGAGAGGCCGGTTCGTCTTGATGAGGCTGTTCTTCAGCGCGCGATGACCTTCACCGTCTGGCCGATGAGGTTCAGCATGCCGCGCAGGGTGTCGTAGTCGGGGTGCTTGAGCCGCATCCACGCGTTGGCCATGAAGCCGGCCTCGACGGGCTGGGTGGGCGTGCCCGGCGACGGCAGGTGCTCGTCGATGAACCACTTGCCGAAGCGCCGGTGCACCTCGTCGACGCCCGCGTAGTCGACGATGCGGCCGTCTTGCGTGGGGCGCAGCGCGATGATGCCCGCCGCGTACTGGCGTGACAGCCGCTGGCTCGGCCGGCCGTGCACCACCACCATCGCCCACTCGCGGTAGATGTCGATGTCGTTGCCCGCCGCGTACAGGTCCCACGCGCGCACGCCCGGGGGCCGGCAGCCGATTTCGCTGAACTTGAGGCCTTTGGGCCCGACGAACCATTCCATGTGCGTGGCGGTCGTCTCGAGCCCGAGCGCGGTGATGACCTTCTGGCCCATCGCGCGCACCTCACCGTAAGCCGGCGCCGCGTCGATGCGGTTGGTGACGATGAACTGCGGGCTGATCCACCGGTTGCGCATCGCCTCGAGCACGTTCGGGTAGTAGTGCGTGACGAAGTCGTGCACGACGCGGCCGTTGATGGTGAGCGTGTCGTAGAAGGCTTCGTGGCCCTCGATGAACTCCTCGACGGCGACGCTGCGGCCTTGCGGCACGCCGAACCTGGCGAGCGCCCGGTCGAGCTCGGGCCCATTGTCGACGCGCTCGGTGCCAGAAGCTCCAGCGGCATCGCGAGGCTTCACGATGAGCGGAAAGCCCACGCGCGCGGCGAAGTGTTTGATGTCGTCAGGGCTGTTCGACCCGATGGACTGCGCGCACGGCACGCCCGCCTGGCGCAGCGCCTCTTTCATGGCCGGCTTGTCGCGGCACCGGAACGTCGAGCGCACGCTGGTGCCGGGGATGCCGCACTTCTCGCGCACCCGCGCGGCGGCCATCACGTGCGCTTCGACGACCGCCTCGAGCCGGTCGACCTTCACCTTCGACTGCACGAAGCGCACGGCGCGCTCGAGCTGCGCCTCGTCGGTGACGTTGCTCACCTGCTCGTAGTGCGAGAGCCACTGGCGCAGCCCATCGTCGAGGTATTCCTTCGGGCGCTCGCCGATGCCGATGACGCGGGCCCCGACGGCGTGGAGCGCGCGGACGAACTCCCGCTGGTTCGAGGGGAAGCAGGGCTCGATGAAGATGACGTCGACGGGCATGCGTGGCAGCGTAGCCCGCTCGTCCGCACCCACAGGCGCGAAAAAGAGGGCCGGCGCCCGCGGGTGGACGATAGGAATCGGCCATGCGAGTCGCCCTGTGTTGCGTCGTCGTGCCCCTGCTCGTCGCGTGCCCGGGCCCCGAGCCCAAGACGGTCGATACCGCGCCGCCGCCCGCCCCCACGCAGCAGCGCGCCGAGGTGCGTTCCGACGGAGCGGTGCAGCTCACCTGGAACAACCCCGGTGATGGAGACCTCGCCCGCGTGCTCGTCGCGCGTTTTCTGCCCGGCGGCACGGCGACGCGGCCGTCGGGTACTCCGGCCATCGGAGACAGCATCGGCGTGAGCGGCACGGTCGTCTTCGTGGGCCTCGCCACCGAGTTCGTCGACTCGAGCCCGCCAGCGACGTGCGGCGCCGTCGCGTACCGCCTCTGGTCGCAGGACACGCAGGGCCGCTGGAGCATCGACCAGGCCCTCGTCGAGCTGGGTCCCGGCGTCACCACCCGCGCGCCGTCGCAGGCCATCGACGCGCTCACCGTCTCGTCCAACGACGGCGTCGTCGGGCTGTCGTGGGTGAACCCTCCGGCCTCGTCGGGCTTCTTCCAGATGGCGCTCGTGCGAAAGAGCGGAGCCGCCCCCACGACGCCCACCGACGGCATCCCGCTCCGCACCGGCACCACCACCGTCTTCACCGAGAGCCTCGACGTCTTTACGCCGGGCGAGCGCCTCTTCTACGCGGCGTTCTCGTGCAACGAGTGTGGGCGCTGCCGGGCCACGCCGACCGTCGTGTCCTTCACGGTGCCCGAGCCGGCGACCGACGGCGGCGCTTCGGACGGAGGGACGGACGGTGGCGTGCTGGACGGTGGCCAGCCCGACGGTGGGGCCGGGAGCCTGACGCCGCTGGGCCTGGCCGCGACGCTCTCGACCGACGGCCAGCGGGTGCAGCTCGCATGGACCAACGGCTCGAGCCCGGCGCTGGCCCGGGTCCGGCTCACGCGCACGGTGACGACGGGCGCCAGCACCTCGACTCCAGTCGTCGTGTTCGACGGCCTCGCGTCGAGCGCGAGCGAGCGGGTCGACCAGCTGCTCCCCTCGGCCGGAGGCGTCAGCCGGAGCGCGACGTACCAGGTGGTGGGTTGCTCCAGCGCCGCGTGTGAGCCTTCGGGCCCCACGGCGTCGCTCAGCCTGTCGCTCAAGCAGGCGCTGCGCGGCGGTGGCTATACGGTGTTCTGGCGGCATGCCTCGGCGTCGGTGTGCAGCGACCGCACCGACCTGTGCCCCGCGACGCTCCCGGCCGGGCAGACGTGCGCGCAGGCGCTCGTGGGCACGTCGGCGGCGAACTGGTGGAGGACGTGTGCGTCGGACGCGCCCGCGTGCAACACGACGGCGCGGCAGCTCTCGACGGTGCCGGCCGACGCCGAGACGACGGCCGTGCGCACGTGGTTTCAGACGAACGGCGTGACGGTGGGGCGCGTGCTCACGAGCGAATACTGCCGCTGCTTCACGACGGCGCAGAACTTCCAGTTCGGGCCCGCCCTCGAGCTCAGCGCCGACCTCACCTACTGGGTCTACGAGGAAGGTCTGCGCTGCGCGAAGAACATCGCGCTGCTGCACCAGGCTCCGGCGACGGGCACCAACACGGCGATGGTGGGGCACGCGGGCTTCTCGTGCCCGACGCTCGACTCGCTCGCCTGGGGAGAAGCCGCCATCTTCAAGCCGCAGGCGCCGACGGGGCGCACGTGCACGACGGTGGGCTCGTGCGCGGCCGACGAGGCGTGCGTGTCGGGGCAGTGCGTGAAGCCGCTCTTCATCGCGCGGGTGCCGGCGCTCGGCAGCGGGAGCTGGTCGACGTTGCCGTGAATCCGGAACCACCTGGCGGGCGAGAGTGCGGTGCTCCCGCCCGCCAGAGAGGCTCGTTACCGACAGGGCCCGTTGTCACCCAACTGGAAATCGAAGGTGAGAACGTTCCTGAACTTCTGACGCACTTTGCACTCGTCGAGCATCGGGTTTGAGCCGATACGGATGCTGTCTGAGTGCTTGAGGGTCGCGAAGCCTCCGAGGCTCACGAGCTTCGGGTTCGGACCGACGTCGAGGCCCGCCGTCGAGTCCGGCGAGGTGAGCCGCTCGATGGAATTGAAGCCGGTGACTTCCTCCAGGTCGGGGTTGTCCTCGATGGACACCCGCCGGCCAACGCGCAGGTTGTCGAAGCCCGACAGGACCTTGAGTCCGCCGATGTTGCGGATGACCAGGGTTGAGACTTCCTCGAGTGAGTCCAGCGGCGCGAGCGATTCGGCACTCAAATCTGAGACTCGCACGCCGCCGAAGAGGTTGTCGGAGCCAAGCGAGCGTTTCACGGCGAATCCCCTGAGCGTGAACTCGGGGTGGTTGCCAAAAATGCGAAGCTCGTCGACCTCTCCAAGATTCTGGAGCCCGTCGAGATCACGGAGCTGACGACTCGAGGAGACTTGAAGGAAGCGTGCCGACCGAATGAGCTCCAACTTGAGCTGTCGGAGTGACCCCAATCCCTGCGCGTCGTGGATATAGAGTTGATCGACTCTGGTGCACGTTGAGGTGCAAATGGCATCCGCAATAGCTTTCCATTTCGAGCCGCTCGAGTCGCCATTCTCAGGAAGCGTCACCGTGCAGTTGGCTCTCTCTTCAATGGCAACGCAACCCTTTGGCTCGTAGGGGTCGATGCTGTCAGTGCCTCCACACCCGGTCGCGAAGGCTGTGAGGAGGGTCACAAGCCCTGGTCGTAGAGGTAGCATCGGGCCTCCGCGTAGATCTGGTGGTGCCGGGTGCAGATTCCAAGGAAGCCTCTGTCACAGTCCTCATCCACTTCCAGAATGAGGAAGTCGCCAACTTGACGAATCTCTGCGTTGGAGTACCAACTCTTGAATTCTCCAGACACGTTCGTCAGGAAACAGAATCCGTCTTGTTCCCTGAGTCGCAGCGCTTTGTTCTTGTTTGCCGCTTCGGTCGAGTTCGCGAACTGTTTGTCGGTGAGCTTCGGAGTCATGCCAACAAGTGGGGTCAGTCCGAAACCCAATGCATCCGCCGCCACAAAACCGCTCCCTGCCGTCAGCCGGACCAAGGCGCCCTGACCCTCATTGGTGGAGACCATGTCTGGGCTCGATCCGCTGTACGGGTTCCAAAAGGCACCCGCCATGCCGGCAATGCCTACCGCATGACTCTGAGTGGCGAAGGAGAACGTTACCGGCAAGCCATTCGTATGCGTGAAGCTCCCATAGTGGTCTGGGAGCCACGTGCCCGTTCCCATGTTGTACCCGAAGTTCGTTCTCGGCGCGCACTGGCCGAGCGCGCGCCCACCCTTGGTGTGCGGGTTCGTCACCAGCGAGTTCGCCTGCAGGCGCCAGTTGTTGAAGGTGGTGTCCCGCGAGACGATGGCCTTCTCACCACCACCCTGGAAGCTGCCGCTCAACCCCGAAAGCAAGCACACGTCGTCGGTGAGGGAACCGATGAAGACGTCAGGGTCGTTGTGCTTGAGGGTCGTGAGCCGACGGGTCTGCGACGTGCGCACGGGCCCGATGGGCGGCACCTCTTGCGGCTTCTCGGGTTCGAGAACAGTCCGGTCGAGGACGTCGGACGAGCACCTGTCGGAATCGGGAACCGTACAGGCGGAGCAGAGGGATGTGGCAGTCGCTGTCGAGCAGGCCGTAGCGGTCAGGTAGGCGTCGGAACACGCCTGAACGTCGTCGAGCGATTTCTGGTGCCGCGCCCACACTGAAGTGGGGTTGGGGTCGACGATGACGAACGTGTTCTGGTTCTGCAGCCAGTACTGCTGTTCGGTGGCGCGCGCGCCGTACTTGCCAGTCGACGACACGATGTCCGAGCCGTGCTTCGTGTAGGCGCGGTGGCATTCGAGCTCAGCAGCTGAGAGGTCCTCTGTGATGCACTGGTTGATTTGCTGCATCGTCATGTCCGTAAAGGTCTGCTCGTAGATCGTCCCAGTCTCCTTGGCCATTCGTTCAACATACTTGTTGAGCGCTGCCGACGTGAGTGTGCCCGAAGGAGGAGGAGGCAAGCCCCCGAAGTTGTAAACGAAGTAGTTGATGTTCGCGACCTCGGCCTTGGAAAGCACTGCCGCTGCCTGGTTTGCCTCCACGAGTGTCTTTCCGCCCAGACCAACGCCAAGCCCGGCTTCGAGCTCGAGTCTCGAGTTCTGTGTCAGGCTTGACTCGTCCACCACAGCGACGATGATGCCTCCATATTTCCTTTCGCTCAGCCATTGTTCACCGCAAGTGTCCCAGAATTGCGCGAGGCTCCCCTGCGTGCATTGCATGGTCGCGTTGCCAGGTGGCACCAGCGACTCAGTCTTCGTATGGACCACGGCGACCAGCACGAGAGACCGCTCTCGCGATGAGCGCTGCTGCTGGGCCGTGATCGAGGCGCTGGGCGTCAAGGTGACTTTCCCGACGTTCAACCCGGAGATCTTGAGTTTCGACTTCAGCGTCGACTCGAAGGTATTGCCCCGCTCCACGTAGAGCGCCCGAAAGGCGTAGGTGTCGGCTCGGACGCTGTTCATTCCCATGCTGTCGTCGACACATCGCTGGAAAGTGGGTGCCTGCCTGATCGGGTCCCACCCTGAGCCAAGCCCAATCGACGGGTAGTCGACGAGGCTACTACTGGTGGGGAGCTGCTGCCGAAGTTGAACGACGGGCGTCGAATCTGCCGAGCCTGAACAGGCGCTCAGGGCCAGAGCGACGAGGAGTGAACTGCCGCGGGGGGGGGAGCCGCGACGAACAACGACGACGTGTTGCATTGCGACCTCACGGACAAGGGCGGAATTGCCCGCGCTCTGGTTAGCGACCGGGAAGGGGATGAACGAGTCGACGTTTCGATGCGACTGTACGAGTCAGGGTAAGACACCAGTCAGCAAGAAGTGAGCAACCGCGGATCTCGAGGGTCACCAGATGATGGAACGTCTCCTGAGTTCGCTCGTCGTCTTCTCCCTGCTGGCCTGCGGGCAGATGCCCGGCCCCGTCGACGGAGGCACCGGCGGCGGGCGCGCCGGAGGCAGCGCGGGCGGCGGCGCGGCTGGCGGCTTCACCATCGTCGACCTCGACGCCGACACCCGGGGCCTCTTCTGGCACGCGATGGCCGTCGACCCCACCGACGCGCGCGTCGTCGTTGCCTACTACGCGCCGCGCGGCACCCGCACCGTGATGGACATCGACGACCTCGACCTCAAGGTCGTCGAGTGGCGCGATGGCCAGGTGACGAACCGCCAGACCTTGCGCTTCATGCAGCGCACCGCCGGCCTCTCGGTCGCCATTCACCCGGTGACGAAGGAGCCCACCGTCGGGTTCCTCGGAGGCCCCGACCGCTTCGTCCCCGGCGCCTCGGTCTTCTGGTTCCAGAGCGACGCGGCGCTCTTCACCCGCAGCGGCACCACGTGGACCGAGACGACCGTTCGCACCGACGGCGACATCTGCACCAGCACGGGCAGCCCGACGAATGGCTCCGTCGTGGGCCTGTTTCCCGCGCTGCGCTTCGACGCCACCGGGCGCCTCGTCTTCGTGTGGCGCGACATCCGCTTCGCGTCGTTCCCCACCGACTACACCGGCTCCGACCTCGAGTCCGTCGAGGGCCCGCTCGGCAACCTCACCCCGCGCTGCGTGTACGAGGGCTTCACCGGCGACAAGCTGGGCCGCGGCGCGCGCCTCATGGTGTCGCCCGGCCCCAACGACGAGACGCTCCTCGTCTACGACCAGCAGGTGCAGCGCGCCGACACCAACGGGCAGGACGTGGTGCTGCAGCGCCGGCTCGCCAACGGCACGTGGACGCCGCCCACCCGCGCGCTCTCGAGCCCGAACACCCAGACGGGCCCGCAGGTGGCCTTCGACCCGATGGAGGGCGCCGGCGTCGCCGTCATTCGCGGCAGCACGCTCGTCTACCGGCGCCTGCCCGACGTGGCCGACCCATCGACGTGGGAAGCCGAACAGCAGGTGGTGAGTGAAGGCTCGGGCGGCTGGTACCCGTCGCTCGCCATCTCGCCCCTCACCCACGCGCCGGCGGTCGCGTTCTATGCCTGCTCGCGCACCAGCGGCGTGCCCGAGACCGACTGCCAGACGTCGCAAGACGCGCTCCGCCTGTCGACCCGCACCGGCGACGTGTGGCCCAGCCCCGTCACCGTCGACGAAGAAGGTGGGTGGCTCCCACGGCTCGGGGTGCTGGCCAGCGGCAAGCGCGTGGTGGTGTACCGGGTGCCCAACACCCGCGACCAGACGCGCGCGGGCGCCCTCAAGCTGGCCGTCGAGCGATAGCTCGTTGACGCGTGCAACCCTGCGAATCGTGACGGGTCAGCACAAGTCCCACAACGACCTGTTGCCGCTGTCTCTGGTGGGTCAAGGTGACCCCCATCGCCGAGTCCCCCGGCGGCGTCGGAGGCCCTGCCGTACCCATGGATTCGCTGCTCGACCTCCATGCCTTCACCTGCATCGCCGAGGCGCAGAGCCTCTCGGGCGCGGCCATCGTCATGGGGGTGACGCCCTCGGCCGTGAGCAAGCGGCTGACGCGCCTCGAGCGACGGCTGGGCGTGCAGCTGGTGCACCGCACCACCCGCCAGTTCCGGCTCACCGAAGACGGCCGCGTCTTCTTCGAGCGCTGCAAGGAGATTCTGGCGCGCCTGCGTGACGCGGAGCGCGAGGTGGTGCGCGGGCGCGAAGAGGTGCACGGCACCGTGCGCATCGCCGCGGCGCCCGAGCTGGTGTCGCTGCTGCTGGTGCCGGCGTTGCCGCGCCTGATGGCGTCGTGGCCGCAGCTCGAGGTCGAGTTCCGCGTGTCCGAGGCGCCCATCAACCCGCTCACCCAGCGCATCGACGTGGCGCTCTTCCCCGGGCAGCCGCAAGAGGTGTCGCTCATGCAGCGCCTCATCGGCACCACGCCCTTCGTCACCGTGGCCTCGCCCGCGTACGTGTCGGCGTTCGGCGCGCCGCGCAGCCCGCGCGACCTCGAGGCGCACGTCGCGTTGCTGCCCAGCGACCCGCAGCCAGCCTTCGAGTGGAACTTCGGAGACGCCTTTCGAGACTGGCCGCCCCCGCGCCGGCGCCTCTTCGCCAACAGCCCGCTGGTGCTGCTGCGAATGGCCACCGAGGGCCTGGGCCTGGCCCGGCTGCCCCGCCGGTTGATTCAGGCGCTGCTCGCCGACCGCGCGCTGGTGCCGGTGCTCGAGCCGTACACCGAGGGCGAGCTCTCGCTCTACGCGCGCTACCCGCCGGCCGACGCGACGGCGCCGCGGGTGCGCGCCCTCCTCGACTGGATGGCGTCGGCCTTCACCGGGGCCTGACGGCGGCCCTCAGGCCAGCCACGCGCGCAGCTGCTCCAGCACGCGCGCGTCGCTGAGCAGGTCCATGTGGTTGAGCGACGTCAGCACCACGCGGTGCGCCTCGGGGACGTCGAGCGCGAGCGCGGGTGACGGGTGCTCGCCGAGCGCGCTGGCGATGGGCACCAGGCCGTCGCCCACCGCGAGCGGGCCGTCGTCGGGCTCCTTCGACAGCGTGGCGGCGATGGCGAAGCAGCGCACGCCCTCGGGCAGCCGGTTCTCGGTCCGTGGGTCGACGTCGACGTCGAAGCGGCTCGCGCCCTGCCATTCCTCGTCGCGCGTCAGGCCGAAGCGCAGGTCGGTGACGCCCGCGCTGCGCAGCCTCGCCAGCGTCTGGAGCGGCGCCGACGCCCGGCTGACGCCCAGCAGGGCCCCCACCACGTTGCCTACGCGCTCCAGCGGCGCGCCCTGGTGCGGAGTGCCGAGAAACACGAGCGTCTTCAGGTGGCCGCGCCAGGCCCGCTGGTGGGCCTCGGCGTCGAGGCACGCCGAGCGCATCACCAGCCCGCCCATGCTGTGCGCCACCACGTGGAGCGACTCGACCGGCACCGGCCACCGCGCGACGAGCGCCTCGAGGGCTTCGCTCAGCTCGCGCCCGTTGGTGGAGACGTGGCGGCCCGAGTTGTACCGCGCCGCCACCCAGGTGAGCCCGTGCGAGGCCTCGAGCGCCTCGCCAAAGTGCTGCCCGCCGCGCTCGAAGCACGCCTCGGTGGCGCTCGAGCCGTGCACCAGCACCAGCACCCTGCCCGAGACGGGTGGCGTCACCGCGTCGATTGGCGCTCCGCGACGTCGCAGCTCCGTCTTCAGCGCCAGCGTCGAGCCCTGCGCCTCGAGCCGGTCGCCCAGCACGCCGTTGAGGGCGCCCACCACGAGGTCCTGCTCGCGCGAGTCGCCGCCGGGCCCCAGCGCGGGCTCGAGCTGCTCCAGCACCGCGTCGAGGCCGGTGCCGACGAGCTGCGTGATGAAACGAATGCTGGCGTAGGTGGGCGCCGACAGGAGCCGCACCAGCCCTTCGAGGGGCCGCCCCAGCAGCGCCGGGCCTCCGCCGATGGCCACGTGCATGTCCTGGACGACACCCGTCGCGCCCAGCGTCGCCTCGACCGCCAGCCGCACGGCCTCTCTCAGCTCTGCCGCCCGCGTTCGCGCCATGGGAGGCCGTACCATGCACGAGCGGCCGAAACACATTCGTCAGAAGAAATCGGGGCCTGCGGCTTGGCGGGGCGACCCTTTCGTGAAATCAATGAAGCTGTGCTCACTCCTCAATGAATCGGTGGGCCGAGGTTCGTCATGAAGTCACTCGTCGAGTTGGCCGTCTTCGTCCGCGTGGTGGAGTCGCACAACCTGTCGGGCGCAGCCCGGGCCCTCGGCATCACCCCCTCGGCGGTGAGCAAGCGCCTGTCGAAGCTCGAGGACCGCCTGGGCGTGACGTTGCTGCACCGCACCACGCGCAACGTGTCGCTGAGTGAAGACGGGCGTGTCTTCTACGACCGCTGCAAGCGCATTCTGGCCGACGTGCACGAGGCCGAGCGGGCGGTGGCGCACGGGCGCACCGAGGTGCGTGGCCTGGTGCGCCTGGCGGTGCCGTGCGCGGTGGCGCGTGAGGTGCTGGTGGCGAAGCTGCCGGCGCTGTTGTCGGCCAACCCCGACCTCTCGCTCGAGCTGTCGACGCCGGAGCACGACGTCGACCCGATGAAGGACGGCGTGGACGTGGCGTTGACGTGGGGAAGGCCACCCGACTCGGCCCTCATTCAGCGCAAGCTCACCAGCTCGAAGGTGCGCGTCTATGGGGCGGCCTCGTACCTGGCGCGTCGCGGGGTACCGAAGACGCCCGAGGCGCTGGTGGAGCACGACTGTCTGGCGGCCGGCGGCGGCGAGAAGGGCTGGCACTTCAAGAGCGCTGGCCGGGACGTGGTGGTGCCCATCAAGAGCCGGCTGCTCTGCACCTCACCCGACGCGGTGAAGGAGCTCGTGCTCGCCGGGCTGGGCCTGGCGCGTGAGCCCGAGCTCCTCATGCAGGGGGCCGTCGGCAACGGCTTCGTGAAGTCGGTGCTCGACGAGTTCGCCGCCGAAGAGATGCCCCTGCTGGCCCGCTGTGCGCCCTCGCAGCCGCTCGCTCCGCGGGTGCGCGCGGTGATGGACTGGCTCGTCGACGTCTTTCACTGACGTCACGGCGCCCGGGGCCCGCGCGGTGATGGCCTGTTTCGCCGAGTCTTCCACCGACGTCACGGCTCCGAGGGTGGAGCGGTGCCGCGCCGAGACGAGTCCGCTGCCCGCGCGACCAGGGACTGTTTCGCCGAGTCTTCCACCGACGTCACGGCTCCGAGGGTGGAGCAGCGCCGCACCGAGACGAGTCCGCTGCGCGCGCGGTCATGGACTGTTTCGCCGAGTCTTCCACCGACGTCACGGCTCCGAGGTGGAGCGGCGCCGCGCCGAGACGAGTCCGCTGCCCGCGCGATGACGGGCTGTTTCGCCGAGTCTTCCGCGGACATCACGCCGTGGCCGCAACAAGCGCGACGATGTGACGTCACGGTCGCTGGCGTCGCTCGAACCGGTCGAGGCGCTCCGAGACGAGGGCGCGCTGCTGGGGCGTGAGCACCTGGTGCAGCTCGATGGCCTGGTCGGCCAGCCGGTGGGCGAAGCCGCGCAGGGCCTCGAGCTGGGCGTCGACGAGCTGGTGCACGCGGCTGGCGTCGGGCCGGTCGGCTTTCCACTCGGTGACGAGCGCGCCGCGAGCCGCCTGCGCCTGCTCCGCGAGGGGCCGCGCGGCCGTCAGGGCGTCCTTCGTCATCGCCTGCACGCGCTCGCGCTGGGCGGTGGTGGCGTCGAGGTCGTCGAGCGCGTCGTCGACCTTCAGGGCCACCATCTTCTCCAGTCGCTCGGCGCGCGCGCCCCGTCCACACCCAACGGCTCCCACCATCGACACCGCCACGGCCACCAGCATCCACCTCGACATGTCAGGCTCCTTTCCCGGGAAGCACCGGGTCCGCGACGCCGAAGGGCGCCGCACGATGCATGGAACCAGCGGGGTGTGAAGCGGGCGCCGCGCGGCGATGAAGAAGGGTGAAGCGCCCGGCGCGCCTGAGACATCGCGCTCGAGTTGATGGGCGTGAACTCGTACGACGGCGGCATCGAGATCGTCGTCGGCGCCAGCGTCCTTCACGTCATTCGGGGCGGCGTCAGCATCAGCGTCGCTCGCCATCGAGGTGCCGCGCTGATCGGCCCCGGTGCGTGCCTCGAGGCGCCCCCTTCGACGAGCCACCAGCGACGCGTCCGAGCGCCGTGGTGCGCCACGAGACGTGACCGAGGGGACTTTTCGACCGCGCTTCAGCCCTCAGGCCGGCAGCTGCGACACCACCTGCGCCACGTCTTCCATCGAGAAGGGCTTGCGCAACAGCCCGGCGACGCCGGTGGTGCCGACGCTCTGCGGGGCCTCGAGGAAGCCCGACGTCAACACCACGCTGATGGCAGGCTCGAGCGCCTTGAGCTGCGTCACCGTCTCGGCGCCGTCGAGGCCGGGCAGCACGAGGTCGCACACCACCAGGCTGGGGTGCAGGCCCGCGCGCAGGAGCGAGACGGCCTCTTCCCCCGACGCTGCCAGGTGCACCGCGTAGCCGAGCTTCTTGAGGAACCGGGCCAGCACCTTGCGGGTGGCCTCGTCGTCGTCCACCACCACCGCGACGCCGCGCGTGCGAGGGAGCGGCGTGATGCTCTCGGGGTCGGGCAGGCCCTGCTCGAGGGGCACCCACGCCGTCACCGTGGTGCCGCGACCGGGCTCGGACTCGATGCGAACGTCTCCGCCGTGGGCGCGCACCGACGTGTAGACCATCGACAGGCCCAGGCCGGTGCCGCTGCCGCGCGGCTTGGTGGTGAAGAAGGGCTCGAAGGCGCGCTGGCGCACGTCGCGCGTCATGCCCTGGCCGGTGTCGGCCACCACGAAGGTGACGCGGCGGTCGTTGGCCAGCATCGACACGGACAGGCGGCCCCCGGCTGGCATGGCGTCGCGCGCGTTGAGGCTCAGGTTGATGAGCGTCTGCTGGAGTTGCGAGCGGTCACCCTCGACGAGGCGCCTGCCCTCGGGAACCGACAGCTCGAGCTTCACCGTGGTGGGGAGCAGCCGCTGCACCAGGCTCATCGCCTCGCGCACCATCTCGACGGCGTCGAAGCGCTCGTTGCGGGCCGGCGACTTGCGTGAGAACGCGAGCAACGAGTTGAGCAGGTCTTTCGCGCGCTGGCTCGCCAGCAGAATCTGCTCGGCGTCGGCCTTGTGGAGCGGTTCGAACACCTCTTCCTTGAGCGCGCTCGCGCACGTCTGCACCACCGCCAGCACGTTGTTCAAGTCGTGCGCGACGCCGCTGGCGAGCTGCCCGACGGCGTCGAGCTTCTGCGACTGGTGCACGGCCTCGAGGAGCCGCTCCCGCTCGGCCTCGCGTTGCCGGGCCTCGGTCACGTCGGTCAACGTCACCACGCTGCCGGACCTCGGTCACGTCGGTCAGCGCCACCACGCAGTGGGGAAAGGGCGTGAGCGCGTGGGTGCAGAGGAACTCGAAGGTGCGGCGGCCCTCGGGCCGGTTCCACTCGAAGGACACGTGGCCCGGGCTGGGCGCGCCGGCCATGGCCGCCTTGAGCAGCTGCACCAGCACCGGCGAGGGAATGAGCTGGAGGAGCGGGGTGCCGACGAGCACCTCGGCCGGGTGAAAGAGGGCGCGGGCTCCGGCGTTGGCGGCGACGACGCGCGCCTGGGCGTCGGTCACGATGGCGGCTCCCGGGAGGGCCTGGAAGGCGAGCTCGTCGAGCGACGGCGTCAGCAGCACCGCGACGAGGCCGCCGGCGTCATCGGGCGCGAGCGCCACCCCGACGATGGGGCCCTGCGCGGCCGTCTCGTACAGCACGGGCGCGGTGACGGGTGCGGGCGGGACGAAGGGCAGGGCGCGCGTGAGTGAGCCCCCCACGTCGAGCAGCCCGACGCAGGTGCGCTGGGCCCGCGCGTCCATCGCGAGCACCCGGAAGTCGCCGTCGAGCACGAGCGTGCCGCCCACGACGCCGCGTCGCGCACGACCGATTTGCTCGAAGAGCTCAAACGACGACGCCACGTTCGTTCACTCCCCCCAACGACCGGAATATCGAACCACCACAGGCGACAAGCATCCAGCCTGCCTCAGGACCGTCACTTGTTCCATCCCACGGGAGCAAAAAGCGGTCGGTCAGGGCCCCGGCGCCACGATGTTGCCCGCCTCGTCGAGCCGCACTGGCGCAAGGCCCAGGAGCCGGGTGACGACGCCATGGCCCAGGTAGACGAGCGGCGTCAGGCCCAGGGCGATGACCACCTTGCCGAGGTAGGACGAGAGGATCAGCCCGCCGAGGGTCTTCAGGTCGAGCGCGTCTTGCCAGGCGAGCGTCTGAATGACGGCGGTGTCGATGAGCTGCGAGAAGACGGTCGAGCCGGTGGCGCGCAGCCACAGCAGGCGGCCCTGCGTCACCGTCTTGAGGCGGTTGAAGACCCAGATGTCGGTGAACTGGGCGAAGAGGTACGCCACCATCGACGCGATGAGGATGCGGCGGCTCCCGCCGAACACCTTCTCGAAGTCGGGCTGCCGCACGCCGCTCCAGTCGGCCGCTTCGGTGATGGGAGACGCCGGCAGCGCCACCGCGATGGTGAGCACCACCAGGGTGAAGACGGCCATCGAGAAGCCGACCCACGTCACCGTGCGGGCCACCTGCTTGCCGTAGAACTCGTTCAGCAGGTCGGTCAGCAGGAAGGTGATGGGGAAGGGCAGAAAGCCGGCCGACAGGGTGGTGCCCCCGACGGCGAACAGCTTCACGCCGATGAGGTCGCCCACCACGAGCGAGGTGACGAAGAGGCCCGCGAGCGCGAGCAGCAGCTTCGAGCGGGTGTCGAGACCAGGAGACATCGGGGAGCGCCGAGCCTTAACGAGCCCGACGCGCCCTCACCAGCTTTCAGCGCCCGTCACGGGCCGAAATACGTCTCGGCCTTCTGGAAGGCGGCCACGCCAATCTGCGCGCCCATGCGCCGGCCCGAGAAGTCGTCGGGCTCGATGTGAATGCCGCCCCACAGCCGTGACTGGCCGGCCTGATCAGCCGCGTCGTACCAGGTGGCCCACTGGAGCGGGAACGCGACCGACGGCCCCACCTCGAAGGTGAGCTGCGTGTCTTTGGGCACGAGGTACTGGCCGAGCCCGCCGGGGACGTACGGCGTCCCGGTGGCCGACGAGAGCACCTCGGCGGCCGAGCGGCTGAAGGTGCTGTGGCCCGACACGAAGCCGGGGAACGCCGGAGAGACGAAGTTGCGCTTCTGGTACGGCACCCACTCGATGGCGCGCACCCAGCCGACGCCCGAGAGCTGCCGGCGGAAGTCTCCGGGCTCGCCGCGCCACACCTTGATGGCGACGTCGCCGATGAAGCCGCGCAGGTGGGCGTGCCGTTCTCCGGGGCGCGACGACTCGTCGGTGACGACCTCGATGAGGCCCGGCTCGAGGGGCAGGCCGTCGGGGTGGTACGAGGGCCCGGCGGGGTTCGACGACTGCCCGCGCGCGGCGGCCGAGCGGATGATGGTGATGGGCCGGCTGCAGGTGAAGGCGCGCTTGACCTCCCAGGCGGCGATGGCGGCGTCGTGCACGGCGCCGTTGAGCGCGAGGTACAGCCGCAGGTCCCACTCGAGCTTCGACAGCTCGGGCCCCTGGCCCTTCCAGCGGCGCGAGAACTGCGGGTGGTCCGACGCCTGGTTCGCGAGCACGTTCCAGTGGCCGGGCGGCGTCTCGGACTTGGGCCCGTCGGCCCAGAACTCGGCCAGCACGCGAAAGTAGTCGCCCTCGGGCACGCGCACGGGCGCGTAGGGCTGGCCGGTGACGGGGTTCATCGGGTGGCCGGTGCCGTCGTTGGTGCCGAGCGGGTTGTTGCCGTACGCGCCGGGCGAGAAGTCGCGCAGGGTGGTGTCGGGGGTGAGCTTCGACGACTTGCGAATGATGTCGACGGCCCAGCGCATGGTGGCCGGCGTGATGCGCGGCGGCGCGCCCGGGTCGACGTAGAGCGCCATGGGCGAGGCGCGCGTCATGGCGAACGGCTTCACGTCACGCCACTGCGCGCCGATGTAGCCCTGCACGCCGGCCTTGAGCGGAATGCCGTTCTGCGTGGCGGCGACGGCGAGGTCGAGCGGCTGGTACTGGTCGATGTCGGCGGCCGGCGTGCGCGACGGTGACTCGACCGACAGCGGGGCGTTGACCGACTTGAAGCCCGTGGTGTCCTTGTAGTCGTTGCGCTCGTTGGCGCCGTCGTCGAGGTGCGCGTCGATGATGGCCTTGGCGATGCGGTTGCCGAGCGCGCGAGGGCCGTTGCCCACGAGGGTGGCGTCATCGGGGTCGTAGCCCTGCTTCGTCATCAGCGCGCGGAAGCACGCCTCGCTCACCGGGCCTCCGACGGCCTGGCGGTAGCGGTGCTCGAGCACGCGGAAGCCGGCGTAGCTGACGGCCTCGTCGAGCTGTGCGTCGGTGAAGCCGGTCACCTTCTCGGTGACGAAGACGCCGCGCGCGTCGGCCTTCGTGGCGGCGAAGGCGTCCCACATGGCGGCGGAGAAGTGGAAGAGGTTGCGCGCGTGCACGGTGGGGCGCGGCAGGTCGCGGCGGATGGCGGCCATCAGCTGCTCGTTCCAGCGGCGCGCGACCGAGGCGTTCGGCTGGGGGTCGACGTCCTTCGCGGGGCAGCTGGGCGCGGGCGGCGTGGGCTTCTCGGGCTGCACGTAGGTGGAGCGCTTCGTCGGGCTCGCGTGGAACACGGCGCCCTTCGCGAGGTCGGACAGCACGTTGCCGCCCACCGTCCAGATGCCGCCCGAGGGGTCGACCCACACGGCGTGGAGCGACTCGACCGCGGGCCTTCCCGTCTGCACGCGCGCCCAGGTGGTGCCGCGCCGCTCGAAGACCGCGCCGCTCTCGCCGGTGGCCACGGTGATGGAGCCATTGCTCGCCACGCCCTGCAACAGGCCCAGGCCATCGGCGGGCGAGGCCGAGAAGCCGTCTTTGGTGCCGGTGAGGAGCTGCGCGGTGACGCCGCCGCCGACGGCGAACACGTTCTTCCCGTCGCCGGCGATGGTGAAGAGGGTGCCCTCGGCGTTCGAGGTGAGGGTGCTCCAGGGGCCCCGGCCCTCACGGCGCAGCACGACGCCATCGGAGCCGACCACCCACGTCTCGGTGGCCGTGCCCCACACCTTGAAGAGGCCAGGGAGCTCTCCGGCGCGGCGGGGCACGTCGTCGGGCAGGTTCTCGGCGGTCCAGGTGGAGCCGTCGTAGTGCCAGATGAAGCCGGAGCGCCCCGAGGTGTTGCTCCCCACCGCGTAGACGTCGCTGGGCGAGCGGCCCCAGACGCCGAAGACGGTCTGCCGCGCGAGGCCGGGCGTGAGGTGGCGGGTGAAGGTGCCGTCCTTGAACTCGAGGATGGTGGCGCTCGCGCCGCTGATCAGCACGTGCCCGGGCGTGAAGGCGTGCACCCACCAGAGGTCGCCGTGGTGGCCGGTGTCGAGGCGTTGGAACGAGGTGCCATCGAAGCGCAGCACGAGGGGCCCTGCGCCCTTGTCAGCGCCGACGGCCCAGACGTCTTTCTCCGAGGTGCCGCCGACGCCCATGAGGGCCTCGTCGAGGTCGGTCGCGAGCGTCTGCCACTCGGCGGGGCCGGGACAGGCGGTGAGCGAGGCGGCGAGGGCAGCGAGCGCGAAGTGGCGACGGCACATGGGAAACGTCCCCCGGGGTGGGTGCAGCGGCGACGGTGTCAGCAAACCCCGGGCCGTGGAGAAAGGAGACTGATTTCGGGGCTCTGGTTCGACGCGCAGGCCGGTCGGCCCGGCCGGTGCGACCTTTCTGGCGTGGAAGGTGATGGATCTCCGAGAGTCCGCTGGCGTGCGGCGGCGACGCCGTGAGGGCCGACCTGCGCAAATTCGGCCGCCGTCACGCCTGCGTCGAGCGCCGCCGAACGTCGCCTGGGCGGCCTGGCCACGGGTCGCCGTGTCGTTCAAAGCACCGCTCGTAGTGGCAGCGCTGCACGCGAGTGACGTCGTCGAGCTCGAGGCGGGTCGCGTGGCGTGCCCAGCGTCCCCTTGCGTCGATGGCGTGGACGACCGCGGTGGTCTGGTCGACCGAGATGATGCGACCCAGCAGGAAGTCGTCGTCAGCCTCGCACTCGACCGCCACGAGCCGGCGCCTGCTCAGGCTCGAGAGGAGCGCAGCGGTCGAATCGAGCGCGCACGACGGTTCACGCACCAGGCCGGGCTCGAGCACACGATCGGCGAAGCGGGTGTGCGGCGTTGCCCTGGCCGTCGTCATGTCAGAGACACGCACCCACTCCCACCCGTCGAAGCGCAGGTCATCGACCAACCGAAGCAGTGCCCACGCTTTCCCGACCTGATGAATGACTGCAGGCCGCGCCCTCGATGTCCAGACCCGCTGAACCTCGACGATGTGGAACGGGTCGACCCGGACTCGCTTCATCGGCGTCGGACGCCATCACGTCCTCCTACAGCAGCGCAAGTCGACGGCCTCACCAGCTTGCAGCGCGTCGACGCTGAACTGTACAGTTGAGTTGTACATGACATCGCCCATTTCCCTTTCGGAGGCCCGCGCCGACCTCAGCCGGCTGGTCCAGCGGGCCGCACGAGGTGCCATCGTTCCAGTGCAGGTGCGGGGCCGCGTCACGGCGTACCTGGTGCCAGTCGGGTTCGTGAAGGCGGCGAAGCCGCGACGTCCACGCCGTCGACGCCTGGGTGGCTCGCTCAAGTTGCTCAAGCCCGTCGAGGACTCGCGCGCGGCCTTCCTGGAGTGGCTGGGTGCGCGGTGAGCTCAGCGCCGTCGTGACCGATACGCACCCCCTCGTCTGGTACGCGACGGGCCAGACGAGGAAGCTGAGCGCGACGGCACGGCGGGTCTTCTCCCAGGTCGAGGCGGGCTCGTGTGCGCTGCATGTGCCGGCACCGGTACTGCTCGAGCTGTGGTTCCTCTCGCAGAACGGCACGATTCAGGCGACGCCGTCGTTCCGGCGCTGGTGGGCCTCGGTGCAGACGCCCTCCATCGTCGAGGTGCCCCTCGAGCACGACGACATTCTCGCGGCGTCGGCGCTGACGACCGGCCATCGAGACGTCTTCGATCGGCTGCTCGTGGTGGTGAGCAACCGCCTCGACCTGCCGCTCCTGACGGCGGACGAGACGATTCGCGGGATGAACGCCTGCGACGTGGTGTGGTGACGGCGCGACCGCGAGCTGGTGGACGCCGCGGTCACTCGCACGGGCGCGAGTCCTTTCCCTCGGCCGCAGCACGCCGTCGTCACCGCGCTGCGCGCTGGTGTTCCTTCAGCTTCCAGCCGGCGGCGCGACGTCGAGCGAGAAGCGGGTCGTCACCAACAGGCGCAGGTCCGTCGGCACCACGCCCATCGGCGGCTGGGTGTCGTGCAGCACGCTGGCCGTGACGCCCACCATGAAGGCGTCCGTCACGCGCGCCATCACCTCGGTCTCGTTGAGTACGCGCACGTCGTCGAAGCGGTCGAAGCGCGGCTGCACATACGTGGTGTTCTGCGCGAGCAGGCGGCCGCCGACGAGCGCAACCCGGGCCGTGAGGTACGTCGACCACCGCACGTCGAAGACGTCGAGCCGCTCGTCGCTCCCCTCGAGCGCCGAGAGCCGGTCGTACTCGAACATCACCGCCGAGCCGCCCCACAGCGCGAACGCCGCCGTGCGCACCAGCTCGGCCCGTACGCCGGGCCCTCCGACGGCGCGCACCTGCATGCGCAGGAACTGGTTCGTCTGCACCTGCGCGAAGACGTCGGTGCCGACGCGCGGGTGCCACATCGCCGTCCACCGCGCGTGCCCGAAGGTGAGGTTCTGGAATGGGCCGCGGCCGGTGGCCGTGTAGCGCGCGCTCACCACGGCGAAGAGGCGCTGGCGCACGAAGACCCGGCCCTCGTCGTCGGGCGCGTCGGCCGTCTGCCACTGCGCGCGCGCCGCGCCGCCCACGTCGAGGAAGACGACGTTGCCCAGGCTGCCGAAGAACGAGGCGTCGGCGCCCAGCGACACGCCCGCCTTCCACGGCTGCGCCTTGAGCGCCTCGGCGTTCACCTGGCCCAGACAGGCCGACAGCAGGAGCGGCAGCACGTCAGGGCCCCTTCGGTGCCGGGTAGATGAAGCGCGCCAGCGCGCGGGTGAGGCGCGGCATCAGCACGTACGTCATGAAGAACACCTCGAGGGTGATGGTGACGAGCAGCCGCAGCGGCTGCGGCGCGTCGCCCAGCAGCTTCGCCACCAGCGTGCCGATGCTCAGCACCAGCCCGTAGACGACGACGATCATCACCAGCGCCATGCGGAAGCGCGACGGCTGCGGCACCATCGTGCCCGGCGGCGGCGAGAACCACGCCTCGAGGCCGGTGAGCCGCTCCCAGCGCGCGTCGGCCTCGACCAGGTCGACCACCTCGCGCAGCGCCCGCGCGCGCAGCTCGCTCGCCTCGAAGGCCTCGAGGTGCTCCACCGTGTCGAAGCGGAACACGCTGACGTAGTCGCGGCCGCCGGGTGGAGGCCGGGTGACGGTGGTGCCGAGGTAGCCCGGCAGGCCGCGCGCCCCCTCGAGGAGCCGCCCCAGCCAGGCCTCGTAGTCCTGCTCGCGCCCGGCCTTCACCGTGCGTCGCACCACCACCGTCACCGGCTCGGTCGACATGGCGCGTCCTCAGCGGCCCAGCGTCTCGATGACGAGCTCGGCCGTCTCGGTGCCCGAGAAGTTCTGCTGGCCGGTGACGAGGTTGCCGTCGCGCACCGCGAAGCCGCGCCACAGCCCGGCCTGCACGTAGTTGACGCCCAGCTTCTTCAGCTCGTCTTCGATGCGCCACGGCATCACGTGCGTGCCGCGCGGGAGCGCCCCCAGGCCCCACACGGCCTCGTCGGCGAAGTCCTCTTCGACGTTGGCGAAGCCCGTCACCGTCTTGCCCTTCGCGAGCAGCTCGCCCGACGACGTCTTCACGTAGCGGAGCAGCGCGACGCCGTGACACAGGGCCGCCGCCACCTTCCCGGCCTCGTAGAACTCGGCGAACTTCTTCTGCAGGCCCACCGCCTTCTCGAAGGTGAACATCGGCGCCTGCCCGCCAGCGACGACGATGGCGTCGAAGCGGGCGCGGTCGATGGCCGCGGCGGGCTTCGTGTCCTTCACCAGCGCGAGCAGCTTCGGCGTCGAGAGGAAGCCAAGGCTGATGAGGTCGCTCGCCGAGTAGCCAGAGGGGTCGCGCGGGTCGCTCATGGCGTCGGCCTCGCAGGCGCCTCCCTCGGGGCTGAACACCTCGACCTCGTAGCCGGCCTCGGTGAAGGCGAAGTACGGGTGCGTCAGCTCGCTCCACCAGAAGCCCACGGGCCAGCCGGTGGTGCTCGAGGTGGCCGGGTTGGAGATGACGAGGGCGATGCGCTTGCGCTTGTTCGGGGTGGCGACGTTCGGGTCTCTGAGGCTCATGGGGTGTGGCTCCGGGTTGGGGTGCAGGCCACAGGGTGTGTCGTCGGTGGTGTTTCGTCGAATGAACGCGGTGCACAGAGTCATTTCGTCGAACAAAAACGGCGCCTCGGCGCGAGGGGCCGTGACGGGTTCCCGCCGGTCGCCCCAATCGAGGGCATGCGAACGATGCTCTCGGGAGTGGTGCTGTTGATGTCGGGGCTGATGGGCACGCACGTGCTGCGGGGGACGAACAGCTCCGGGGCGCTGGTGCTGCTGGGCCTGGTGGTGCTGGTGATGGGCGTGCTGTCGATGGCCGCTCAGGCCAATGAAGGGCTCGAGGCCTCGGCCTCGGTCGCCGACGAGCGCGACGCCGAGCAATACGCCGAGTACGTGCGTGCTCGCGATGCGCTCGCCCAGAAGAACCTCGCGGCGCAGCGTCAGGCCGAGCTCGAAGCGCTCTTCGCCCAGGCCCCTGGCGCGCGGGCCGAGGTCGACGCCGTGCTCGCCCGCGCCGGAGACGGCCTCACGGCGGCGCAGCGCCACGCCCTCGCCCTCGACCTCGCGCGCCGCGCCGCGTTTGTGACGTCACCTGACAAAGTGTGACTCGTCGGCCGCAGGGGCCCGGCCGATACTTCTTCGAGCGCCGCGGTGAAGGTCGCTCGAGGAGACCGTCATGGTTCGGCTCAACCCCTTGAAACAGCGGCCTTCTCAGCAGGGTGCCCGTCCGGTGTCGGCGCGTCCGGCGGTGCCGTCAGCGGCTCGCACCGACAGCTTCCGGGCGGTGGTGGCGCCGACGAAGCGGGTGGTGGAGCTGTCGCTCGAGAAGCTGCGGCCCCGGGGTGGCGCTGGCGGCCGACAGGTGAGCGACGCGCTGCGCGACGCCGACGAGATTCTGCGCGGGCCGGCGCTGGACCGGGCCTCCGAGGGTACCGCCGAGGTGACGCGCGATGCGGCCAGCGTGCACGACCGCCGCGACACCCTCGAGAAGGACCCCCGTCATCAGGGCGCCCTCGCCCAGCTCGAGGCCAACGCCCCGCTCGAGGCGGCGGCGCTCGGCCGGCTGAGCC
Organism: Myxococcaceae bacterium; assembly: GCA_025459425.1. GTDB lineage: Bacteria > Myxococcota > Myxococcia > Myxococcales > Myxococcaceae > Xiheimicrobium. The sequence goes on along the minus strand of JALOQF010000103.1, from coordinate 4,404 downwards.
CCACCGCCCGCGCGCAGTACGAGGCGGTGAAGGCCCGCTGCCTCGAGGCGAAGGACCCGGTGGCGGCGCTCGCGCTCCAGAAGCTCGTGTTGTCGGGGCGCCTGCCCGGTGACCGCGACCTCGCCGGCGGCGACACCACGCTGGGCCACCTTTCTGCGCTCGCCGACGAGGCCACGCCGCTCGCCGAGGGCATCGACCGCGGCCAGCTCGTCACCGACCTCGTGCAGGAGCTCGCGACGCCGAGCTCCATCGGGCAGGGCCAGCGCGGCACCTGCGCGCCCACCACGCTCGCCATTCAGCTCGCCCTGCGCGAGCCTGCCGAGTACGCGCGCATCGTCGCCGGGCTCGCCAGCCCTTCAGGTGAGGCCCGGCTCGCCGGTGGGCAGACCGTCAGCCGCGAGGCCGGCAGCATCGAGGCCGACACCACCAACCGCGCCATCACGCAGCGCCTCCTCGGCGGCGCCCTCATGGAGCTCGGCAACGGCGACCGCGACTTCGTCGACGACACGGGCGAGGGCGCGGGTGCGTGGAGCGACAAGCTCGACGTGCTGTACGAAGCCCTCACCGGCCGGCCGATGAGCGAGCGGCGCCTCACCACCGACGCGCAGCGCGCCGCCGCGATGGGCATCGTCGACACGCAGCTGCGCGCCGGCGTCGAGGTGCCCGTGGCGCTCTCGTGGGGCGAGGGCTTCCACAAGGTGTTGGTGACGGGCACCGCCACCATCGATGGCGTCGAGTACGTCGAGTACATCAACCCCTGGGGCCGCGAGGAGCGCATTCCCCGCGCCGACTTCCAGCAGCGCCTCGCCGACATCAGCTACGACCCGCGCGCGCAGGTGCGCGGCACCGTGCTCGAGGGCCTGGACGTCGTGAAAGAGGGCCTCGACCGAATCACCGACGGCATGAAGGGTGTGTTCGACCGGCTCGACCCGAAGGACCTGCTGCTCGACGTGCGCGCGGCGCAGGTGCGCTCCATCAAGCTGTGACGGTGCGCGCGGGTCCCTTTCTTCGGGTGAACGAGGTGCGTCACGTCGTTGCATGTGGTGCAGTGCTGGCGTGACGCTCGACTTGAACCTCCTCGAGACCTTCGACGCGCTGCTGCAGGAGCAGAGCGTGTCGCGTGCGGCCCGGCGGGTGGGCCTGAGCACCCCGGCGATGAGCCACGCCCTCGCCCGGCTGCGCGCGACGCTGGGTGACGACGTGCTGGTGCGCGCGGGCCGCGACATGGTGCCCACCCAGCGGGCGCTGGCGATGAAGGCCGAGGTGCACGACGCCCTCGCCCGGGCGCGCGCGGTGCTCAGCCCGCAGCAGGCCTTCGAGCCGGCACGCCTGACGCGCGAGTTCCGGGTGAACGCGACCGACCACGTGGTGACGGTGCTGGGAGCGACGCTCGACGCGCTCGCGCGGGCCGCGGCGCCGGGGGTCTTCCTGCGGTTCCTCCCCACCTCGACGGACGACGCGGCCATGCTGCGCGAAGGGGCCATCGACCTCGCGGTGGGCATCTACGCCGACCTGCCGCCCGAGCTGCGCACCCGGGTGCTGTTCACCGACCGCTTCGTCACCGTGCTGCGCAAGGGGCACCCGGTGGCGCGGCGCCGAATGGACCTCGAGACGTTCCTCTCGCTCGACCACCTGCAGGTGGCGCCGCGGGGCAGGCCGGGCGGGTACCTCGACGACGTGCTGGCCGAGCGGGGCAAGAAGCGCCGGGTGACGCGCGCGGTGCCGTACTTCCTCTCGGCGCTGCAGCTCGTCGCCGAGTCCGACGCGGTGCTCACCATCTCGGAGCGCATGGCCGCTCGCCTCGCGGCTGCCTTCGACCTGGTGGTGTGCGAGACGCCCGTGCCGCTGCGGCCGTACGCGCTGAGCCTCTTGTGGCACCCCCGGCAGGACTCCTCGCCCGAGCATGGGTGGCTGCGGCAGCTCTTCGTCGACGCCGCCGCGAAGGCCGCGCCCGGGGCACATGACGGCGCCAAGACGCGCACCGACGCGCATGTTCGCCGCACGAAACGACACGTTGCATCGAACGAAATGGCGTGACGGGGCTCGCCTCACGCACGGTGGGGCATGCACATCGGCGTCATCGGCAAGGGCAAGGTCGGCAGCACCCTGGGCGCGGCGTTCACCCGCGCGGGCCACACCGTCACCTACGGCATTCGTGAGCCGTCGACGCAGCCGGGCGCCCAGTCCATCGAGGCGGTGGCGCGCGCGGCCGAGGTGCTGGTGCTGGCGACGCCCTTCGAGGCGCTCGACGCGGTGACGAAGGCCCTCGAGGGGGCCTCGGGCAAGGTGCTGCTCGACGCGTCGAACCCGCTGGGCCCGGGCCTGTCGCTCGTGGTGGGCCACACCGACTCGGGCGCCGAGGTGCTGCAGCGCAAGGTGCCGGGCGCGCGGGTGGTGAAGTGCTTCAACACGGTGGGCATCGAGGTGATGGCCAACCCGCAGGTCGCTGGCGCGCGCGCGATGATGTTCTTCGCGGGCGCCGACGCCGAGGCCCGGAGCGTGGCGGGCAGGCTGGCCGCCGACCTGGGCTTCGAGCCGGTCGACCTCGGGGGCCTCGAGCGCGCGCGGCTCCTCGAGCCCGCGGCCGTGCTGTGGATTCACCTGGCCGTGGTGGAGAAGTTCGGCCGTCGCCTCGGGCTGCGACTCGAGCCAGCGGTGACGGCGGCGCCCCTCGTGAAGACGCCGACGCCGCGGCGCCTGGCCGTGCTGGGGGCTGGGCACATCGGCGGCGGGCTGACGCGGGCGTGGCGGCGGGCCGGTCACGAGGTGCTCGTGGGCGCGCGAGAGCCTGGCGACGAGGCCATCGTGGCGCTGGAGCGCGAGACCGGCGCGAAGGCCATGGCCGTCGGCAAGACGGTCATCGACTGCACCAACCACGTCGGGCCGGGCTTCACGCTCTCGTATGGCCACCAGACGTCGTGGGCCGAAGAGGTGGCGCGGCTGCTGTCCGGCGCGCGGGTGTTCAAGTCGTTCAACGCGCAGGGCGCCGAGAACCTCGCGCTGCCCGTGTCGGCGGCTGGCCCAGCGGTGAACTTCTTCTGTGGTGACGACGCGCCGGCGCGGGCGGTGGTGCAGCAGCTCGTCGCCGACGTGGGGTTCGAGCCGGTCTTCGCCGGGCCGCTCCGCCAGGCGCGGCTGCTCGAGCCCTTGATGATGCTGTGGGTGCAGGCGTCGCGGGCCCTGGGGCAGCGCGCGCTCGGGTTTCGGCTGCTCCGCGACGCGCGGTGAGGCTCGGGTGGACCGTCGTCGTCAGGCGGTGCGGGCAGCCAGAGATGGCTGACCGTCGTGCTGGCGCGCTCGAGCCGCTGGATCCACCATGCGCGCCATGCGCAGCGTCGTTCGATGTGCGGGCTGTTTCGTGGCCATTCCACCCTCGGCGCCGCGCTGGACGGTCGGCGCCACGCGCGAGGTCCTCGCCGGTGACTCGGTGCAGGTGCTCGACGCGGTCGCCGCCTACGCCCTGTGCGAAACCTGCGCCGACAGCCGTGACGTGCAGCGCCTCGCGCTCCCAGCCGCGGGAGAAGCGTCATCCATTCCATCGCCCTTGCCGGCCATGCTCGACAGCTTCTCCGAGCTGCTCGGAGAGCCGTGGCGGGTGCTCCACTCCGACGCCGAGGCCGCGCTGCACGTCGACGTGTTCGTGTACCAGCCAGGCCAGCTCTTCGAAGGGTGGACGCTGGTCACCTGCGGTCGTTCGCGCAGCGCGCTCGCGGGTGAGGTGTTCCTCGAGCTCGTGATGCACCTGCCCGCGGCGTCTGCTCCCGAGGCCATCGACGAGGCGGCCGAGGGGCTGCGTCGACTTGCCCTCACCGTGGAGCAGGCTCCCACGTCGTGGTCGTTCGCCTGGCTCGACGAGCCGAGGTTCGTCCGGCTCGGGCGCCGACTCGCTGGCCGGCCGCGCTTCCTGCGCGCGCACTTCACGCGAGGGTGAGCGGCGGTCGAGCTCGGGCAAGTCGAGCGAGCGGGCGTTGGCGGCCCTCGGCCAGGCGCAACGCTACACGTCGCGCGGCCTCAGCCATTTCTCGAGTTCCTTCTGCCAATCGGCTCGAGCGCTCATGAAGGACGCCCACTCTGCGTCGTTCTGGCTCAGGCGTTCGATCACGTAGGCCTGCAGCGATTCGGAGTTCCGTCGTCGTCGGCGAGTCGGCTCCGACATGAGCTGCTGCACGATCGCCAGCACCTGCTCTTCGCTCAACGCGAGGTTCACCTGACGCTCGGGCGGGTCCGCCGTGCAGTCGTCTGCCCCAGCCGCTATCCCTCTGGCCATGAAGCGCTCCGAAAAGGGCCGGTTCGCCCCGCCGCCAACGCTCGAGCCGGCGCACGCCCAGGCCCTGTCCGAAACCCTCGCCGCGTGGCCCGACGTGCACGCTCGCACGCACTGGTTCCTCGGCGACGAGTCCACCG
>JALOQF010000449.1 GCA_025459425.1 Myxococcaceae bacterium | reverse complement strand
TGCGAGAACCCGCTCGCCATTCCCATCGCCGTCGGCCGGGAAGACGGCCGCATCGGGCGGAGGGTCAAGTGATGTCGTCGTCGTTCCGTGCGCTCGCGGCGGGCGCTCTCGTCTTCGCGTCCGCCTGTCCCGTCATTCCCGGGCCGGAGCGCAGCGAGCTGTCGTCGTTCTCCGTGCAGGTCGAGGGCGTGTATACCGCCACGCCCCAGGGCCGCACCCGTCTGGCCGTCACCGCCGCGTGCGCCAGCCAATACGACGGCGGCCAGGCCGCGGTGCCCGCCAGCGTTCGAGGCACCGAGAGCTGCCGCTACGTCATCGCGCGTGGCCCCATCGAGGTGGACTTCGTGGGCCAGGCCCTGCGCTCCGACAAGAGCCTCGTGACGGGCTTCTCGGGGCCCGTCTCGGTGCGCGTCATTCCCGGCGACTTCGCGGAGCCCATCGAGTGGACCTCGGCGGTGGCTGGCAGCCTTCATGGCGCGGGCATTCGCACCGACGGCTCGTTGTGGACGTGGGGTGACAACGCCTCGGGCCAGCTCGGCGTGGCCGGGCTGCCGGAGCAGTTCCTCCCGCTGCCCATCGAGCAGGCCTCACGCTTCCGCGTCGTGGCCGCGGGCCGGCGCTTCACGGCGGCCATCCGGGACGACGGGCGGGTCGTCGCCTTCGGCGCCTTGAGCGGGCTGCTCAGCAACGACGCCGACTTCACCGCCATCGCGGCGGGCGATCAGCACGTGCTGGCCCTCAAGCGCGACGGCACCCTGTGGAGCGCAGGAGAGAACGAGGCCGGCCAGCTGGGCGATGGCACCACCACCTCGCGCACGGTGCTGCAGCAGCTCGGCGCCGAGCGCTACCTCGCCATCGCCGCCGGCGGCCGGCACTCGCTCGCCGTGCGCGCCGACAACACGCTGTGGGCCTTCGGCGCCAACGACGACGGGCAGCTCGGCGTCATGCAGGCGAACGCGCTGACGCCCGTGCAGGTGGACGCCACCACCACGTGGCGCACGGTGGCCGCGGGCGCGGGGCACTCGCTCGCCATTCGCACCGACGGCTCGTTGTGGGCCTGGGGCCGCAACGAGAGCGCGCAGCTGGGCCTCGGCAGCCTCACCGCCGTGCGTACGCCCACGCGCGTGGGCACCCTCACCGGCTGGGACTCGGTCTCGGCCGGCCGCACGCACTCGGCGGGCCTCCGGCAGCCCGGGCTTCTCTACACGTGGGGCTCGAACGGCGACGGCGAGCTGGGCGACAACACCACCACGCTGCGCAACACGCCGCAGCCGCTCGGCGCCGCCACCGACTGGACGTCGGTCTCGGCCGGTGACGCCTTCACCGTCGCCACCAGGAGTGACAGCACTGTCTTCACCTGGGGCCGCAACTCGCTGGGGCAGCTCGGCGCGACGCTCCCGGCGCTCCGTGACGGCGGCGTCGACCCCTTCCGGCGCACGCCCGGCCGCCTGCGCAGCCCCGGCTACGAGAACCGGTGGCGTCAGGCCGTCGGCGGCGAGGTGCGCGGCGTCGTGCGCACCATTCACCAGTACGGCCAGGTGCGGCTGTGGCTCGAGAACGCCCCGCCCCGCCCGCTCTTCGATGGCGGCACCACCACGGCGCCCGAGCGGCTGCCTCCCGCCGACACCGTGTACTCGTACGCCACGGGCAGCTCGCCCATCATCTGGTTCGAGGAGCAGACGCTGCAGTCGCTCAACCTGCCCGACGGCCTCGACAACCGCAGCTCGCCCTTCGTGGGCGAGTTCGTTCGCATCGGCACGCCCCCCGAGATGGGCACCCCGCTTCGCCAGACGTGCCTCGACGACCCCGAGCGCAACGGCCAGCCGATGGCCATGGTGGTGACGGGCGTCGAGCCGACGGGCTTCTACGTCAGCGACATCACCGCCTGCCGCGTGAAGGAGCTGCTGCGCTCGGGCACGCAGTTCGTCCGCACGCCGGAGCCCCCCGAGGCGTGCCAGGTGGCAGGCGATGGCGGGGTGCGGAACATCGAAGACGTGCCGGGCGCCACCATGGGCACCTGTGCCATCTCGAAGGCCAGCTGCCGGCGGCGCATGGACTGCGCGAGCTACTCGCCGGGCACCTTCGGCAGCATCTTCGTCTTCAATTTCTCGTTCCCCGAGGGGCTCAACCAGGGCGACCTGCTGTTCTCGCTCTCGGGCGCGGTGCAGGAGTTCACCTCGACGACGCAGATGACGTTCCCCGCGTGGACCATCGCCGAGCGCGTGCGGCTGTTGCCGCCCGACCAGTGGAACAAGTGGCTGCGCCTGGTGCCGCCCGTCGAGCTCAACTACCGCCTCTGCGGCGCCGACAACGTCTTCTCGCCCTTCATCACCGACCCGCTGTGCGGGCAGAGCACCAACAACCTGAAGCTCGAGAGCCTCGAGGCCTCGCTGGTGCGCGTGCGGGGCGTGAAGTTCCCCGACCGCTTCGTCAACTGCGACTTCGACGCCAACGCCTCGGTGCCGTTCTTCTGCAACCGCACCGACACCGACCCGAACACCGGCGGCACGCTGCGCTCGTGGGGCAGCTGCGACTTCGACAACCCGGCGTCGGCCGAGCCCGACAACGAGCGGCGCGAGCGCGAGTGCACGCAGAGCTGCACGCTCGGCCGGGGGCCCATGGGCGACCAGGTGTGCGCCGAAGAGTCCACCTTCATCGGCTTCGGTCAGTTCACCGTCGAGATGGCGCCGCCGGGCCCGCGCTGGGCGAACCTCGACGACTCGAGCCCCGCGCGCGTGCGCTCGACGCCCGTCACCGCGACGCCCGTCTCGCAGCCCGATGGGGGCATGGCCGTGGCCCAGGCGCGGGTGGCAGGGCTGATTCTGGCGCCCGAGCAGGGGTGGGACCCGGGCACCTACGCGGTCGCCGTCTGCGACGTGCCGGTGCGCTACCGCCTCGGCAACGCGATGACGGTGGTGGCCGAGAACGACCCGCTCCTCGACGCGCGCACGGTGCTCAAGTTCCGGCTGCCCGAGGGGCAAGACACCATCGCGTTCCTGCCGACGTCGATGTCGGGCACCTGCTTCGCGGCCATCAACCCGCGCACGCGCCTCAACCTCGACACCAAAGACGCGATCCCCGAGCTCAACCCCGACTGCCGCGTCGACGACCCCAACGCCGACGCCGCGCTGCAGTGCCGGTACACGAAGGGCGCCACCTATGACGTGGTGGGCCACCTCAAGCAGGTGCAGCCCGCCCGCCCACGGTGGATCGTCATTCCAAGAGATCCCGACGACATCTGCTGCTATCCGGGCGCGGGCCTCGAGTGCCCTCGCCCCTTGAGCCGCTGCCAGGGAACCTGAGGCGAAGACATCAGTTCGTTGCGTGAAGTGGAGCGCGCCGTCGGGCAGACCGGCGGTCGTCGCGGGAAGGGAGAGTCGTCGTGAGGTCGTTCAAGCTGCTGTCACTGCTGATCGTGTGTGGGTCGAGCGCCGCCCTGGCCGGAGACTTCATCGACACGCGCGTCACCTTCGCCTTCGCGCACGACAACGTCTTCGTGCGGCCCGGTGAGACGACGCCCAACAGCCCCGGCGTGGGCTTCGGCGCCTCGCGGCAGAACACGCAGTTCTTCGACAACTTCAACACCCGCTTCTCGGGCTTCGAGACGCTGTCGAACCTCACGCTCTACAAGAAGGCGTTCAGCTTCTTCGACGGCTTCGAGGGTGAGGCGGCGCTGTCGGTGCTGCTGCTCACGCAGCCGAGCGGGCAGATCACCCTCTTCGACAACTCGAGCTACATCAAGCTCAACTACAAGCCCGTCGGCTGGGGCGCGCGGGAAGACATCTCGCTCACGGGCTTCCCGGTGTCGTCCGACCGGTTCCGCCTCGGGTACAACTGGCGCGTCACCTGGGGCGGCGACTCGGCCTTCACCTTCCAGCAGGGCACGGGCCTCTCGTCGACGGGCCGACCGAGCGCGGCGCCGGGCGGCAAGCTGCAGATCACCAAGGACTGGGGCTATGCCTTCGTCGGCCTCAAGACGGGCCTGCTGCTCAACAACCTGCTCAACGTGCAGGAGCGCGTGTACGGCTACCTCGGCGGCGCGGGCATCGACCTCTACAAGAACGAGGGCACGGCGCTGCGCTTCGAGGTGAACGGCGGCTACTTCAACCGCGGCATCGCGCCGTCGCTGGCGCTGCAGGGCGTACGGGCGCCCATCAACGCGACCGGCGGCTCGGCACGCCTCTCGTTCCAGCGGGGCGCCGAGATTCAGCAGTCCATCGACATTCGGCTCTACAAGAACGACCCGGACGTGCTGACGCGGTTCTTCACGCCCGAGAAGTACCCGGGGGGCTTCTCGATCACCGCCGAGCTCGAGGGCTCGGTGCTGGTGCAGACGCTCATCGACCCCGACCGGTTCGCCACCACGCGGCCCCAGCTCGCCGGCGCGCTGGCGCTCAACACCCGCGCGAAGATCGACTTCTGGCGCATCACCCTGCTGGGCCTGGTGCGCACGCTGTCGTTCATTCAGTTCGACGTGCCGGGCTTCCCGCCGTTCTTCGACTTCTCGAACGGAAGCACCGTGCGGCCCGAGACGTGGTTCGCCCTCGGCGTCGACCGCTACGTGCCCGTGCTGCACTCGACGTTCGGCCTCATCGGCGGCGTGCAGCTGCCAGCCTCGCTCTCGGCCCCGCGCTTCGACTTCGGCGGCATGAGCCCGCCGCCCGGCCTCACCGGCCCACGCGTGGTGGTGGTGCGCGACGTGAACCTCTTCAACATCCTCCCGGCGACGGACGCGGACGGCAACCCGGTGCAGGTGCTGCCGATCTTCAGCATCAAGGGCACCTACAGGCTCGACCTGTCCGACTACTTCGCGATCATCGGCGAGGTCTTCTACACGCGCGACGACAACCGGGTGACGTTCCGCGACTCGACGGCGAACATCTCGCAGCCGACCTTCGAGCAGCCGAACCAGCTGGGCTTCAACGCGGTGATGCAGGCGCGCTTCTGATCCGAGGGGAGAGCCCGGGTGCGCGGAGCCGTCTTCCTCGTCCTGGTGAGCGGCCTTGGTGGCTGTGCTGCTCGCTCACCGGCGCCTGCGACCGATTCGATCACCCTGCGCCTGACGCACCCGCGGGTGAGTGGGTCGGCCGTGCTCACCTCGCTGCGCTTCAGCGCGGGTGAGGTCGCGGCGAACGTGCACAAAGAGCCCGGTCAGCTCTCCCGCTGGCTCGAGCGACTGGAGCGCCAGGTCGACCTCGACCCCAGCGACGAGCGGGTGGTGGTGCGCCTTCCTGCGGGCCAGCAGGGCGACGTGCTGCGCCTGCTGATGGACACGGCGGGCGCGGGTCTCGACGGCCTCTTCGGCGCCGCTGGCGTCGCCGAGGTGAGTCTCGAGCTGCCACGCAGCGGGGCGGTGGCCGGAGCGTTGACGTTCCCGACGT
>JALOQF010000448.1 GCA_025459425.1 Myxococcaceae bacterium | reverse complement strand
CACGCGCTCCTTCGTCACCGCCTCGAGCGTCACCGCGTGGTTGAACTTGCCCTGGTCGAGGTCGACGATGATGGGCCGGTTGCGGAAGCCCCGCGCGTCCCACCCCTGGAGCTTGCCGAGCGCCTTCGCGCCCTCGGCCTCGGTGAAGAGCCGGTCGATCGAGTACTTCACGCCGAAGAGCTTCTCGAGGAGCGCCTGCTGGTTGTCGGGCTTGAGCCCCAGCCGCTCTTCACCAGTGCGCTCGTTGATGCTCACGCCCAGCACCGGGTCGTAGTTCGAGAAGCGGCCGTTCGCGTACTCCATCGCCGCCGACTGGAAGAGCGTCTGGCTCGCCGAGCGGCCGTCGCGGGCGCGAGCGTCGGCGTCACCGGGGCCCAGGCGCAGGTCGCCGCCGCCCTGCATCTTCACCGTCCCCTTCGGCCCGGCCAGCCCCGCCATCAGGCGCGCGTACTCGCCCGGCTCGTCGGCCACGAGCTCGAACTGCATCGAGGCCACCGTGCACGTCGTCGCGTTGCCCTGGTCGATGCGATTGGGGTTCATCACGTCGGTCAGAATTCCCGACAGCAGCTCCTCGGTCGTCGTGTGCCCGGCGAGCGAAGCGTGCAGCGGCTGCGAGGCCAGCGTCGCGAGGTTCGACAACAACGAGCGCCCGGCCGAATCGACGTGCTTGAGCGCCTCGGGCGCGCGCTCCACCATCGAGCCGAGCACCTTGAGCCCGGCCTCGTCGAGCCGCGACATCACCGTGGCCAGCGCCGCCTTGTCCGTTCCGCTCATCGCCGAGAACGCCGTCGACCCGGTGACGCCAGCCACCACCGCGCCCGCGACGCCCGAGGCGTTCGACGCCAGCGTCTGCAGGAGCGACCCCCGCACGTCCTTCGCGAGCCCCTTCGTGTTCGAGAGGAAGTCCGCCAGGTGCGCCGCGGCCTCGGGCTTCGCCTGCGCCAGCTTCGTCAACGTCGCCGCCTGGCGGCCGCTCGCGGCTTCCGACAGCGCCGGCGCAAGGGCCTTCAGCTCGACCGCTCGGGTGGTGCGCGGCTCGAGCAGGTAGGTCGGCGTCTCGAGGCGCTCCCAGATGGCGTCGCGCAGCGCGAGCCGCGTCGGATCGGTGTCGGGCCCCACCAGGCCCTCGTTGACGACGTCGTAGCCCTTGCCCTTGAACGCCACGCCGCCGCCCAACGAGTCGTCGTCGGTGCCTCCGCGCCGGATCGTGCTGTTGCGCACGCGCTCGAAGGTGCTCGTGTTCGGCGTCACCGTCGACCGGATCGTCGTGGTGTTGACGTTCAGGTTCGCCAGCCGTGGGTCGAGGGTCGTGTTCGTCGGAGCCGCCGGCGTGGTGTTCGTCGGCGTGGTCGTCGTCGCGGGCTGGTTCGTCGTCGGCACCGTGAAGCGGGGACCACCGTTGATTCGAAAGGGCATGCCCACATTGTCGCATGGTTCGACCCCCCTGTTGCGTTTCGAAAACGACGGGAATCACGGCGGTTTTGGGTAGGTTGCGCGTGGAATGGAGGCCTTCGGACGGTTCACGCTCCTCAAGCGCCTGGGTGCCGGCGGCATGGGCGAGGTGTTTCTGGCGAAGGACGCCGCTGGCGAGCTGCTGACGGTGAAGCGCATTCTGCCGCACCTCACCGAGAACCCGCGCTTCCTGCGCCTGTTCCTCGACGAGACGCGCATCGCCTCGCGCCTCGTGCACACGAACATCGCCCGCATCGTCGAGTTCGGCGAAGTCCACGGCACCTGGTTCGTGGCGATGGAGTACGTGCCCGGCAAGGACTGGCGCGAGCTGCTCATGCGGGCGCGCGAGGTCGAGCACCCGGTGCCGCCGCAGGTGGTCGCCCGCGTGGCCGTGCAGATCGCCGCCGCGCTCGACTTCGCGCACCACGCCACCGACGCGCAGGGGCGAGAGCTCAAGATCGTCCACCGTGACGTCTCGCCCCACAACATCCTCGTCACCAACGAGGGCGTGGTGAAGCTCATCGACTTCGGCGTGGCGAAGGCCGCCAACAAGTCGGTGCACACGGCCACCGGCATCTTGAAGGGCAAGTTCCCGTACATGGCGCCCGAGCAGGCGAGCGCGAAGCACGTCGACGGCCGCACCGACGTCTTCGCCCTCGGCATCGTCATGTGGGAATCGCTCACCGGCAGCTACCTGTTCCGCGGGAAGACCGACGCGCAGACGGTGAAGGCCGTGCGGGCGGCCGAGGTGCCCCTGGTGACGGAGCGCCGCGCCGACTGCCCGAAGGCCCTCGAGCGCATCGTCATGAAGGCGCTGCGCAAGGGGCCCGCCGATCGGTACCAGAGCGCGCGGGAGCTGCACGACGCGGTGGCGGTGTACCTCGCCGAAGCGGGCCCGTTCGACTTCGCACGCTGGTTTCGCCAGTACGAAGACGTGCCGGGCCTCGACGACTCGGGCGCGTTCGAGCTGGCCGTCGAGCCTGGCGACGAGAAGTCCGGCGCCCCGGTCGACGCGCACGAGGCCCGCACCGTCATCGAGTCGGGTGACGGGTCTGCCGAAGGCGCCGTCGTCTCGAAGAGCCCGCTCACGCGCGCAGACCGCCTCAAGGCCAACCTCTCGGGCGAGAAGCTCGCCGAGACGAAGCGCCTGCTCGGAGAGGTCTCGCAGCGCCCGACCAACCTCGCCCCGCAGGCCACCAGCTTCGTCGGTCGCGTCGCAGAGCTCGCCGATCTGCACCAGCTCTTCCGCCAGGGCACCCGCCTCGTCACGCTGCTGGGGCCCGGCGGTACGGGCAAGACGCGCCTGTCGCTCCAGTTCGGCTCGCAGCTCGTCACCCACTTCCAGGGCGTCGACGAGCGTGGCAAGCGCCGCGGCGGCGTGTGGGTGGTCGAGCTCGCCGAGGCCCGCGACGTCGACGGCATCTGCGCGGCCCTGTCCCGCAGCCTCGACGTGCCGCTCATGGCCGGAGACGCCGTGCAGCAGCTCGGCCACGCCCTCGCCTCGCGCGGTGAGGCGCTCGTCGTGTTCGACAACTTCGAGCAGGTCGTCGGCCACGCCGGTGAGACGCTCGAGCGGTGGATGCGCGCCGCTCCGCTCGCCCGCTTCGTCGTCTCGTCCCGCGAGCTGCTGCGCGTGCCTCACGAGACGGTCTACGAGGTGCCGCCGCTGCGCACCCCGAAGCCGTCCGAGGCCGTGCGCAGCGCCGAGGCCGTCGAGCTCTTCGTCGAGCGCGCCCGCGCCGTGCGCCCGGGCTGGGAGCCCACGCCCACCGACGAGGCCGCCATCGCAGAGATCGTTCGCCAGCTCGACGGCATGCCGCTGGCCATCGAGCTCGCAGCCGCGCGCATGTCGATTCTCAACCCGGGCCAGCTCGTGCAGCGGCTCCCGCGGCGCTTCGAGCTGCTCGTCGGCAAGAAGGGCGTGTCGGACCGGCAGGCCACCCTGCGCGGCGCCATCGACTGGTCGTGGACGATGCTGGGCCCGGCCGAGCAGTCGATGCTCGCCCAGCTGTCGGTCTTCGCGGGTGGCTTCACCGCCGAGGCGGCCGAGACCGTCGTCTCGCTCGGGCACGTCGACGTCGAGGCCGCGCCCTTGTCGGTGCTGCTCACGCTCCGCGCCAAGTCCCTCGTGCGCGCCTACTTCCCCTCGGGGGACGAGGCGCAGACCCGCTTCGGCCTCTACGAGAGCATTCGGGAGTACGCGCGCGAGAAGCTGATGGCGATGCCCGTCGAGCAGCAGGCCCTCGTTCGTCACACGCGCGCCTACCTCGCCCTCGGCAAGACCCTCGCCGTCGGCGCCGAGTCGAACGCGGCCCAGCTCTCGGCCCTCGACCTCGAGCGCGAGAACCTCTTGGCCGTGTACCACCGCGGGCTCGACCCACGGGCGGCGCCCAGTCAGTCGCTCGACGCCGTGCTGGCGCTCGATCCCCTGTTGTCCCTGCGTGGCCCCTTCAAGCCCCACCTGCCCATGCTCGACGCGGCGCTCGAACGGTGTGGCGACGACGCCGAGCGCCGCTCCGAAGGGCTCGAGGCCCGAGGCAAGGCCCGCCTCGCCCGGGGAAAACCAGCCGACGCCCTCGCGGACTTCGAAGAGGCCTTCCGGCTGTCCCGTACCCTGGGCGACGTCGCGCGCGAGGGGCGCATCGAGTCCTTCCTTGGCGTCGCCCACCGCCTCGTGGGGCAGCGGGCCGAGAGCCGCAGACATTTCGCTCGCGCGCTCACCCTGCTGCGCAAGGCGAAGGACCGGCGCATGGAAGGGCGCTGCCTGTCGACCCAGGGCACGCTCCTCAACGAGCTCGGCCTCGAGAACGAGGCGCTCGGCTCGTACGAGAAGGCGCTCGAGATTCACCGCGAGGTGGGCGACCGCCGCTACGAGGGCATCACCCTGGCCAACCTCGGCGTCACCGAGCAGGCGATGGGGCTGCTCCAGCAGGCGCGGGCCAACTACCAGCAGGCGCTCGCCATTCACCGCGAGCTGGGCAACCGGCGCTCCGAGGGCATCTCGCACATCAACCTCGGCGACCTGTACAGAGACCAGCAGAAGCCAGGGCCCGCGCTCGCCGAATACGACCGCGCGCTCGACATCTTGCGCGAGGTGGGGGCGCGGCGGCACGAGGGCATCGTGCTGGTGGCGAAGGGCGCCCTGCACCACGAGCTGATCGAGCTGCCCACGGCGGCCGCGCACTACCAGTCGGCCATCGAGCTGCTCGAAGACCTCGGAGAGACGCGCTACCTCGGGCTGGCCCGCGCAGGGCTCGGCGCCGTCGAGGCGGTTCGCGGGCGGCTCGGGCAGGCCGAGGGCCTCATCGCCGAGGCGACGTCGGCGCTCACCGAGGTGAACGACGCTGGCCTGCTCGACGCCGTCGACGTCTATCGAGGGCTGGTCGAGTGGGGCCACGTGATGCACACGAAGTCACCAGCGCAGGCCCGAACGCTCGAGGCGCGCATCACCCGCCGCATCGAGCACGCCGAGCGCACGCAGCCGCCAGACGACGCGCACCCCGGAGGCGCCCCGAGTCCTTCCGACCGCAGCGAGCACGTGCGCGCCGCGCTGCGCACCCTGAAGGCGACCATGGCGAGGTTCCCGGCGCCCGTATGAGTCGGCGTTCGGTCGGGCTCCTCGTGGTGCTGGCGGCCGTGCCCCGGCTGCTGGTGTTCCCCTTCGCCGAGAACGTGGCGGGTGACGCCGTCGTGCGCGCGTGGCTGGGCCACGCCTTCCTCGAGTCGCCGCACCTCATCGGGTCGTCGCTGCAGGGCTGTCTGCAGTTCGGGCCGCTCCATTTCCCACTGCTCGCGCTCGTCGAGTGGCTGACCGGGAGCCTCGCGCACGCAGGCCGGGGCGTGAGCCTCGTCGTCGGGGTTGCCTCGGTGCTGCCGGTGTTCGCGCTCGCGCGTCGGCTCTTCTCCGAGCGCGCCGCGTGGTGGAGCGCCCTCGTCTTCTCGC
>JALOQF010000447.1 GCA_025459425.1 Myxococcaceae bacterium | reverse complement strand
CACCAGGTGGAAGAGGTCGCGGTGCAACCGCACGAGCTTCTCGACCGAGGTGAGGAGCGCGCCCGTGGCGGCCTGCGCCTTGTCGTCGGCGATGAGGGCGTCGATCGCGACGCGCGCATCGGGCGCCGAGAGCGCCTCGAGCCTCGCGGCGCCGAGCTTCTCGACCTTCGCGCCCGCCTTGTCCTTCTGCCAGGCCTCGTACGCCGAGAGCCGGCCGCACAGCGTCGTCCACTCGGCCTCGGTGAGCGCCGTCTTCTCGCCCAACAGCGGCTTGACGGTCTTCTCGGCGAAGGTGGCGAGCTTGCCGGCCCACGCAGGGTTGAGGCCGTCCTTCAACGGGAGCGTCCGGTTCGCCTCGATGCGCGCGAGGGGGAAGCCTGCGACCTCGTCGGCGGTGATGGTGAGATCCTTCGCGGCGACGGCGAGGTATTCCTTCTCTTCGCGGTTGAGCGCCTGGAGCGCGCGCGCGTCGAAGGCCGCGAGCCGGCACCGGGCGAAGAAGTCGTCGACCTTCGCGCGCACGGCCTGGAGCGCTTCGTAGGCAGCGCCGGTGTCGCCCTTCAACACGAGCGGCGATGCGTCACCGCGGGCCTTCGCGAGCCACGCGACGTGATCGGCCACGTCCCCGAAGAAGGCCTTGATCGTGTCGGCCGTGACGCCGTCCTTCCCGGAGCGATCCTTCACCGCGCCGTGACAGGCGATGACGTCGGCGATCAGCTGCCTCGTCGCGTCGTCCTTCGCGGCCTCGGCGACCACCACGCCGTCACCGTTGTTGGGCAGGTTGTCGAAGGCCTTCGTCGCCTCGGCGGTGTCGGCCACCGAGATCGAGGTGGCGTTCGCCTTGCCGAGCCCGCCCAGCACCGTCTTGATGGCGGTGACGAGCTTCTGGCCCTCTTCGTTCGCCTCGTTGATGGCCGACAGCGGCAGCTCTGGCGACGACTTGAGTAGATCGTCTGGGTTCTTGATCAGCCCGCCGACCCACTTCACCGCGGCGATCAGCTCCGGGGCGCGAATGCGGCCGTCCTTGTCGGCGTCGATGAGCTCGAGCGTTCGGCTGTCGAAGGCGAGGCCCTTCGTGGGGCAGGCGAGGGCGACCCAGAGCTTCTGATCGAGCTGGTCGATCGCGAGCAGGTCGGCGCCAGAGTCGAAGCGGACCTGGTCGAACCCGCCGGCGCGGAAGAAGTTGAAGGGACGAGGGGCGTTGGCCATGGAGTTCCTTGTGGTGCGACGGCGAACAGGAGCCGCACCGTAGGAAGAGCGACCCGGCCGGCCCAAAGAAAAATGCGTCGATGGGACTACAGCCGCTCGTCGATGGCGCGGTTCGACATCTCGTCGGCCGCGCGGTTCATCTCGCGCGGCACGTGCACGAGCTTCACCCGCTCGAAGTCGTTGAAGAGGCTCAAGGCCTCTTCGTACAGCGGGCGCAGGCTCGCGCTCTTCACCTGGTAGCGGCCGCCGAGCTGCCGAAGCATGAGCTCGGAGTCGGCGAAGACCTCGACCTCACGCACCGACAGCTCGCGCGCCCGGCGCAGCCCGAGCAAGAGCCCCATGTACTCGGCGTAGTTGTTCGTCTGGGTGCCGAGGAACTTGCCGATGCGATCGACGACCTGCCCTGACGGCTCGACGAGTACGGCGCCGGCTCCAGCCAGGCCCGGGTTTCCGCGGGCCGCGCCGTCCGAATAGAGCCGCACCCGCGACACCGTGGGCTCGGCCGGCTCGTCGTGCCCGTTGAGGCCCTCGATGGCCGCGGCGGCCTTCTCGAGGATCTTCTGCAGGCGGGCGCGATCGAGCTGGGGGAACGCGCCGAGCGTCGCGACGAGGGGCTCCTCGCGCGCGATGAAGCGCAGGACAGCGCCCGAGAGCGCGCGGCCGCTCAACCCTTTCGACTTCGACGCCATGCGTGGAGTCAGAACCTACTTCGCCTTCGGCTCTTCGAGCACTTCCTGTGCGTAGACGATGCGCGAGCACGCGGGGCAGGTGTCGGTGCCCTTCGAGGTGACGAGCGTGGTGTACATCATCGCCGGCACGCTCATGCCGCAGCCGGTGCAGCGGCCAGGAGGCGCGAGCGCCACCATCGCGGGCATGCGCTTCTTGCGCACCACGTCGTACCGCTTCATCAGCGTGGCATCGACGCCCTTCGCGGCGGCTTCGCGGCTGCCATCGAGCGCGCGCACGGCCGCTTCGGCCTCGGCCAGCTTCGCCTTGAGCTGGGTGATGCGCTCGACCAGGCCCTTCGAGCTGTCCTGGAACGCGGCGTCCTTCTGGCGAACGGCCTCGCGCTGAATCGTCGCCTGGCGGCCCAGCTCGACGATCTCTTCGCCCATCGTGAGCTGGCCCTTCTTGGCGATGTCGATCTCGCGAGCGAGCGCCGAGTACTCACGGGTCGAGCGCTGCTCGGTGAGCCGTGCTTCCCACTTCTTCACCTTGTCCTTCTCTTCGGTGACGGTCTGCTCGAGGGTGAGCTTCTGCTTCTCGAGGTCGTCGAGCTTCGCGCGCTCGGCGTCGACGGCCGACTTCGCGGCCGCCAGCTGTTTCTCGAGTTCGCCGATCTCCTTCGGGTACGCGTCGGCGTTCTTCTTGAGCGAGGCGACCTCGACATCGACCTTCTGCAGTGCCGCGAGCGCCAGCAGTTTCTCCCGCAAAACAGCCTCCGTGCTTCGCGCGACCTCGAACGGGTGCGCCGTGCCGAGCGGCTCTACCCGAAGCAGGTGGAGGGCGCTACCGATTCGTTGGCGTCGCTTTCGCGGCCTTCGTCGCGCGGCGCAAGTTGAGCAGCTCGACGCCGAGCGAGAACGCCATCGAGAAGTACACGTAGCCCTTCGGCACGTGCGTGCCGAGCCCATCGGCCACGAGCATGGTGCCGATCATCAACAGGAACGACAGCGCCAGCACCTTCACCGACGGGTGCTTCTCGACGAACGACCCCACGGCGTTGGCGAACAGCATCATCGACAAGACGGCGATCACCATCGCGACCACCATCACCCACAGCGCCTGTGCCATGCCCACGGCGGTGATGATCGAGTCGAGCGAGAAGATGAGGTCGATCGCGAGGATCTGGAGGATCACCGAGGTGACGCCCTTCGACTTCGCCTTCGGGTCGCCCGCCGCCTCGGCCGCCATCGCGTCTTCTTCCTCGTGGCCTTCCACCTTGGAATAGAGCTCGCGGGTCGCCTTGAAGATGAGGAAGAGGCCACCGCCGAGGAGGATGAGATCGCGGCCGGTGAGCTCATTGCCGAGCACGGTGATGAGCGGCGTGGTGAGCCCCATCAGCCAGCTCAGCATCGACAAGAGGCCGATGCGCAGCACGAGCGCGGCGATGATGCCCAGGCGGACGATCTTCTGCCGATCGGCGACCGGGAGCTTCGCGGCGACGATGGAGATGAAGACGATGTTGTCGATGCCGAGGACGATCTCCATCGCGGTGAGCGAGACGAGCGCGGCGATCGCTTCGGTGGAGATGACGGGCATGGAAGGCGCAGCTTCTGTCGTCGAGGGCCCGGCCCGTCAACGTCCTTCGACGAGCGACTGCAGCTCCTGCCAGCGGGCGTAGAGCCGCTCGACCGCCTGCGAGGCCGCGTCGAGCTCGGTCGAGAGGCGCGCGACCTCGCTCGCGTTGGTGAGCACCGCGGGCTCGGCGAGGCGCCGCTCGAGGGTGGCCTTCGCCGTCTCGGCCGCTTCGATCGCGGCTTCCATGCCGTCGAGCTCGCGCTGGTCCTTGTAGCTGAGCCGCCCGCCCTTCTTCGGGGGCGCCGGCGGGGGCGCGATCTCGGCTTTCGGCGCCTTCGCGGGCGACGCTGTCTGGGCGGGTGCGCCGCGCAGCTTCCGGTAGAGCGTCCAGTTGCCCTCGTAGCGCGTCACCTTTCCGTCGCCCTCGAGCGCGAGGATCGAGCTGGCGATCTTGTCGAGGAAGTAGCGGTCGTGGGTCACCAGGAGCACCACGCCCTCGAACTGCCGCAGCAGCCGCTCGAGCACGTTGAGCGTCTGCAGGTCGAGGTCGTTCGTCGGCTCGTCGAGCACCAGCACGTTCGCACCCTCGAGGAACACGCGCGCGAGCAACAGCCGGTTGCGCTCGCCGCCCGAGAGCGCCTTCACCCGCTGCTTCTGCGCCGGCACGGGGAAGCCCAGGTCGTCGAGGTAGTCCGACAGGCGCACCTTCTGCTGGCCGAGCATCACCCAGTCGTCGCTCCACACGGCCTCGGCCACGGTGGCCTCGTCGTCGAGCTGCGTGCGCTGTTGATCGTAGTAGGCCACCTTCGTGCGCGGGCCGATGGTGACGGTGCCCGAGTCGGGGGTCAGCTCTCCGAGGAGCGTCCGCAGCAGGGTCGTCTTGCCGACGCCGTTGGCACCGACGATGCCGATGCGCTCGCCGGGCTGCACGATGAGGTCGACGCCCGAGAAGATCGTGCGCTCGCCGTAGCGCTTGCCCACCTTCTTCGCCTCGATGACCGTCTGCGAGAGGCGGGGGGCCTCGGCGACCTGCAGGTCGGGCACCTTGGGCCGCACGAAGCCGCGCTCGGTGAGCAGCTTGCGGGCGCGCTCGATGCGGGCCTTCGACTTGGTGCGCCGCGCCTCGACGCCCTTGCGGAGCCAGGCGACCTCCTGGGCGATCCACCGCTGGCGCTTGTGCTCGGCCACCGAGGCGTTCTCGAGGCTCACCATCTTCTGCTCGAGGTACGCCTCGTAGTTGCCCGGGTAGCTCACCAGCCCGGTGTCGGCGGTGCCCGGCGCGTTCACCTCGACGATGCGGTCGACGAGCCCGTCGAGGAAGTAGCGGTCGTGCGTGACGAGCAGCAGCGCGCCACCAAACCCGTCGAGCTCGTCCTCGAGCCACGACACGGTGTCGGCGTCGAGGTGGTTCGTCGGCTCGTCGAGCATGAGCAGGTCGGGCTGGGCGAGCAGCGCGCGCGCGATGGCGACCCGCTTCTTGAGCCCACCGGACAGCTCGGCGATCGGCCGCTCCCAGTCCTTCACGCCGAGGCGGTCGAGCAGCTTGCGCGCGTGGAACGAGGTGTCCCAGCCGCCGTGGCGCTCGATCGACTCCGACAGCTGCGACAGCCGCGTCAGCGTGGCGTCGTCACCCTCGCCGCGTGAGAGGAGCGCCGAGAGGGCGGTGTGCTCGTCGAGCGCGGCCTTGAGCGGCGCCTGCGCGACCTCGAGCTCGCTGGCCACCGTCGCGCCGTCGGGGAACGAGGGCTCCTGCGGCAACCACTCGACGCGCGCGCCGCGCTGAATCTGCAGCACGCCGCTGTCGGCCTTGAGCACGCCGGCGAGCACCTTCATCAGCGTCGACTTGCCGGTGCCGTTGAGGCCGACGAGGCCCACGCGCTCCTGGGCTTCGATCACGAACTCGACGCGGTCGAAGAGGGTGCGGCTCCCGAAGGTGACGGTGACGTCGGC
>JALOQF010000446.1 GCA_025459425.1 Myxococcaceae bacterium | reverse complement strand
GGTACGCCCAGCTCGCGCATCACGTCGTTCCACCCGGTGAAGACCGCCGTCGGGTCGACCTGCTGGGCCGCGTCGCCGGCCACCACGAAGACGCCCCCGCGCCGCAGCGCGCGCGCCATCACCGCCAGCTCGATGGGGGCGAACTCTTGCGCCTCGTCGATGAATACGACGTCGTACGCGCCCAGCGGCATGGGGGCCTTGCGTGACTGCACGCTGCGCAGCCGCTCGAGCTCGAACAGCACCGCCGGGTCTTCGGCGTCGGCCGAGTTCGCGTCTTCCAGCGGGGTGCCCTCGTCGAGCGAGCGCCCGTCGACCGCCGTGCGCGCCTCGAGGTCGACGTGGGCGTACGCGACGTCGGAGGGGTCGAGGAACTGCACCTTCGTGTGCTGCGCCAGCGCCGCGACGACCGACGGGTAGAGCGTGCCGGGCGCGCGCGCGACGACGGGCTCCATCCACGCGCGGTCGCCGAAGAGGTTCTCGAGGTCGGCACGCGACGCCAGCGCGTTGCCCTTGCGCGGCCGGTCCGGATCGTCGAACGGGCGCGGGTGGGCCTTCACGAAGGCCTCGAGGGTGGGGCGCAGCGCCGGGTGCCGCTTGAGCTGCACCACCGCCGAGGGCGTGTTCTCGGACAGGCGGCGGGGCAGGTCTCGAAACGCGCGCCGCGCTTCCCCGGTGACCCAGTCGTCGAACGTCCATACGTCGACGTCATGCACGCCGCGCCGCTCGAGCATGAGCGAGGTGAGCCGCCGAAGGCCCTCGGTGGGCACCATCACCGCGCCGCGGAAACGCCGCTGGCCCTCGTCGAACGAGCGCTGGCGCAGCGCGAGGAGCCGGTGCAGCGCCACCGTCGTCTTGCCGAAGCCCGCCTCGCCGAGCAGGAGCAGGTGCTCGTGCCGTGGCAGGTCGACGGCCCGCTGCTGCGCCGGGTCGAGCGTCACCTCGAGCGGCGAGCGGAAGGCGTGCCGGGCCTTCGACGGCCGGCCGGGAATCGTGGGCGGGGCCAGCGCCGGAGCAAGGCTCCAGTCGGCGCCCGCGCGGGTGAAGACGCTCGACGGCGTCGCGACCTGCGTGAGCGCACCGCTGGAGAAGACCAGCAGGTGCTTCTCGAGCAGCCGCCCCGAGATGGGGCGCCCGTCGACCTCGACCTCGTACACCTGGCCCTCGTCGGTGGTGAAGAACACCTCGGCCAGCGGCGCCGTCTCGGCGTCGAGGATCGAGACGTTCGTGTCGACGTGGGTGGCGTCTCCGAGGAAGACGTCGGTGACCCGCCGCGACGTCTCGAGCTTCAGGTGACCGACGAGGCGCCGGCCGGGCGCGAAGGCCAGCGCGCGACGGACGGCCTCGTCGAGGGCGGTGAGCCTGGGCACGAGCGACGACATGCGCGGTGGCGCATACCAGAGGCCAACAGGCGCGTCGTCGGTGGCCCGCTCGAATGGCGTGATGTCGGTGCTGCGACGGTTTTTTCTGCACCTCGCCCACCTGCGCGGGGTGATGCGAACGTCACCCCCAACCCCGGAGCCTCCATGAAGACCCTCGTCGCTGCCCTCGCCGTCGCCTTCGCCGTCCCTGCCGTCGCCGCCGACTTCAAGTGCGCCAGCGGAAGCCGCGTCGAGAAGGGCGGCTCGACCCAGTACACCTACAAGGAGTCGTCGTCGGAGATTCGTGTCGAGAAGGGCGGCTCGACGAAGGGCGTCGCCGTCAAGCGTGGCTCGAAGTGGTACGTCGAGATCGGCGGCAGCACCCAGGCCACCTTCGAGAACGGGAAGATCGAGAAGGGCGGCTCGTCGTGGGCGTCGGTGAGCGAGGCGCAGCGCCAGTTCGACTGCAACGCCGACGTCGCGGCGACGCTGTGGGTGCTGATGCAGAAGGGCGCGCTCTGACCGCGCCTCGGCGTCGAGTGCGGGTGCAGTTCGTTGTGAACGGGTGCGCGAATCTGGTTGGCTTCGCCACTCATGCTCGTGCTCCTCGCCGCGGTGACCGTCGGTGCAACACCAGCGCCTCCAGCGAACGATGCCCCGGTGAAGCCGCGCACACCGCTGGGGGTTCGCCCCAAGCCGAGCTCGCCTGACGACCCGGCCGCCCGAGTCCCGCTCCCGCCTCGACCCGACTCCGACGAAGCGGGCGACGACAGTGGCTGGGCGCGAGACGACGCCCCGCCGCGGCCCGCGCGAAAACGACTCACGCCCGACGAAGTCTGGGACGGGAAGCCGGCGGCCACCGAGCCGCGTGAGACGGTGGCGCCGAGCGAATCACTGCCGGTGCAGCGGGCGAAGCGCTTCATCGGGGCGCTCCTCGGCGGAGCCGTCGGCCTCGGCGTGCCGCTGGCGTTGCTGCCGCTCGCCGACCAGCCGTGCGCGAGGCCGTTCCCAGCAGGGTTCTCGTTCTGTCCCACGGCGGCCCACGTGCTCATCGGCACCGGCGCGCTCGTGACGGCCATCACCGGCGCGGCGCTGGGCGTGGCGCTCGCGGGCGGAGAGGTGAGCGGCGCGGCGCTGGTGACGGGGACGTTCCTCGGGCTCTTCCTCGCCCTGACGATGTCGGCCATCACCGTCGCGATCTCGCCCGTACGACTCGGCGACGGGCTCGGTGTCGCGCTGCTCGGCGCGGGGGCTGGCTTCGTGGTGGCCGGTCAGGCCCTCGCGACGCTGCTCCGGGACGACGCCCTCGAGACACGGCCCTGGCTCGCTTCGAGCGCAGGCCGCATCGCCGCGAGCAGCTTCGCGTTCGTGGGCACCCTCGGTGGGGGCTTGCTCCTCGCGATCCTCGCCAACCTTTCGTACACGCCCGTCGGGACCGTCATCGGGTTTGGCGTCGGGGTTCTGGCGCCGCTGCTCGCGCCCCTGGCCGCGTGGGGCGCGCATCGCGCGATGGATGGCCAGGGCGGGTTGGGGGTGTCGTACCTCGCGACGCTGGGCGTCGCGGCCATCGGGTTCCTCGGCGCAGCCCTGTTCTCCGTCGTCGGCAACGCCTTCACGCCTGGCGACGAACTCGGGCGGGTGCGGGGCGGCGCGACGACGGCCATGATCGTCGGCGGGCTGCTCATCGGAGCCCTCGGGGTGCCCCTCGCCCTCGAGGCGAGCCACGCGAGCGCGCTGATCGACGAGCGCACGGCGAAGGTCCAGGTCTCACTCGGCGGCGCCCCCGTGCCCGGCGGTGGAATGGGCGTCGTCACGGCCCGGTTCTGAAGGGCCGCTCCCCGCGAGACGTCATCGGCCAGCGCCAAACGGGTGTCCTCCCATCGGGGGCGCGGCCAGCTCGGTCGCATACCGTCGGTGCGCCTCGGTCCGTCGACCGCCAGCCGTCTCTCGCTGCGCCCGGTGGAGCAGCCACGCTGCTCGAGGCGTCACCAGCTGACGTGGAGCTCGATGCGCTGCGTGCTCGGCGTCTCCCAGCGCACCTCGATGGGGAGCCGGTAGAAGTTCGTCACCAGCGAGCGCAGGAGCCCGATGTACACCTGAATCGGAAGGACCTCTTCCTTGAACACCAGCAGCGCCCGCCCGGCCTCGACGCTCGAGACGAGGCGCTGGCCGGGGGCGATCATCGGGTTCAGCGTGGCGACCAGCGGCTTGAGAATCGCCTCGGGCCCGCGCTCCTTCTGGCCCTCGAGGGCCTTCCCGAAGGGTGAGCGCAGCAGCGCGTCCATCACCGCGGCGCCCAGGCGCTCGAAGGCGTCGTCGACGTCGCGCGCGCGGGGAGCGACCTGCTCGACGGCCTTCCACAACAGGCGCAGGAACTCGGGCGTGGGGTAGCTGAGCTGGTCGACCCACGGCTTCGGCTCGGCCGCGGCCCGGCGCACCTTCTGCTCAGCGACGGGGCCGGCGAGCCGCATCACCGCCGCGCAGAGCCCATTGAAGAAGAGCCCGCGCAGCTGGGCCGAGCCACCGGCCGAGGCGATGCGCTGCTCGAGCTCGCCCACGTCGAGCACCTTCGAGCGGGGCAGCTTCGGGTTCTCGAGCGCAGGCTTGAGCCTTGGGCTCGAGCGCTCCCCCGGGCTCGACGGCTCGGGGTGCGAGGGCAGGGGCGCGCGCGCCTCTTCGGGGAAGAGCTTCTGCATCCACGCGGAGAGGTGGGCGCGCGTCGCCGGCAGGCGCGCCTTCTTCAGGAAGTCTTCGAGGCCCTTCTTGAACTCCGCGCCCGTCTGGAAGCGCTGGTCGACTTCGCGGGTCAGCGCCCGCAGCACCACGGCGTCGAGCGCCTTCGGCACGGTGGGCTCCTTGCGCGAGGGCGCCTCGACCTCGGCCCCCACCACCGCGCGCAGCGTCGCCGTGTCGTTCTCGCGCTTGAAGAGCCGCTCGAGCGCGAGCACTTCCCACAGCACGATGCCCAGGCCGAAGAGGTCGCTGCGGCCGTCGAGGTCCTTGCCCCAGGCCTGCTCCGGCGACATGTACGCGTACTTGCCCTTGATGATGCCCGTCGCCGTCCGCGTCAGCTTGTTCGCCGCGCGCGCGACGCCGAAGTCGATGAGCTTCACCGAGCCGTCGAAGGCCACCATGATGTTCTGCGGCGACACGTCACGGTGAATGAGCTCGAGCGGCACCCCGGCTTCCGTCTTCGCGGTGTGCGCGAAGTCGAGCGCGGCCGCCGCCTCGGCCACCACCCGGCACTTGAGCGCCACCGGCATGTCCGTGCCCGCCTCGAGCGCCGCGTTGACGACGTCGCCGAAGCTCATGCCGTGCACGAACTCCATGGTGATGAAGTAGTCGCCGTCGACTTCGCCCAGGTCTTCGATGCGCGCGATGTTCGGGTGGTCGAGGGCCGCCGCGATGCGGGCCTCGTCGAAGAACATGTTCACGAACTCCTGGTCTTCCTTGAGGTGGGGCAGCAGCCGCTTCACCACCACGGGCGCCTGGGCGTCCGACTCGCCGTGCAGGCGGGCGAGCCACACCTCACCCATGCCGCCGACCGCCAGGCGCTTGAGGAGCCAGTACTGGCCAAATCGAACCGGAGCGTCCGCCACGTCGGCCTGGAGCATGCCTCGCCCGACGCCCCAAAGCTCGTGTCGAATCAGGGGCCTGCCTGACGCGCTGGCCAATGTCCACTCGCCTGACGCGCGTCACGGGGAGAGTCATCGACACGCGTCGAAGGGACGATCTGCTCCCTGCACGGTAGGTGACGGCCCCGTGAAGCCCCAGGGTACCAGCCGCGATCTGCAACGAGAGCAGTCCAGGGAGCGCCTCTTCCACGCCGCGCTCGAGATCTTCCGACGAGACGGGTTCCGCTCCGCGCGGGTCGACGACATCACCCTGGTCGCCGGCCTGTCGCGCACCTCGTTCTATTTCCACTTCCCCACGAAAGAGGACGTGCTGCTCGAGCTGAACCGGCGCCTCGAGGAGCCGGTGCTGGCGGCGGTGACGGCGCTCGACGAGGCGGCGCCGGTCGGCCAGGTGCTCGCGGTGGTGGCGA
>JALOQF010000445.1 GCA_025459425.1 Myxococcaceae bacterium | reverse complement strand
GCAAGCGCCATGGCCGATCCACGCGAGTTCTGGAACCAGCGCTACACGATGCCCGGCTTCGCCAACGGCACCGACCCCAACGATTTCCTGCGCGAGGTGACACCGCGGCTCCGCGGCCCGGTGCTGTGTCTGGGCGAGGGCGAAGGCCGCAACGCCGTCTACGTGGCCTCGTTCGGCCTCGAGGTGACGGCCGTCGACCTCTCGCCCATCGGCCTCGAGAAGGCCGCCCGCCTGGCCCAGGAGCGCGGCGTTCGGCTCACCACCCGGGTGGCCGACCTCGCCGACTTCGACCTCGGTCAAGAGCGCTGGGGTGCCATCGTGTCCATCTGGTGCCACCTGCCGGCGTGGGTGCGCGCGAAGGTGCACGGCGCCGTGGCCCACGCGCTCGTGCCCGGCGGCCACTTCGTGCTCGAGGCCTACACGCCGCGCCAGCTCGCCTTCGACACCGGGGGGCCGAAGAACCTCGACCTGTTGTACGAGCCCGCGGCGCTCCGTCGTGAGCTGACGGGGCTGACGCTCGAGCGATGCGACGAGCTCGAGCGCGAGGTGCGCGAGGGCGACTGGCACCGGGGGAAGAGCGCCGTCGTCCAGGTGCTCGGCCAGCGCTGAAGACCGCGCCGTCAGAACTTGGAGAAGTCGGGGGTGCGCTTCTCGAAGAAGGCGCCGATGGCCTCGGCCACCTCGGGCGACTGGAGCTGCTGCACGAAGAGCGCGCCCTCTTCGGCCATGCGGGCCTTCACGGCCGCGCCGTCCTTCATGAGGCGCTTCGACAGCCGCACCGCGGTGGGCGCGCGCTCGGAGAGCAGCTTCGCGGTGGCGAGCGCCTTCGGCAGCACCTGGTCGGGCGTCACCAGCGCGTTGACGAGGCCCCACGCGTGGGCCTGCGCGGCGGTGATGGGCTGACCGAGGAGCAGCACCTCGGCGGCGCGCACGTGCCCGAGCAGGCGCGGCAGGAGCAGGCTCGAGGCGGCCTCGGGCACCAGGCCCAGGTTCACGAAGGGCGCCACGAGGCTCGCGCGGTCCGTCGCGTACACGAAGTCGCAGTGCAGCAGCATGGTGAGGCCCAGGCCGATCGCCTTGCCGTCGACGGCGGCGAGGAGCGGCTTCTCGAACGTCGACAGCGCCGAGATGAAGCGGAAGACGGGAGACGTCTCACCCGTGGGCGGGTTCTGCATGAAGTCGCCCAGGTCGTTGCCGGCGGTGAACGTTTCGCCGGTGCTCGCGAACACCACCGCGCGCACGCTCTGGTCGGCGGCCGCTTCGGCGAGCGCGGCGTTGAGCCGCTCGTACATCGCGATGGTGAGGGCGTTCTTCTTGGCGGGGCGCGCGAACTTCACCACCAGGGTGCCGCCGTCGCGGGAGGTCTCGATGTCGTCGATGAGCTGGGTCGTCATGGGGCGCCACCTGCCCGACTTGCGCCGCGGGCTCAAGCGCGGCGCGCGTATCGATTCGTCGACTTGGGGCTACTCGGTCAGCTCACAGCCGCTGGTGAAGCCGGTGGCGTCGAAGGTGCGTGACAGGCCGCCCACGAGCGTCTCGCCGCCCTCGGTGGTGCTCCGCGCGACGACCTTCACGGTGTGCTGACCCGAGCGCTTCGGGCTGCAGTACTCGAGCAGGTAGAACCGGTTCGCCCGGGCGGTGACCCGCGCCGCGACCTGGTCGAAGGCCTCGGACAGGCCGTTGGCCCGCGCCACCGGCCACGAGCCGTCGCGGCCCAGCGCCTTCAGCACCTGGTCGTCGATCTCACTGCCGAGGCCCACCGTGAAGCGGCGCACGGTGGAGCGCGACGCCCGCCCGAGCATGTCGAAGGTGCTGACGCGGGCGGCCTGGTCGGTGCCGTCGGTGAAGACGACGAGCGCGCCTTCCTTCCACGCGACCTGGCTCTCGGCGGCGAGCGCAGCCTCGAGCTGGTCGACGGCGTGCACCACCGCGCCGTTCAGGTTGGTGGAGTCGTCGACGCACCGCCAGCCCGCGCAGGCCCGGCGGTCCACGAAGCCGGCGCACTGGGCATTCGTCGAGCACTCCACGACGTCGAGCGAGTCGAGGCCCCGCAGCGCCACCGCCGCGTCGCCCGTGAAGTCGACCAGCACCTGGGGGCGCTCGCGGCCATCGAAGGTGAGAATGGCGAGGCGCTGCCCGTCGTCCTTCGAACCCAGCACGCTGGTGACGTAGCGGCGGGCGGCCTCCTTCAGCGCGGGAAAGTCTCCGGCCCGCAGCACGCTGCCCGACAGGTCGAGCAGCAGGGTCGACGCCATGCGGTACCGCTGGCCCTTCGGCCGC
The DNA here is from genome assembly GCA_025459425.1 of Myxococcaceae bacterium. Lineage (GTDB taxonomy): Bacteria > Myxococcota > Myxococcia > Myxococcales > Myxococcaceae > Xiheimicrobium. The sequence continues at coordinate 6,506 of JALOQF010000445.1, read as the reverse complement.
ACCATGCGCCGGCTCTCGAGCGCCGACAGCGGCTTGCCGTTCTCCTGGACCTCGAAGGCGTCGGGGGCCAGCCCCGCCACCGGAGCCCCCTCGCAGGTGTCGACCGAGAAGAAGAGCGACACCCGAGATGGCGCGCTCACCGAGAGCGGGTCGACGCCCTCGGGCGCTTCGAGGGCGAGACAGCGTGGCCCCGACGTCACCGCCGTCTCGCCACAGGCGAGCAGCAGCATGGCAGCAGCGGTGAGACCATGTCGCAGGATGTGTCGCATGAGGCCACCCTAGGCCCCACCTTCGGCTGATCAATTTTTCGGTGCCCAACGCTCAGCCCCCCGGAACTCGTGGGACAGCCGGGGCCCCGGGCCCTCGACGCTCCCCCAGGCCGATCTGCCGCCATGAGGCGCGCTTCAGGAGGCAACAGTTTCTTTCCTGACCCCGCGTTCAGAAATGACGTTGCGATTTCTGACCCGCCGTTTAGGAATGAGGCCACTCGTCGCTCGACCGCCATGGCCCGCCCCGCCGACCCCCACGCCCGCACCGCCCTCATCGCCGCTGCCCGCGCGCAGTTCCGGGCGCACGGCATTCAGAAGGCGCGCATCGAAGACATCACCGCCGCGTGTGGCCTGTCGAAGGGCGCGTTCTACCTGCACGCCGAGTCGAAAGAGGCGCTCTTCACCGAGCTGGTGATGCAGTTCGAACGGCAGCTCGACGCGCTCTTCACCACCCGCATCGCCGAAGAAGAGGCCTTCTTCGCGCGCGGCGGCCCCTTCCGCCCGAAGGACCTCTCGCCCACCAGCGAGCGCATGCTGACGCTCAACGAGATGCAGGTGCGGCACGACATCGCCGCGCTCGAGCTGATGTGGACGTGGCGCGACGTCATTCACGTGCTCATCAACGGCTGCCAGGGCACCGCCTTCGACGGCGTCATCTGGCAGGCCATCGACCGGGAACAGCAGCGCGTCGTCGAGGCCTGCGAGCGCATGAAGAAGGCCAACGTCATTCGCCGCGACCTGTCGAACGACGTGCTCGCGACCATGTTCATGGGCGTGTGGGTGCTCACCATGCGCAAGATGGTGGCCCAGGAAGAGAAGCCCGACTTCCACGCGCTCATCGCCGAGCTCAACCTGCTGGTGGGCGAGGGCATCGCGCCCAGGCCCGCCGTCAGCCCGAAGGTCCCGAAATCGTCCACGCCCCGCCGCGTGTCCGTGGCGCACCGCCGTGCGCCGAACCGTCTGTCCTTGAGGAAATCACCATGAATCGCGTCGTCGCCGTGCTGGTCTCTCTGGCTGCCGTGGGGGCGCTCGCGGCCGACCCACCGGGCGGCAAGCTCCGCTTCGTCAAGGCGCGCGAGGTGAAGTCGTCGTCGAAAGAGACCGTCACCGGCCAGCTCTTCCCGTCGCGCATGCTGCCGATGGGCTTCGAGGTGGGCGGGCGGCTCGCCTCGTCGAAGGTGCAGAAGGGCGAGCTGGTGAAGCCCGGGCAGCTGCTGGGCTCGCTCGACACCGAGATCGTCGACGCGCAGGTGATGCAGGCCGAGGCCGGAGTCGCGCAGGCCGAGGCGGCCGCCGGGCTGGCCGCCGACGTGGCCAGCCGCAACGAGAAGCTCAAGGCCGAGGGCAGCGTGTCGGACGTGCAGAACCGGCAGGCCGACGTCAACGCGAAGCAGGCGCAGGCGGGGCTCGCGCTCGCGAAGGCGCAGCTCGCGCAGGCGAAGGCGGGCCGCAAGAAGCACGACCTGCGCGCCCTGTTCCCCGGCACCGTCATCGACGCGCCCGACACCGCGGGCGGCATGGTGGGGCCCGGCAACCCCGTGTGGGTCGTCATGCAGCTCGACCCGCTCGTGGTGAAGGTGACGATTCCCGAGAACCTGCGCGCGGCCATCAAGCCCGGTCAGAAGGTGCGCGTCGAGGCAGTGGGCGGCTCGGCGGTGAGCGAGGAGGCGACGGTGAAGGTCGTCATTCCCTCGGCCGACCCGCAGACCCGCCGCGTGCCCGTCGAGGTGTCGGTGCCGAACACGAAGGGCGAGTTCGTCGCGAACACCCTGGCCCGCGTCATCCTCCCCGTGGGCGAGGCCCGCAACGCCTACGTCGTCGCGTCGACCGCGATGAACAGCGCCGGAGGCGACCACGTGTACGCGGTGGCCGCCGACGGCACCCTCAAGAAGGTCTTCGTCACCGTGCTCGAGCGCCGCAGCGCCGAGGTGGTGGTGTCGTCGGCCGAGCCCCTCGACACCATCGTCGACTACCCGACCTCGGCCCTCGTCGAGGGCACGAAGGTCACCCAGCGCTGACGCGAACGTTCCCAGGACACCGCCATGACGCTCTCAGACGTCTCCATTCGCCGGCCGGTCTTCACCACGATGATGTCGCTGTGCCTCGTGGTGCTCGGCGTGCTGGGCCTCAACCGCCTCGGCACCGACCTCTTCCCCGACGTGTCGTTCCCCTTCGTCGCCATCACCACGGTGTACCGGGGCGCGGGCCCGACGGAGATCGAGCAGCAGATCGCCAAGCCCATCGAAGACGCGGTGGCGGGCATCGCCGGCGTCGAGTCGATTCAGTCGATCAGCCGCGAGAACCTGTCGCTCGTGTTCGTGCAGTTCAAGCTCACCGTGCCGCTCGACCGCGCCGTGCAGGAGACGCGCGACAAGGTGTCGGCGGTGCAGCAGCTGCTCCCGAAGGACGCCGAGTCGCCCAAGGTGGCGCGCATCGACTTCGGCGCGGCGCCCATCATGAACTACGCCGTCTCGGCGGACATGAAGTCGTCGCAGCTGCGCCAGCTCATCAAGGACAAGCTCGAGCCCGCGCTCGCGCAGCTCGACGGTGTGGCCCAGGTGAAGACGGTCGGCGGTGAGGTGCGCGAGATTCGCGTCGACATCGACCTCGACAAGGCCAAGGCCGCCGCGCTGCCCATCGCGAAGAACCAGAACGGCACCCAGGTGCGCCTCGACGAGGTCGCGACCGTCATCGACGGCGTGGGCGACCGCCGCTCCATCGCGCGCCTCAACGGCAAGGAAGCCGTCGTGGTCGAGATCATCAAGCAGCCCGGCTCGAACACCATCGAGGTGGCGAAGGCGGTGAAGGCGCGCATGACCGAGATGACGCCCGTCATCGGCCAGGGCTTCCAGCCGTCGCTCATCATCGACAACTCGACGGTCATCGAAGAGAACACCCACGAGGTCTGGGTCGCGCTGCTCTTCGGCGGCCTCATGGCGATTCTCATCATCCTCATCTTCCTGCTCGACGTGCGCGGCACGATGATCAGCGCCCTCGCGCTCCCGACCTCGGTGATGGGCACGTTCTTCGTGATGTACGTGCTCGGCTACACGCTCAACCAGATGACGCTCATCTCGTTGTCGCTGGCCATCGGCCTGCTCATCGACGACGCGGTGGTGGTGCGTGAGGCCATCACGCACCGGCTCGAGCAGGGCGAAAAGCCCATGGACGCGGCGGCCAACGGCACCCGTGACGTGTACCTCGCGGTGCTCGCCACCACGCTCTCGCTGGTGGCGGTGTTCGTGCCCGTGGCCTTCATGCCCGGCATCGTCGGCCAGTTCTTCAAGCAGTTCGGCGTCACCATGTCGGTCGCCGTCGTCATCTCGCTCTTCATCAGCTTCACGCTCGACCCGATGTTGTCGGCGCGGTTCTCGAAGCAGCGGGTCAAGGGCGAGGCGCACCAGGAGAACGCGGTGGCGCGGGCGCTCCGCCTGGCTTTCGAGTGGCAGGAGCGCCTCTATGGCCGCGCCCTCGGCTGGACGCTCAAGCACCGGTGGATCACCGCCGGCCTCATTCTCGTCACCGTGGTCGGCTCACTCTTCGCGGCCATCGCGGGCGGGCTCGGCGTCGACTTCGTCACGCCCGAAGACCGCAGCCAGTTCATGGTCGACCTCAAGCTGCCCGAGGGCTCGAGCATCACCGAGACCGGCTCGCGCGCCGTGCAGGCCGAAGAGGTCATTCGCAGCTACCCGGACGTCATCGACATGTACACGGTCGTCGGCACCTCGTCCGACGGCGCGGGCTCGGACGCGAACCGCGCGCGCATTCGCGTGCTGGTCAAGTCGCGCAAGGAGCGCGCGCTCTCGCTCAAGGCGATTCAGGAAGAGGTGCGCGGCAAGCTGGTGGCGGCGCTCCCGGTGGGCACCGACGTCGGCCTGCTCGACCCACCGACCATCGAAGGCCTGGGCGACTTCTTCCCCATCATGCTGTCGGTGATGGGCAACGACTACGCGCAGATCAACGCCGAGGCGAACCGCATCGCGGGCATCTTGAAGGAGCTCAAGGGCGCCAACGGCAAGCCGCTCGCCAACGACGTGCGCGTGGCCGCCAACCCGCCCCGGCCCGAGCTCGCCGTCAGCATCGACCGCAGCCGCGCCCAGGACACCGGGCTCACCAGCGCGATGCTGGGCATGCAGATGCGCCTGGCCATGAACGGCCAGCTCGCCGGCAAGCTTCGCCAGGACGGCGTCGAGACCGACATCATGGTGCGCCTGTCCGAGAAGGACCGCGCCACGCCCGAGGCCCTCAAGCAGATGGACGTCTTCACGCCCGTCGGCCTGCGCCCCATCACCGACGTCGCCGAGGTGGCGATGCGCGATACGCCCAGCATCATCGAGCGCTTCAACCGCGAGCGCCGCGTCATGGTGCAGGCGGCGTCGGTCGGTGAAGGCGGCGCGCTGGGCGACCTCGCCGCCGCGCTGAAGGATCGCCTCCAGAAAGAGCCTCCGCCGCCGGGCGTCACGCTCTACTACGACGGGCAGATCAAGAGCCTCGACGAGCAGAACGACGCCTTCGGCCTGGTCTTCGTGCTGGCCGCGGTGTTCGTCTACATGGTGCTCGCCTCGCAGTTCGAGTCCTTCAAGCACCCGTTCACGATTCTCGCGTCGGTGCCGCTGGCCTTCATCGGCGCCTTCCTCGCGCTGATGCTGACGGGCTTCTCGGTCAACATGGGCGCCTTCATCGGCATCGTGCTGCTGATGGGCCTGGTGACGAAGAACGCGATTCTGCTCGTCGACCAGGCGCTGCAGAACCTGCGCGACGGCGACGACCTCGACACCGCGCTCATCAAGGCGGGCCCACGCCGGCTGCGCCCCATTCTCATGACGTCCGCCGCCATGGCCATCGGCATGGTGCCCACGGCCATCGGTCGCGGGCAGGGCTTCGAGTTCCGCGCGCCCATGGCCATCGGCGTCATCGGCGGCGTCATCACCTCGACGTTCCTCACGCTCTTCGTCGTTCCGCTCGTGTTCGCCGTCTTCGAGAAGCTCACGCCCCCGCGCTTCCGGATCAAGAAGGCCGAGCCCGAGCCCGAGAAGGACGAGCCGCGCGTCATGCCGGTGCCAGGCATCGCCGCGAAGCAGCTGAACGACGACGTGCCCGGCGCAGCGCCGCGGCCGGTCTGACACGCCCGAACCCGAGACTCCCATGCGTACCCGAACCCTCGCGACCCTCGCGTCGCTCAGCCTCAGCGTCCCCGCGCTGGCTCAGGCACCCCTCACGCCCTCGACGACCCCGCCGTCGGCCCAGCCCGCCGGCGTCGCCCAGGCGCTCGCCACCGAGCAGGCCTTCATCGCCAGCCGGCGCGCCGTGTCGCTGAAAGAGGCGCTCACCATCGCCGAGCAGAAGAACGGCGACCTGCAGTCGGCAAGGCAGGCCATCGAGCTGGCCGCGGCGAAGACGCGCATGGCCATCTCCATCGCGATTCCGTCGCTGTCGCTCAACGCGTCGTACGTGCACACGAGCGTGGCGCAGGAGTTCAAGGCGAAGGACTCGGCGCGCGCCCAGGCCGAGGGCACCATCGGGCTCGTCAACTTCATCAGCCAGAGCTTCACCGGCATGCCGGCCAGCGATGCGCAGCTGGCGCCGCTCCGCACGCAGCTCAATCAGCAGATCGACTCCGTGCAGGACATCGTCATCGTCGCGCGGAACTCGCTCTACGGCACGCTGCTGCTCCAGCAGGTGCTCTTCTCGCCCAACTTCTTCCTCCTGCCCGCGGCGTGGGAGGGCGGTGAGGCCGCGAAGCTCGGCACCCTCGAGGCGCGGGAGCAGATTCTCCTCGCCGTCGCCCGCGTGTACCTCGGCATCGAGGGCCTCGCGCAGATCGAGGAGGCGGCCCGCGAAGCCGAGACGGTGGCGCTCAAGCGCGAGCGCGACGCGAAGGCCCAGGCCAGCATCGGCACGTCGACCGAGATCGCCGTGCTGCGCGCGCAGAGCGAGACGGCCCAGGCGCGGGCCACGTTGACGGCGCTCTCGGGCCAGCGCGTCGCGCTCCTGGCGCTGCTCGAGGCGCTCGTGGGCGAGCCGGTGCGGCCGATGGACGACGTACCGACCCGCTTCGAGGTGACCGCGGGCCTCGAGAACGACACGCCGTGGGAGCGCTCCTACGGCCTCAAGGCCCAGGCCGTCGGCCTCAAGATCCAGGAGCGCATCTCGTCGGTCGACCGCCTCACCTGGCTGCCGACGATCGTCGCGCAGGCGAAGGGCAGCTACAACTCGAACCGCGGCTTCGCCGGCACC
>JALOQF010000003.1 GCA_025459425.1 Myxococcaceae bacterium | reverse complement strand
GGCCCGAGTCGCTGCGCAGCTCCTTCACGGCCGCGTCGCTGCTGAGCTCGACCACGTCGACCCCCGACGAGCGCAGCCAGCCCGCCAGCGCGGCGCGCATCGCGTCGACCTCGTCGGCCAGCAGCACCCGGGGGCGCCGCGCCTGCTTCGCCTTCGCGCCGTCGAGGGCCGCCGGCGCGAGCTGCCGCACCAGGCCGAAGACGTCGACCAGCATCGTCGTCTTGCCGAAGCACACGGCCGTGCCCAGCACGTGGGGCAGCTCGCTCTTCGCCGCCTTCGAGGCGTCCACGTCGGTGACGTCGACGATGGCGTTCACCGCGAGGCCCACGGGCGAGCCGAAGTCGAAGACGATCATGCGCTGCAACCCGTCGTCCGACTCGGCGCCCTGGCCGATGGGCAGCACGCTCTCGGGGCGCAGCACCGGCATGATGTGGCCGCGGTACTGGAGCACCTCGTTCCCGCCCACGAGCTCGATCTTCGCGCGCTCCACCGTCTCGAGCCGCGCCACCATCGAGACCGGCAGGGCACAGGCCGCGTCGGCGCCGGCCTTGAACACGAGCATCGACTGCTGGCCCTCGAGCGTCACCGCCTGCGCCGCGAGGTCGCGCGTGGCCGCGTTGCCCGACACGTCGATGCCGGCCATCGTCGCGATGCCCGCCACGTCGAGAATCAACGCGACGTTGCCGTCACCGAGCACCGTGGCGCCGGCGTAGCAGCCCAGCCGCTTGAGCTGGCTCGACAGCGGCTTGATGACGATCTCTTCGGTGTCCTGAATCGACTCGACGACGAGGCCGTAGCGGCGCTGGCCGATGGCCACCACCACGATGTTGACGCCCTCGCGCTGGGTCGGGCTCGACTTGCGCAGCAGCGGCGCGAGGCGGACGAGCGGCAGGATCTCGCCGCGCAGCCGGTAGATCGGCGCGCCGCGCACGTACTCGATGGCCTGCTTCGAGTCCTCCTCGTCCAGGTAGACGAGCTCGATGAGGTTCGCCTGGGGAATGGCGAAGCGCTGGCCGGCCTCGCGCACCAGCAGCGCGGGAATGATGGCGAGCGTGAGCGGCATCTTGAGCCGAATGGTGGTGCCCTTGCCGAGCGCCGATTCGAGCTCGACCTGCCCGCCCGATCGCTCGACGTGCGTGCGCACCACGTCCATGCCGACGCCGCGCCCCGAGATGCTCGTCACCTTCTCGGCGGTCGAGAAGCCGGGGCGGAAGATGAGGTTGATCGCCTCGCGCTCGCTCATGGCGTCGGCCTCGGCCTGGCTGATGACGCCCTTCTTCACCGCGATGCCCTTCACCTTCACCGGGTCGATGCCGCGGCCGTCGTCGCGAATCTCGATGCTGACGGTGCTGCCTTCGTGCACCGCGCGCACCGAGATTTTCCCGGTGGCGCTCTTGCCCTTCTTGACGCGCTCCTCGGGCGGCTCCATGCCGTGGTCGACCGCGTTGCGGATGATGTGCATCACCGGGTCTCGAATGGCCTCGACCAGCGCCTTGTCGATCTCGGTGGTGGTGCCGTCGATCTCGGGCGTGATCTTCTTGCCCGTCTGCTGGCAGAGGTCGCGCACCATGCGGGGGATCTTCTCGAACACGCGCGCCACCGGCTGCATGCGCGTCTTCATGATCTGCTCCTGCAGATCGCTGGTGACGAGCGAGAGGCGCTGCGCGGCGGCCTGGGCCGTCTGGTCCCTCAGCGCGCGGGTCGACTGCACCATCTGGTTGCGCGCCAGCACCAGCTCGCCCATCAGGTTCATCAGCTTGTCGAGCACCGCCACGTTGACGCGCACGGTGCCGTCGGACTGCTCGCCCTTGGCGGCGGCGGCCTTCTCGGCCTCGTGCTCGCCCGGCCCATGCTCGTGCTTGTCGTGCGCGTCCGGGGCAGGGGCAGGGGCAGTGGCGGCGGCGGCGGCGGCGGCGGCGGGCGCCGCGGGAGGGGCGGGCTCCGAGGCGACGGGCTCGAAGGCCTTCGGCGGGGCCGGCGTCGCCACGGCCGGGGCCGCGGGGGCGGGGGCGAGCGGGGCGGCCTCGGGGGGCGGCGCGTTGCCCCGCTCGAGGTCGTCGCGGAGCAGCTTCACCAGCGCGGTGACGTCGGTCGCGCCTTCGCTGTTCTGGTCGCGGGTGTTCTCGATCATCACGCGCAGGGTGTCGATGACGTCGACCATGCGCGCGAAGTGGTGGGGCCGCGCCTCGATGCTCTTGTCGCGCAGCTTCGACATGAGGTCTTCGGCCGCGTGACCGACCGAGGCGATCTTGTCGTAGCCCAGGAGCGCCGAGGTGCCCTTGATGGTGTGGAAGTCGCGGAAGAGCACGTCGAGCAGATCGGCCCGCGGCCGGCCCTCTTCGGCGTCGAGCAACAACCGCTCGCTGCGCTGGAGCGCCTCGAGCGACTCGTCGATGAACAGTTGCTTGATCTCTTCATCGTCAGACAGGTTGCTCATCGTGTCCCTCCCCGGGGCGAGAAGCCCATCCATTCCTGGATGGCGGCTGGAATTCGGTCGACGTGAAAGACACCGTCGGCGGCGCCCAGGGCGTGCACCGACCCCGGCATGCCCCACACCACGCTCGTCTCGGCGTCCTGAATGATGACGGGGTTGCCCGAGCTGCGCAGGGCGACGGCCCCCTTCGCGCCGTCGGCGCCCATGCCGGTGAGCACCACGCCGAGCGCGCCGCCGTGGCACGCCTCGGCCACCGAGCGGAACATGGGGTCGACGGCGGGCTTGCAGAAGTGCTCGGGCGCGCCGTCGACGTACTTCAGCGTGAGGCGATCGCCGCTGCGGGCGACGGTGAGGTGCTTGCCGACGGCGACGTAGGCGTTCCCGCGCATCAGCACCTGGCCCTCGGTGGCGACGTTCACCTTCCGGCCCGACTGGGCGGCGAGCAGCTCGGTCATGTACGGAATGTGGAGCGCCGGCATGTGCTGCGTGATGACGATGGGCACGTCGAAGCTCTGCGGCAGGCCCTTGAGCAGCTTGAGCAGCACCGGCGGGCCGCCCGTCGACGCGCCGATGGCGAGCAGCTCGGTGCGGCGGGCTGGCGCGAGCGAGCCGCTTCTCGACGCGTTCCGCCCCGGGGTGCTCATCGCCGCGCTCGTCGGGCGGGCCGCGACGGTCAGGCCCGAGCCAGGGCGGGCCGGCGCGCGGCGCCCGTCGGCGAACACCCGCCGCAGCTCGGTCTCGAAGCCGGTGATGCTGCGCGAGTCGGGCTTCGTCAGCAGCGCGGCGGCTCCGAGGAAGACGGCGTCGACGCCGGTGCGGGCGCCGCGCTCCGAGCCCGCCGTCACCAGCACCGTGATGACGCTGCGGTGCGCCTGGTGACACCACTTGAGGAAGTCGAGGCCTGACTCGCCCTTGAGCACCACGTCGACCGTCACCGCGTCGACGCCGCCCTGCGCCAGGCGCTTCTTCGCCTCGTCGACCGACGAGCACTGGGCCACGACGTCGAGCCCGATGCGCGAGAGCATCTGGGTGAGGAACGTGCGGAAGACCGGGTCGTCGTCGAGCACCACCACCCGCAGGGCCTGCGAGCTGGGCTTCGGCGAGATGGCGGCGGCGAGGGACATGGGTGGTCGGGCCCGGGGTCGGTCAGTCTCGCTTCAGGAGGCCCTGGAGCTCGGTCGACATCTCGGACAGCGCCCGGGCGCTCGTCTGCGTCGCCGTGGCGTTGCGCTCGGCCTCCTTGGCTGCCTCGGTGACGCCCGAGATGTTCGAGACCACGCTCGAGACCGCCGACGACACCTCGGCGGCGTTGCGCGCGATCTCGCGGGTGGTCGACGCCTGCTCCTCGACGCTCGCGGCGATCGACGAGGCGAAGGTGTCGATCTGCGTCATCACCCGGCTGATCTCGTTGACGAAGTCGACGCTCTTCTGCGCCACCTCGCGAATGGCGTCGATCTGCTGGGTGATCTCCTCGGTGGCCTTGCTCGTCTCCTTGGCGAGCTCCTTCACCTCGTTGGCGACCACCGCGAAGCCCTTGCCCGCCTCGCCAGCGCGCGCCGCCTCGATGGTGGCGTTGAGGGCGAGCAGGTTGGTCTGCTGCGCGATGGTGCTGATGACCTTGGTGATCTTCCCGATGTTGGCCGAGGCCGACGAGAGGCCCTGCACCATCGTCGACGCCGACTCGGCCGTCTCGCGCGCGGTGCGGGCCGTCTTGGCCGACTCGGTTGCGTTCGAGGCGATCTCCTTCACCGTCGCGCTCATCTCTTCGGCTGCGCTGGCGACCGAGGCGACCGAGCCCTTGATCTCCTCGGCCGCGCCGTTGACCATCATCGACTGGGCGCTCGTCTGCGTGGCGCCGGCGGCGAGCTGGTTGGCGATGTGCGAGAGGCTCGACGCAGCTTCGCTGATGCGCCGGGCCGAGCCTTCCACCGCGTCCATCGTGTGGGCGTGCGCGCTGCGCAGCTGCACCGACTCGGAGATGTCACGCAGGTCGACGCGGCAGCCGAGGGCATGCCCGCCGTCGTCGCGCACCCCGTTGATGCTGGCGGCGTAGGTGCGGCCGCCAAAGGCCACCTCGGCCTGGTAGGGGGTCGAGGGCGGTGACGCGAAGCGCTCGCCGAAGCCGGCGAAGGCGGGCGCGAACTGCTCGAAGCGTGCACCGTCGATGGGGCCCGAGAACCCGAGGCCCTGGATGACGGCCGCGGCGGCCGCGTTGGCGAAGCGCACCTGGCCGTCGAGCCCGACGAAGAACTTCGCGAGCGAGCCGGCGTTGACGATGTGCTTCCACGGAATGGGAGGCGCGGCCGGTTCGGTCGACGGCAGGGGCTCGAAGCCCTGGGCGGGCGCCGGTGTCGGCCGGGCCTTGCGGGGGCTCGACCGTCGGGGCGCGGGCGCCTCGATCGGAGGCGCGGCGTCGGCGAGCGCCTGCGGGGCCCGCGACTCAGCGCGAACGGCCCGGCCAGCGCGGCGACGGCGGCGAATCGAAGTGCGGATGTCCTTCATGGGGTCGGTCCTCGTGAGGGTGAGAAAGAAGGGAACTCGGCTTTCGCAGAGCAGCGCACATGCCAGTCCGGGCCGTCGTGCTGATCCGCAGGGTTGCCGGACTCGCGTCGGGGGCGGCGGTGGGTCACGCGGGCCTGCGGGGCGTCAGCGACCCCGGCGACGTCGTCAGGCCCGTGTCGATCGGCCAGGCAAGGCGTGGCCCGGGCGAAGCGTGAATTCCCGAACGGGGGCGGCGCTTTGGGGCCCTCGAGCCCGGAAGCAGGGGAACGGCTGCTCGTGCGGCGACACCGCTGGCGTGCCGCTTGCGTGAGCCCGGACTCCTTCACGTGCCCGCGGGAGGGAAGGCCTCCCCGCACGGCGCGACGTCACGGAGAGAACCATGAGTGAAGCAGTGTCGTTGAGCGTGTGGCAGGGCGCGGTCGAGGCGGGCGCGACGGACATCTCGCGCGACGGCTTCCAGTTCCACGGCTTCGAGGTGCTCGAGCGCTGCGCCGAGATCCCCGAGGGCATGCCTGGCAGCTTCATTCCGCTGGTGGCCCACAACGAGTCGGTGCAGGTGGGCATCGTGTCGACGCAGGCGGGCTGCGAGCAGATGGCGCGCTCCCTCATGCAGCTCCCCACCGGCGAGCGCATCTCGGCCGCCGACATGGCCGACGCGCTGGCCGAGGCCGCGAACATTCTGGCCGGCTACGTCAAGCGCAACATGCAGGACCACCTGAACCCGGTGCAGCTCGGCCTTCCGCTCTTCGTCAACGGGCACCTCGAGACGAGCGATCGCATGCGCGCGGCGGTGACGAAGGTGCGCATGGGCGAGGTCGAGGCGGCCTTCATCGTCCTGCGCGCGGCCGAGTGGCAGAGCGCGCGCTGACGCCGTCGAGGTCAGGCCCAGGAGCCCGCGCAGGCGCGCCCCGGCGGGAGCCTTCGACGTCGCCCCGCGACGCTGATTCGCGAGACGTCAGCAAGGCTGCGACGGCGGCCCCGGCGCGAGGGCGAAGTGACGTTCAAAAACACCTCGGGCCGCCGCCTCGGTGACTCGAGGTCGACGGCCCGGGGGGCCCAGCGCGGCGGTGAAGCGCTTACTTCCGGGCGGCCTGCTCCGCGGCGAGCTTCTCCTTGTGCTTCTTCATCATGTCGTCCTGCTCGTTGCGCGGCACGATGCCGTAGCGAGCGAACTCCATCGTGAAGTTGCCCTTGCCCTGCGTCGCCGAGCGGAGGTCCGTCGAGTACCCGAACATCGTGTTGAGCGGCACCTCGGCCACGACGATGACGTTGCCATCGGCCGACGAGGTCGTCTGGATGACGCCGCGGCGCTGGTTGATCTGGCCGACGACCGAGCCCTGGAAGTCGATGGGCGCCTCGACCTCGACCTTCATGATCGGCTCGAGGATGACGGGCTTGGCGCGCTCGTAGCCCTCACGGAAGCCCATGATGGCGGCGGTCTTGAACGCCTGCTCGCTCGAGTCGACGTCGTGGTACTGGCCGTCGTTCACCACGCAGCGCACGCCCACGACGGGGAAGCCGATGAGCGACCCCTTCTTGATCGCCTCCTGGAAGCCCTTGTCGCACGCGGGAATGAACTCGCGCGGAATCGAGCCACCGACGATCTCGTTGACGAACTCGTACTGCTCGACGGCGTCGCTCGGGAGCGGCTCGAGGAACCCGCACACGCGCGCGAACTGACCCGAGCCACCGGTCTGCTTCTTGTGCGTGTACGCGTACTCGCCCTTCTGGGTGATCGTCTCGCGGTAGGCCACCTGCGGCTTGCCGGCGACGACCTCGCAGTTGTACTCGCGCTTCATGCGCTCCATGTAGATCTCGAGGTGGAGCTCGCCCATGCCCGAGATGATGGTCTGACCCGACTCCTCGTCCTGGTGCACGCGGAACGTGGGGTCTTCCTTCGTGAAGCGGTTGAGCGCCTTCGAGAAGTTCGTCTCGCTGCCGCGGTCCTTCGGGGTGACGGAGAGCGAGATCACCGCGGCGGGCACGAACATCGACGTGAGCGTCACGTTCATCTTGCCGTCGGTGAACGTCTCACCCGACGAGCACTCGAGGCCGTAGAAGGCCACGATGTCGCCGGCCTCGGCCGACGTGAGCTCTTCGCGCTCGTCGGAGTGCATGCGGAACATTCGCGGAACGCGCGCCTTGCGGAGCTGGTTCGACGTGTTCACCAGGGTGTCTCCGTTCGAGATCTTGCCCTGGTAGATGCGCACGTAGGTGAGCTGACCGAACTTGTCCTGGGTGAGCTTGAACGCGAGGCCGACGAACGGCTTGTTCGGCGTCGACTCGAGAATGACCTTCTCTTCGTTCTTCGACTGGTCGAAGGCGACGTTCTCGACCTCGGCGGGGTTCGGCAGGTACATGCAGACCGCGTCGAGGAGCAGCTGCACGCCCTTGTTGCGGAAGGCCGAGCCGCACATGACGGGCGTCATCTTGAGCGCGAGCGTGGCGCGGCGAATGGCGGCGCGCAGCTCGTCGTCCGACACCGGCTCCTCGGCGAGGAACTTCTCGGCGAGCGCCTCGTCGACGTCGGCGACGCGCTCGATGATCTCGGCGCGCGCGGCCTTGGTCTGCTCGGCGTAGTCGGCCGGCACGGGCTCGACGCGAATGTTCTCGCCGTTCTCGCCATCGAAGAAGTACGCCTTGCCGGTGATGGCGTCGATGATGCCCGAGAACTTGTCCTCGGCGCCGATCGGCACCTGCAGCTTCACCGGGTGGTGCGCCAGCTTCTCCTTGAGCATGTCCGCGACGCGGTCGTAGTTCGCGCCCGGGTTGTCCATCTTGTTGACGTAGGCGATGCGCGGCACGCGGTACCGCTTCATCTGGCGGTCGACCGTGATCGACTGCGACTGCACGCCCTTGCCCGAGTCGAGCACGAGAATGGCGCCGTCGAGCACGCGAAGGGCGCGCTCGACCTCGATGGTGAAGTCGACGTGGCCCGGCGTGTCGATGATGTTGATGTTGTGCTCGGGCAGCTGCTCCTTCGAGCCCTGCCACACGCAGTACGTGGCGGCCGACTGAATCGTGATGCCCTTCTCACGCTCCAGGTCCATCGAGTCCATCTTCGCGCCGACGCCGTCCTTGCCGCGGACTTCGTGGATCGCGTGGATGCGCCCCGTGTAATAGAGGATGCGCTCGGTGAGCGTCGTCTTGCCCGAGTCGATGTGGGCCGAGATGCCGATGTTGCGGATTCGTTCGAGAGGGATCTTCGCCATAGCGGCGGCGCCCCTACTGAAAGGGTGAACGAAACACAAGGGTCGTTCCACCGCCGTTCGGTGACATCGCGATGGCGCCGGCAAGACGTGGCGGCCCGGCGCGGGTCTGGATACACCGTCGCCCCTGCATGAGTGACGCTGACGCGCCCGCGGAACCGCCGGTGCCTTCGTTCGAGCCACACGAGAAGGTCTGCGGCAACTGCAAGCTATGGCGGGTGCACTCCGTCGACGCGGCGAAGGGGTGGGTCGGCGAGTGCCGGGTGCAGCCGCAACGCTCGTTGTTTCCCCCGTCGGCGCCCATCTGCAACGCCTTCGCCCCCCGCGGAGAGGCCGTGCAGCGCGCGCACGAGGCCGCCACCTCGTCCCGCCCGAAGGCGCTCAAGTCGATCGCCCCGCTCGTGCGCACCGCCTCGGGCTCGACCCGGCCGACCGCCGTGGGGCCCACGCTCGTTCACCGCATCGACCCGTCGACCGAGGTCGACTTCGAAGGAGACACCATGACGCGCCAGGAGTTGATGGACCTGTTCCTCGAGGCCTCGGGCCTCGCCGACGTGCCGCTCGCTCAGAAATGGGAAGGCGGCACGGTGAAGCTGGTGCCGGCGAACCCGGAGCTGCAGGCGAAGGACCTGCCCATCGACGCGCTCTTCCACAAGGTGGTGATGGTGCGCGACCGGCTGCGCGTGCTCGAGCAGAAGCTCAACGCGCACCCGAAGCTGACCGACGCCGAGAAGGTCGAGATGCAGCAGTACGTGACGCGCTGCTACGGCTCGCTCACCACGTTCAACGTGCTGTTCCGCGAGAAGAACGACCAATTCGTCGGGCAGAAGGGCGACGAGTAGGCGCGGGTGCGAGTCGGCGCTGGGCGCTCAGCGTCCGCTGCCTTCGAGCCGGGTGAGCCTGGCCTCGATGGCGGTGAGGCGGTCCTCCGTGTGGGGCCGGGTCTCGAGCAGGCTTCGCAGCGCGCGAGAATGAAACAGAAGCTGCTCCGACATGTCCTTCAGCGTGTGCTCGATGACCTCGAAGCGCTGGTTCGAGTCTGCCCGCAAAAGTCGGAGCTCGTCACGAACGGCCCGCAATTCGGCCTCAGCCTGGCGAGCGTTGGACTGCAGGTCCTGGCGAATGCCCAGCAGGATGGACTGCGTGACGTCTTCGGTCATGCACCCCAAGTATCACCGACCCCTGACATCGCTTCCAGCCCCGGTCAGGTCGGCAGGCCAGTGGCCGCTCTGTATGCAGAGCGCGCGCGCCCTTACGCAGACAGCGCGTTCACCGCAGCCGAGGCGACCCGGTGGGCGGCCCGCTCGTCGTTGGGAAACTCGAGCGCCTGGTAGAGGCGGGTGAGTCGGCTCACCTTGCTGACGACGAGCTCGGGCCCGCGCACGACGTGGAGGTGCGCGACGAAGAAGAGCCCATAGCCGCGCTCCACGGCGGCGAGCTGGTTCTCGCTGAAGCCGAGCTCACGGCGCGAGAAGTCGAAGTACCTGGGCAGCGCCGTGCGCACGTCTGCCGTGTGACGCTGGAGCGCGCGCTGCACCGCGGCGGTCGACCCCAGCCCCGACAGGCGCAACACCTGCACGAGGTAGTCGGGGAAGAAGGGCCGCTCGGCGAGTGGCTTGTCGAGCGCCTGCGCCAGCTGTCGGTCGAGCGCATCGACCTCGGAACGGCGGAGCAGGGCTTCGAGCGACACGAGGTCGAGCGGGAGGTCGCCGTCACGCTCCAGCGTCGCGAGCGCCGAGTCGCGCGACGCGAGCAGCTCCCGCCGAATCGACACGAACTCTTCGTCGGCCAGCTCGAGGAGGCTCGCCACCCGCGCGAAGCGACGGCGAATCGGCTCGGGCACCGGGTCGTCGGACTTGTAGCCGAGGTCATGCTCGACCTCGGCCCACGCGTGCTGGAGCGCGGTACGGACCTGCACCTCGAAGCGGAAGTCGGGGTGGGGCCCGCCGTCGAGCGCGCAGACGTAGTGCACCGAGCGATAGCCCTGTGGTCGTTGACGCTCGAGCGAGTGCGAGAAGTCGACCTGGAAGTGCTGCTCGATGAGGCGAGAGACCTGCTCGACGTGGTCTTCGAACGAGGTCGCCACCCGGAGCGCGACGAGGTCCGTGACGTCCCACAGCTGGCGATAGCTCCGGTCGGGGCGTGCGAGCTTGGTGGCGAGGCTGCGCGGCTCCTTCACCCTCGAGCTCACGAACGAGAGCGGAACGTTCGAGGCCCGGAGCAGCCGCTCGAGCCGCTCATGGAGCCCGCTGCCGATCGACGCCAGCGCGTCGCGACGCTCGAGAAACTGGGCGAGCAGCGCGTCACTCATGAGGAACCCCGCGGTGCCAGACATGCATCGGCCCCCTCATAGCCAGTGCGTGCGCGGCCCGCTCGACGGCCAGTTGAGCGTGAGGCGCTCGCCTCTTGGCGCGGCTGGACTTTGGCCGCAACGAACTCGCATCCAGGGAGGCGCTGGCTGAGGCGTCAGCCTTTTCGTCGACGTCTGGACGTGTTGATGAGTGGGCGCGCAGGCTCATCGGGCCAGAAACCATTGAGTTCCTTCAGCGAGGCAGGCCACACCTGACGCTTTTCGCCACCGCCGAGGTCGAGCCACACCTCGAGGGACTGCCCGCGGTTGGTCACGACGTCGAGCAAGGCCGACCGCAGCACATCGAGATCGTGTGGCGAGGTCAGCCGGTTCACCGCACCAAAGACAGGTTCGTTGCGCGCGAGGGCCCGCAAGACGGCAAGGGCCTCGTCGACGGTGGTGGCGGTGAGCTCGGCTGGAACCGAAGCCCCCGTCGAGAAGGCTCGCAAAGCCCAGGTGGCCAATTCTGTGCGACTGGAAGCGTTTCGGAGCAACTCGAGGAACGCGCGACCGCGATCGGCGGCTGACGAGGCCGCCACGAACGCGTCGACCGCCAGGGCTGCGCCATCGCCCGCCTCGTGCAGTGAATCAGCGAAGACACGCAGCCCGGTTTCGTCCAGACCTCCTGCAGGCAGCTGGACCTCGCCAGCGAAGAAAGGACTCGGAGCCGGCAACAGCAGGTGCGGTCGTTTGACACTGAACGCAGAGGAGGGCTCGAAGAATGCTTCTCCCGCGTACTCCTCGCCGAAGTCGCTGACGAACCGGCCCGGCATCACCTCTCGGAACGTCTCGAGCGGTTCGAGTGCATCGACTGGCTGTCTGACAAAGCCGTGCAGCGTCACGCCGCGAAGCTTCAGACCGTGGAGTTCGCCCCGGGGGCCCGGCGTCGGGCGGCTCGCCGCTGGCGTGACACGCAGCACCTGCGTTCCGGTGGTCGTCACGAGGCGCCAGACCTCGCCCGGCATCAGCACCCGGGTGAAGCGCGCCGGGTTGAGACCAAGGCGTTGCCCTTCCAGCAGCAAGGTCACGAGGCCCGTGCCGCTTCGCCCCTCGTAGACGGTGGCGGCGCCATCACGAAAGAGCCGTGGGGCCTCGGGAACCACGCGGTGGGTCGGCACCAGTCGCCCAGCCTCCTCGACGAGGCACACGGGGACGTCGAGCGAGAGCGGCGCACCATCCAGCGTGAGGTCCACCAGCGGGGCGAGCCGTTGAGGTTGGGGGACGTCCGCATCGAACCGCGGGAGCACGAACTCGGCTCGGCCAGCCAGCGAGCCAACCGCGGGCCGCCACGACACCCACCTGTCGGGCCTGGAGGCAACCACCACGTCGAGGTGCTTCACCTCGAAGGCCAACGGGCAGCGCTCGAAGTCGTGCAAGGCGCGCGGCGAAGCCACATGCAGCTCCAGCTCGAGCGCTCCGCGGTCGCCGCCTTTGACGAGGAGTCCACCTGACAACAACTTCTCGACGACCGTCCAGCTCGCCTGCTCCAGGGTTCCGGCTGGTCGCTCACCCTCGATGTCGACCCGGAAGAATCGATCTTCCAGGCGCACGATGTCTCCACACGCCAGCGGCGCATTCGTCCCGATGGGGAGCCCGTTGAGCCGAGTGCACTCCGGGTTGCCGCGGTGGTCGGCCCGAAAGCCGGTCGATGCTGACCAGTGAACGGTGATGCCTTCGCTCCGCTGCTTGACCCACACCTGTCGAAGCGTGCCCTCTTCCGTCTCGCTCGGCGGCTCCGGAAACAGGTCGTCGATCGAGACGAACTTCAGCGCCGGACGAACGTTTCCACGGCCGCGCGGCGGATGGTATGAGGCCCCCATGGTGCGGGCCTCGTCGCGATCTGACGTAACCCCTCGAAAGGGGGGGGGAATTCCGAAATCACGCATCGGTCGGCCGCTCCAGCAGGTGTGGCATGGCTGAGGAATCGGTCACGGTCGCGCTCAGGATCGGCAAGTACGAGGTGGTGAGAGAGCTTGGCTCAGGTGGCTTCGGCACGGTGTACGAGGCCCGCGACACGAGTCTCTTCAACAAGCGGGTCGCACTCAAGCTGTTGAACGTCGACGGCGCCGAGGCGCGCGCCGAGATGATCGACGAGATCAAGCGCCTGAGCAGCTTCAACGACCCGTTCATTCTCGCCACCACCGATTGGGGCGAGTCCGATGGCCGGGTCTTCATGGTGACCGAGTTCGTCGAGGGCGACACGCTCACCAAACTCGAGGCCAAGCTCCGCGAGAAGGAGCGAATCCCCTCGGGGAGCCCCATCTTCGACCCCTTGTTCGCCGCGTCCTTCGGCTTCGACGTCGCGCGGGCGCTGATGAAGGTCCATTTGAACGGCGTCGTGCACAAGGATCTCAAGCCCGACAACGTGATCGTCGAGCTCGAGTCCGGAGGCAGCCGACGCATCCGGGCCGTGAAGCTGATCGACTTCGGGCTGGCCACCCAGACTGGCGTGAAGCACGAGCAGGCGAAGGGGACCGCCTGGTACGTCGCTCCCGAAGTGCTCCAGGCGAGACCGGTGAGCCCCAACACCGACGTGTATTCGCTCGGCTGCATGTTGTTCGAGATGGTCTCTGGGCACCCACCGTACGACGGCTCGATTCAAGAGATCACCAACCAGCACGTCTCATTCGAGCCACCGCCGATGATGACAATCGGCACCAGCGAGGGTGAGGAAGAGTTCGCCCAGCTCGTCGTCACGATGATGTCGAAGGAACCCGCTGCGCGCGCGACCAGCACGATGCGACTGGTCGACCAGCTCGGGCGCATCAAGGCGCAGCTCGAAGGGGCGAGAACCAACATCGTCAGAGCACCGGGGCCGTTGCTGCCGGCGCCGACCCAGAAGCTCCCGACGGCGCAGGCTCCGGCCGCGACGACCGACAACCTCGGACTACGCTCGAGCGAACTCGAGACCAGGGCCGGCATCACGCAGGGCTGGTCACGGCGCTCGACGGTGCTCGTCGCGTTGGTGCTTCTCACGATCGCTGGCGCGTTCGTCGCCTCGCGACTGACTCCTCCCGACAGCGGTTCGCCACCGCCTTCCATCACGGAGGCACCGCTCGCTCCCGTCACGCCACCCGAGCCGGCTCCGTCGGTCACGCCCGTCGCGGAGCCGAAGCCCATCGAGGTGCCAGACGAGTTGGCGCCGGTGGCGAGGCCAGCGCCCGTTCCAGTCGTGAAACCTTCCGTGAAGCCAGCCGCGCCACAGCCGACCTGCGTGCCCGATGAGAATTGGCGCAAGCGGGTGAAGGGCGACCTGCGCGAGTTGGAAGCGACAGGAACGAAGCTGACACCGCTCGAGCGAGACCGGGCCATCGAGCCCATCTACGAGGCGGCGCAGGTCGCGCGCACGTCGGCCGAGTGCGCCCGCGTCGACAAGCAGATCGAAGAACTCGCCAGGAGGGCGATTCCGTGACGGAAACCGTTGGACGGCTGGTGACGTTGGTGGGGGCGGTCTTGTCGGTCGCGGCGATGGCACAGACGGCTCCGACCGTGGCTCCGTTCCCGCTCGACTTCTCACGGGGCGATCCGGCTGGCGAAGCCGATGCGCTGCGCTCCGATTTCCGTGAGCAGATTCGGAAGGCTGGCGTGCAGCTCCCCAGTGGGGCGGAGCTGAAGGCGGCTTTCTCAGAACTCAAACGAACCGACTGTGATGTCGAGAATGCCTGCCTGACGGCCTTCGCAACCAAGGCGGGCGCCCTCTATGGGCTGTACGCGAGCGTTGACATTGGCATCAAGGTGACCGTCGTCACGGGCCGCGTGGTGCGTGCGGATGGCAAAGAGTTCGGCCGCGTCCAGGCGCTGACTGCTCCGACTCCCGCGAAGAAGACCGGAGCGGTGCGCGGGCTGCTTCAACAGCTCGTCACCGAGCTGAAATTGGGCGACCTGCCCCCGACGAGGGGAACCGAGGTCGTCACACCGGCCCCAGCCGATGCGGGCGTACCGGCGGTCGTCGCGGTGACTCCCGTGGTTCCGCCAGACGCCGGAGTCAGCCTGCCGCCGCCGCCTCCGCCCCCGGCGCTCGACTCGCCCCTGAAGCCGGTTGGCATCGTGACGGCGGTGACGGGCGGAGCACTTGCCGTGACTGGCCTCATCGCGCTGGTCGTGGGACGGGGTCAGGCCCTCTCGTCCTTCGACGAGAGTGGTGCACTGAGGGTGGGGGCCGACGTGATGGCGGCGCAAAACGCACGAACGCTTCAGGGCGTCGGAGTCGGGCTGCTGTCAGGTGGCGCCGCGGCCGCGGCAGTGGGCCTCGTGCTCACCATGCTGGCTCCAGGTGAATCGAAACCAGTCGTCTCGTTCGTCCCGGCCGGGGGCGGGGGCGTCGTACTGCTCAGCGGGGAGTTGCCGTGAAGAACCTCTTGGTGGTGATGGGCCTGGTCGCGCTGGTGTCGGGTTGCGTCTGCGGCCGCACGTGCACGAGCGCCGGTGACTGCAATCCAGGAGAAGTCTGCACCTCGGGCCTGTGTCAGGCCACCGAGCCCGACAGCGGCATGGCAGGTGGCGGGGCCGGGGGCGCGGCGGGAGGAACGGCCGGTGGGGTTGCGGGCGGCGCTTCAGGTGGCGGGACGGCCGGTGGTGTCGGTGGCGGGACGGCCGGCGGAGTGGGAGGCGGTGCCGTCGGGGGCGGCATGGGCGGTGGGACAGGAGGCGGCGGTCAGGTGGTGCCGACGTGCGACGGCGGGTGTGCGGCGTGGCAGGTGTGTGAAGTGGCGGCGTCGTCAGCCGCGTGCGTTGACGGGCAACTGCGGGTGACGCAGCCCCTCGACGGAGGCGTCTTCGCGGCCGGGAGTCAGGTGCCAGTGGAGGCGACGCTGTTGTTGGCAGACGGGGGCGCATTCCCCAACCCGCCGTCCATTCCAGTGAGGACGAGTTGGGGCGTCGACGGTGGGCTTGTCAGTGGGCAGCCGGGCCTTCTCGCAGGCCTGGCCGACGCGGGCGTCGGAGAGGTGACATTCGGGTGGAGCGCCAGCACGAGGCAGACGCGGGCGGTGGGCTTCACGTCATGCGAGTCGGTGCAGTGCGAGTGGTTTCAGGGCTGCGAGGCGACGACGAGTGGAGGGCGGTGCATCAACCTGCCGCTTGACGTGCGGGTAACGCAGCCTGCGTCGGACGTGTCGACGAGAATGGCAAGCGCGATGTTGCAAGTGACGGTGACGTCGAGGGACGGCGGGCCAGTGCCATCGCGGGTGCCTGTGCTGTTTCCTGGGGCGAGCGCGGCCACCTTCATTCCGCGGGACGGGGTGGGCGTCAGCACATACACGCAAGCGGTGACGCTGCCCGGGCCTGACGGGGTGAAGGTATACGTGGCGGGGTGGGATGCGGGGCCAGGGTACGTGGCCGAGAGACGAGTGACGTTGGACACGCAGCAGCCGATGGTGACGGTGGTGGTGCCGGCTGCACCGCCGAGGAGTGCTGGGCAGGAAGACGCGCAGGCGACGGGGGCGTGGAAGAAAGACGAGGTGGCGAATGTGGCGGTGACGGTGACGGACACGACGTCGCCTGTAGAGGCCGTGACGACGGGGATGGTGAGTGGAGTGCCGTCGGCGGCGGTGACGGCGGTGGCGTCGAGTGCGTGCGCGTCGTGCGTGGACTTAGGGCCGGCGTCGCTGAGCCGGTGTTTCTGCTTCGCGGTGGACATGGCGCAGGTGCCGGTGAACGGGCTGAGGCAGTCGGGGTTGGCGGTGTTGGTGAATGGGGCGCTGGACAGGGTGGGAAACGTGGCGATGCCAGCGGCGTCGATGGCGTTTGGAGTGACGCGGTACCGGTGGAAGCGGGACATCACCTTGTCGTCCGACACGACTCCGCTTCAGCCCGTGGCAGTGTCGCGCAACGGCCTCGTCGTTGTGGCGGTGCGGGAGCGGCCGATGGTGAATGGAGGAGGCCGTGTGGTGGCCACCAACCCCAACGGGACGGACGCGTGGGAAGCAGTGACAACCGGCACGGTGACGGCGGGCCCGGTGGTGGGGGCTAGCAACGTCTGGGTGGCGACAGCGACTGGAAGCGGAAGCACTGCTTCTACGCAGTTGCAGTCCTTTCTTCTGGCCGGGGGGGCGCAGGCAGCGACTTCGTGCCCGCAGATACAGGCGTCCCCGCCGCCCTTCACGGGGGACATGGCGTTGGCGACGCTCGACGGTGGAACCGAGTTTGCGCTTGGGTTGCGGGAGGGTTTTGTTTCCATCAGCCGCACGGGGTGCCCCTTCTACGAGGTGGCGACACCGAGCCCGACGAATACTGCAGCCAGGCCCTCACTCGTGCTCCAAACGCCGAATGGCACCAGCATCGAGGCCTTCGTTGCCTACGAAGCAGACACCATCCTTTGGAAGGCAGGCATTGCCACCACCTCCTGGCTGGGCCAGGGCAGCACAACGCTGCCAGCCGGCACGCAACCTCGAGGCCTTTTCATGGGTGGCGCGAACTTTGTAGGAGGAGGAGGAGGAGTCGTTGGGAACGGAAGCTTCTTTCAGGCCTCGTCTGTGGGGCTGTTGAGTGGGGCGGTGACGCTGTCGACACCTGCAGCCAATTCTGGGCCGGCTGTCCGAGGTGCCAGTGCGCTCTTTTTTGGCACAGTTGGCAGCACCCTGGGGCGAATCGAAATTCAGAGCGGTGGTGCGCTGGGGGCGCCCAGCTTCACGCCTGCGTTGAGTATCGGCACCCTTCAGGAGACGACACCTGTCCTCGGGAGCGGCCTTGTGTATGCAGTAGGCGCGCTGGGCGGTACTGGGACGCTGACTGTGAGACGTCAGGCTGACATGTCTGAAGTGTGGCGAGGCGCTGTGGCGACGACTGGCGGGACGGCTCCGCTGGTGTCTCAGATGGCACTGGACGTCTACCGCGACGCCGCGGGCAACAAGGTGTGCCCCACCGGGACGCCCACGACGAGGCCGCCTCTCGGAGTCCTGTACACCCTGACGAAGAATTCAAACGTGGCGACGTTGACGGCCATTCTCGTCGACTCGCCGGGCCTCGACCCGACCGCGCCATGGCCGAAGTACCAACGAGACAACGGCAACACGGGCAACATCAACTCAGACATGTCCGCCTGGACATGTCCGTAAACCACCCATGAAGGGCCTCGTCGTCAACGGCTTCACCGTCGTCGAGGCCCTCGGCTCGGGCCAGGGAGGCATCCTCTACCTCGCGCGCGACTCCGAAGGCCGTGAGGCCGTCATTCGCGTCGCTCGAGACGGCGAAGACAACGTCTCGATTCGGGTCTTCATCGAAGAGGCGCGGCAGCTCCTCCCGCAGGCGAGCGAGGTCGAAACGTCCACCGCCTCCGATGGGCGGCGCATGCTGATGGCGCTGTCGACGCCGAGGGCGCCTCCGCCCGGGAGTGGGCAGACCCAGCATGCCGTCACCCAGCGCCTGCCGCGAGCGGCACCGCCAGAACTTCCGGCTCGGTCGAAGGCTCCGGTCGCACTTCTTCTCGTCGCCCTGGCGGTCTTCGGCGCCGGAGCCGCGATGGTTGCAATGGCGCTGCGAACTCCGTCAGTTGCCACCGTCGCGGCTCGGCCTGAAGTGGCTCCGCTCGCAGCGCCACCCGTCGCTCCTTCGCCCGCTGTGCCAGTCGACGCCGGGCTGGCGCCGGTGGTGGCTGCCGAGCCTGTTGAAGTCGCTGCTCCGAGGAAGCCGACTGCAAACTCCAACAGCGCCGGTCTGCGTCCCTGCACCCTCGACAGCCGCTGGCGAAAGTCCGTCGATGCCGAACTCGAGCCCATTCAAGCAGTGACCGCCGTGTTGGGCAGCGAGACGTTCCGCGCGTTCGACGATGCTGCCGCGCCGATTCTCGCCGAACTCGACCGGCGCGCCGACGGGGCTGACTGTCGCGACCTCGACGCGAAGGTCGAGGCACTCGTCAACACCTGGTTGAAGCGACTCCGGCCGCACGCGTGCGCGCCCGACGATGCGTGGCGCGCCTCGGCTCGGAAACGCCTGGCCGCCGCCGAGTTGCCAGCCGGGGCGCAGCAGGCGATCGAAGCGCAAATCGACGGAGCCCGCCGATGGGCCGACTGTGTGAAGGTCGACCTCCAGCTTCGCCAATCCAAAGGCTGAGCTGCGAGCCCACTGAGGCCTGGAACCTCGAGGTGCTCGAGAGCACCGGCCGAGGATTACCGGCCCTCGAGATGGAGCAAGATTCCAAGAAGGTCGGTCGCGCCATCGCCCAGGCCTCGACCCCCGCCCAGTGCGCCCGAGCCAACTCGATGTTCGTAGCGCTCAAGGATCGCGCCCTGAAGGACCCGCCGCGAGCCTGACGCCCGACGAATGGTCGACGGCGAGCCGCCGCAACGCCCCGCTTCTGGCTGCTGCCCACCTGCGGCCTCCCCTCAGCCTTTCAGGGCTCTTTAGAGGCGGGCGCCGACCGTCACCATGGCCCCGCCAGGCACGGGGCCTCCGCCCAACGACACGCCGCGGTCGGGCGCCGAGGTGTGTTCGAGCTCGAGGCCGTGGCTGAGCTCGAGCGCCACGGGCACCGCCAGCGCGCCCACCAGCACGCTTCCGCCGGCGAGCGCAGCGATCGTCCCCGTCCGCAGCGCCATCGACGCGTCCCCCGGCGCCCGCGGCATCCGGGTGTCCATCACCATCGCGACGAACGAGCCGACCACGCCGAGCGCCGCGACCGCGACGGTGCCCAGGTAGGCTGCCAGCACCGAGCCCCGGCCTCCGAGTGCCCGGTGCGCTCCCCAGCTCGCCAGGGGCGTGAGGCCACCGAGCGCGAGAGCCGTCACGATGCCCAGGGCCGGAGACGAGACCCAGGCAAGGCCAGTGAGCAGCGCCGTCACGCCCGCGCACAGGACGAGCGTCAGGCTCGGAATGACCATTCGGACCGTCTTCGCCGCGACCACCGGCTGTTCCGCCAGCGCGTCTCCCCGAACCAGCAACGCGACGGCCTGCGCTGCGACGACGAGGCCGCCCGCGGTGACCAGCGTGGCCGCGACCGCACCTTCGGGCAGCCGTCGTGGAGAACTGACGCCCACGAGGCTCGACACGGCGAGCGCCGCCAGCAGGCCCGCGACCGTTCCGACCGCGGCTGCTCCGACCGAGCCCTCGCCGCCCGCGATGGCGTCGCCGACCACCGCACCGCTCATGGACGTGAGGATCGCCAGTGTTCCCAGCGCGATGGCGCCGGTCGGATCGCAGCCGGGACACGAGGCCATGAGTGGAATCAAGAGGAGCGGCGCACCGAGCCCGACGGCCCCACCCACGAGGGCACCGAAGAACGCCGCTCTTCGGGTTGCAGCCGTGCGCGCCAGGGTTGGAGGCGCTGGCGCCGCACGTGTGGCGCTGTCGTCTGGGGGGGCCGGCGGCACGGGGAGCGGCGTGCGTCGCTTCACGTCGGTCGGCGCCGGGCTGGCCGGCGTGTCGGCGGGCGAACCAGACGCAGGGCCGGGCCCGGTGGTGAGAACGAGGGCGACGAGGAGCGCGGGCATGGTGCACCCGAAAGCTGAGCAGATTCCGAGAAGCCGCGCGCGTCGGGTCCGACCACAGCGCGGACGTCCGTGACCTCGCGGTCTTCTGCCTTCACGTCTCCCGGCCTCCACGGGGTGGGAGGGCTCGAGGCCGTCGCCGTCTGCGCGACGGAGCCAGCCGCCTCAGGACGACTCAGCGCACATCGTCGGGCTGGGGATCTTCCGCCGGCTCCTGCTGCGCCAGCACCTTCGCCAGCCGCGTGCGCCCGCGGTTCAGCGCGCTCTTCACCGTGCCCTCCGGCAGGCCCAGCATGCGCGCGATGTCGGGGTACGAGTACCCGCGCACGTCACGCAACGTCACCACCAGCCGGTGCTGCTCCGACAGGTGCTGGAGCGCCTCGATCAGCATCGCGTGCCGCTCGTTGCCCACCGCGCGCGCCTCGGGGTCTTCCACCAGACCCAGCGGCGTCTCGAGCTTGCCGCGACGCTTTCTCGCCCGCAGGGAGTTGATCGACGAGTTCACCAGAATGCGGTGCAGCCACGTCGTGCACGCGGCCTTGCCGTCGAAGTGCACGTTCTTCGTGTACAGGCGTACGAAGACGTCCTGCACCACGTCTTCGGCTTCGTCCGAGTCCTTCACGATGCGGCGCACGACGGCGAGCGCCCGCTGGCGGTGCTGCTGGTAGAGCTCATGGAGCGGCGGGAGGGCGGTCATGGCGGCTTTCAACGCCCCGCGGGCCGCGGCGATCTACCCACCCCGAAACGAACGTGAATCAGGGCAGTTGCGCGCCGTGGACGACCAGCCGCGCGGGCCGTGGCCCGGGACACACGACGACAGGGGGCACGAGGCGGCATACGCCCCACCTCGCACGCGCGATGCCAGCGCCCAGCCGCCGGCCTTCAAGGACTTGAGCGCGCTACACCGTGGCCAGGCTTACTCGGTCTCGCCCTCGCCGCCGGTGAGGCCCCAGTCCTTCAGCCGCTTGAAGATGGTGGAGCGCCCCACGCCCAGCTCGCGGCCCACCTTCTCCTTCGAGTGCCCGTGGTGCTTGAGCGCCTGGAGGACGATCTCCTTCTCGAGCGCCTGCAGGTGCTCCTCGAGCGTGCGGCCCGGGACGTAGATCTGCCCGGCCACCGGCGCCGCCATCGGTGCCTTGACGTCCATCGGCGGGAGCGCCTGGCTCGTGTTCGCCTGGAAGGTGATGTCTCCGGCCTCGACCGCGTGCCCGCGCCGCATCAAGAGCGCCCGGTGCAGCACGTTGCGCAGCTCACGCACGTTGCCCGGCCAGTGGTGCGCCACCAGCTTCGACAGCGCGTCCTGCGACAGCGTCACGCTCTGCCCCTTGGGCGTGAAGAGCTTCATGAAGTGCGCGGCGAGCAGCGGCACGTCGGCCTTGCGGCTGCGCAGCGGCGGCAGGTTCAGCGGCACCACGCAGAGGCGGTAGTACAGGTCTTCGCGGAAGCGGCCCTTGCGCGCCTCTTCCATGAGGTCGCGGTTCGTCGCCGCCACGATGCGCACGTCGACGTTCATCGGCCGCGCCGCGCCCACGCGCTTGATCTCACCCGACTCGAGCGCGCGCAGCAGCTTCGCCTGCAGCTCCAGCGGCAGCTCGCCGATCTCGTCGAGGAACAACGTGCCTCCGTCGGCCTCTTCGAACGCACCGCGGTGGGTCTTTTCGGCGCCGGTGAACGCGCCCTTCTCGTGGCCGAAGAGCTCCGACTCGATGAGCTCCTTCGAGATGGCCGCGCAGTTGACGGGAATGAAGGCCTTCTCGGCGCGCGTGGAGCGGTTGTGCACCGCGCGGGCGACCAATTCCTTACCGGTGCCCGACTCTCCGAAGATGGCGACCGCCGCGCTCGAGGGCGCCACCCGCTCGATGATCTCGGCGAGCGAGCGCATCGAACCGTCGTTGCCGACGAGCCCCTCGTAGCTGGTGCCGCCCTTCGCGCCCGCCGCCAGCGCCGTCGTCGACGTGGGCTCGAAGACCATCTCGGTCTCGCCCAGCTTCACCGTCGAGAAGAGCGGAATCTCGGCCTCGAAGACCCGCACCGGGCCCATCCACGTGCCGTTGGTCGACTGCTGATCGTAGAGGTGGAAGCGGTTCTCGTGGCGCACCACCTTCAGGTGCCGGCTCGAGATGTAGCGCTCGTTGAGCACCAGGTCGTTGCTCGAGTCCTTGCCGACGGTGAACGAGTCGACGGTCAGCTTGTGCACCGTCTCCTTCGTACCCCGCACCCGCAGCTGCGCGGTGATGCGCGGCCCGTCGGAGCCGCGCTGCGCCAGCTCGGTCTGCTGCCCGATCTCGGTGGCTGCGTCGTCGTCGGTGCTCGAGGTCTTCGCCCGGAAGATGGCGCGCCACTGGCCCAGCGCGATGTCGGCGCCGTCGCTCAGCGTGGCGTGGCTGACTTTTTTGCCCGCCACCACGATGCCCTTGCCCGACAGATCTTCGACGTCGACGCCGCTGTCGGTCGTGATCAACGCGACCTGTTGTCGAGACACCTCGGGGTCCGGCACCGCCACGTCGCACTTCTCGCCGCGGCCCAGCACCACGCGCGGTTTGTCGAGGGTGAACCGCAGGACTTCTTCACCGCGTCGCAGGAAGACGAGCTCGGCCATAGGTCGGCCGCAGGTAGCATGTGGTGCGAGAGGGGTGGAAGGGCCTTGCGCCAGGTCCGTGGAGAACGGGGGCCGAGACGGGTATTCAGCGCGCATGAGCACGCCGATGGAGCTGATGCGCGAAGCCTCGAAGGGCACCCTGTCCGAGCACCTGGGCATCGAGCTGAAGGAAGTCTCGAAAGAGAAGGTCGTCGCCACCATGCCGGTCGAGCGGCGCGTGCATCAACCGTTCGGGCTCCTGCATGGCGGCGCGAGCGTGGTGCTGGCCGAGACGGTCGCGAGCATCGGCGCGTGGATGCACGCCCACGAGGTCGGCAAGGCAGCCGTGGGCCTCGAGATCAACGCCAACCACCTGCGCGGCAAGCGCGACGGCGTGGTGACCGCCACCGGCACGCCGCTGCACCTGGGCCGCGCCACCCACGTCTGGGAAATTCGCCTCACCGACGAGGCCGGCAAGCTCGTCTGCATCTCGCGCTGCACCATGGCCCTCATCGACCCCTGACGCGGGCGCTCTCAGGTTTCGAGAAAAAGGCGCTCCCCACACTTGACGACAGTGTGCGCTTTGGGCAAGGGCCACCCGCCATTCTTCGGGTGGGAGCCAACCATGCGCCACAGCAGCCTTCTCCAGTCCGCCGTCGTGCTCGTCCTCGCCGCGTGTGGCCCTGACGCGAGCAGCCTCACGGGCGCCGAAGACGTCGACACCGACGAGGCCGTCGCGACGACCGAAGGCGAGCTCACCTCGTCGAGCCGGGCGGGTCTCTGGTTCCCCATGCAGACCGGCAACACGTGGACGTACGAGTCGACGCAGGGCTCGACGCGCACCGTGCGCCTCGGCACCGTCTCGAACGGCATGGGAGAGCTGTCGGGGCTGCTGCCCGCGAGCGCGTGGGTTGGCGTCAGCGGCTCGTCGAGCACCACGCTCATGCGGTGGGACGGGTCGACCAACCAGTGGCAGTCGTGGCTCCGGTTCGGGTTCGCGAAGACGGCCTGGTCGGTGGGCAGCGAGCCCTGCACGGGCGCCAGGTTTCGCCGGAGCGCGACTGGCTCCACCGTCGCCACGCCCGCGGGCGCCTTCACCGATACCCGCACCATCGCCGTCGAGCAGGTGTCGCACCCGACGGCGTTTTGCGCGCCGCCGGCCTTCAGTGAGCTGACCTTCGCCGCCGGCGTGGGCCTCGTCGCGTTCCGCACCGGCCGGGGCGAGCGCTTCGTGCTCCGCAGCGCCACCGTCGACGGCAAGCGCGTGCCCGTGGCCAACGGCACCGTCACGGCCTCGGTGACGCTCGACAAGGCCAGCTACGTCAACACGCCCAACACCATTCGCTGCGTCACCACGCCGTGCCCCAGCAACGAGAAGACCGCCGTCGCCCGCGTCGCCTTCACCGTCACCAACGGCAGCGCTTCGTCCCAGACGTGGAACTTCCGCACCGGCTGCCAGGTCGAGGTCGAGCTCGTGTCGTCGTCGGGCCTGGTGGTGAAGCGATTGTCCGACGAGCAGGCCTGCACCATGGCGCTCACCTCCGTCACGCTCGCGAGCGGGCAGAGCCGCACCTGGAACGCGGAGCTGCCGCTGGCGGACCGCGACGGGCTCCAGCTCGACGGCACCTTCACCGCCCGCGCCCGCCTCATTCCGTCGGCGAACGCCGGGTCGGCGCCCGTCGCCACGCGCTCGCTCTCCGTTCGAATCGGGCAGTAAGGCCCTCGTGCGGGCGAGGACGCGGCCCGGCCGGCTCGCCGCGTTCGACCGCTGGCTTTCGCGCTCGGAGCAGCCGCTCCTCGCCCAGCCCGGCGTCGTGGTCGACGTGGGCTTTGGCGTGTCGGCCGTCACCACGGCCGAGCTGGCCGCTGCGCTTCCCGCGCATCACGTCGTCGGGCTCGAGGCCGACGTCGCTCGGCTCGAGGCGGCGCGGCGCGAGTTCCCGTCGCTCGACCTGCGGCAGGGGCTCGATGCGCTGCGTGAGGTGCGGAACGTGCGGGTGGTGCGCATCGCCAACGTCGGCCGCGCGCTGACGAAGGACGACGTCGGGGCGCTGGTACGGGAGGCCTTGGCGCTGGTGGTGCCCGGCGGCGTCGTGCTCGAAGGCACCACCGACGTCGAGGGCCACGTCTCGGCGTTCCACGCGTGGAGGCACGGAGAGGCGACCCCGCGCCTGGTGCTGCACACGGACGGTGCGCGTGGGTTCTCACCCTGGCTGTTTCGCGACGTGCTGCCGCGCGCGCTGCGGCGCGACGTCCGCCCGGGGACGCCGGTTCATGGGCTGCTGTCGGCGTGGGCCGAGGTCTGGGAGCTCAACCGCACCGCGGCGCCGGCTGAGTCGTACGTGCGGTCGGCCGAAGCCCTCGCGCGCCAGCGTGACGACCTCGATGTCCGGCACCTCGCCGAGGGGTTCGTGGCGTGGCGCTCCGCGTGAGGGCAGGGCCGCTGCTATACGGCCCGCGTGCTGCTGCGCGCGCTGGTGACGGTGATGGCCGGGCTCGAGGCACCGCCCGACGCTGACGCGGGCTTGTCGTGTCCAGCGCATGCGCGTGTGGTGGCCCTGGGGGCCGGGCTCGTCACGGCGCAGCCACTGGTCGTGCGCTTCGTCGCCGTGAGCACGGAGCGGTGGCGCGTCGTCGTCGCGCACCGCGACGGGCAGCCGGTGCTGACGCGCGAGCTGACCGCGCGCTGCGAGGAACTGGCCCCGCTCGGGCTCGCCATCGTCCAGCGGTACCTCACCGGTCTCAGTCTCCCGTCGGCCGTCGAGCCTGAGCGTCGACGCTCGCGCACGCCCGAGGTCGAACCCGAATCGGCGGGGCGCCTGGGTGCGCGGCGCGGCGAGGTCGCGCCGTCGGAGCGACCTGGCTCCCGGCTGGACGAGGCTGACGGAGGTCGCCCGCCGACCGACGACGCGCGCGCTGCTGGCAATGGAGGTGTCTGGTCGATGGACGCGCGGGTGTCCGGCACCCCGCGCGGCGGCGATGGAGGTTCTTCATCGGCGGAAGAGGTGCGTGCCTCCGGGTCATCGGGCGCTGCGCGCGGCGTCGGCGACGGAGGTTCTTCCTCGACGGAAGACTCGCGTGCCTCCGGGGTGTCGGGCGCTCCGCGCGGCGGCGGCGATGGAGGCCCTTCATCGACGGAAGAGGTGCGTGCCTCCAGGGCATCGGGCGCTCCGCGCGGCGCTGCCGACGGAGGCTCTTCCTCGACGGAAGATGCGCGCGGCGACGGGCCGTCGGGCGCGACTGCTCTGCTCCGAGGCGTCAGCGACGGGGCTCTGGGCGAGTCGACCCCATTGGGCTCCGCCGACGGAGGTCGCTCGGTGACCGGTGTGGGCGATGATGCCGCGCTGTCGCTCGGCGCCAGTCCAGGTCCAGGTTCCTCAGTCGGCGGCTCGTCGTCGAGGCAGAGCGCTCGCGGCGCGGCGACAGGCCTCGGGAATGTCTCAGCCGATGGGCGCGCCGCTCGTCCGGTCGCCTTCTCGGGCGGAGCGGGCGTGGGCGTGTGGTGGGAAGCCAGCGGAGGTGCTGCAGCAGCGTTGCGTCTCGACGTGACCGCGACCGTCTCGACTCGCTGGCGCGTGGGCCTCCGTGGCCTCACTCGGTGGCCTGTCGTCAGCAGTCTCACGCTGCCTGAAGGTGCCCTGGCCAGCTTGACGGCGTGGTCGTCGAGCGTGCTCGGTGCTGGCGGCCTCTGCTTCGGCGAGCGGCTCGCGGGCTGCGTCGAGCTTCTGCTGGGCGCGCGGGTGACCGGTGTGACACCGGCTGGAGGACTCTATCGACAGGCGTCGACGGCCCTGGTGCTGCCGACGGCAGGAGGTCGCGTCGCCTCGCGGCTGCGGGTTGCGCGGTGGCTCGAGGTCTCGCTCGAGCTCTGGGTCCTGGCGCCGTGGGGCCGGTCGACCGCGCTCGTCGAGGGCACCTCGCAGCGGTACGCCACGCCGCCCGTCGACCTCGTCGGCCTGGTGGGGGTCGACGTCTCGCCGTGAAGGTTGTCCGGGGCTGACGACATACACGCCGCTCTTCCCGTGCGAACTCTGCAAGGCCTCGAAAACACGGTCGACCTCGTGCTCGCTCAGCGGGCGCAGGCGGGCGACCCGCACGCGCTCGAGGCCGTGTTTTCGACGCACGCCCCGTTCGTTCAGCGGGTCGCGCGGGCCCTTGGCGTCCCCGACGGAGAGCTCGACGACGTCGTGCAAGACGTCTTCGTCATCGCCTTCAAGCGGCTGGCGAGCTTTCAGCACGGCAAGCTGTCGACCTGGCTGTACCGCATCACCGCGAACGTGGTGGCCAACCGGCACCGGGCGCGGCGCGTACGCGACGCCTTCCTGGGGTTCTGGAAACGCCAGCCTCCACGCCGAGAGGCCCCCGCTGACGAGGCGTTCGATCGCCTCGAGACCCGTCGACAGATCGCCGAGGTGCTGGCCCACATGAGTGACAAGAAACGCGAAGTCTTCGCGCTCTACGAGATCGAGGGCCTGTCAGGAGACGAGATCGCCGAGCGCGTGGGGTGCTCCATCGACACGGTGTGGACCCGGTTGCACTACGCGCGGCGCGACTTCGAAGCGCTGGCGAGGAAGCGGGGGCTGCGATGATGACGGCGCCGAGACGCCTCAAGGACGAGTCGAACCGCCTGGCAGCCGCGCTCGCGGACTTCGCCGATGCGCCGCTGCCGCGAGTGGCTCCCGCCGTTCGCGCGCGGGTGCTCGCGCCGCGTCCAGTCCCAATCGGCCCGCTGCTCGGTGGCGTCGCTGCCCTCGTCGCTGCGGCGGCCATCGTCTGGTCGACGTACCAGCCGTGGCCCGACACCGCGGTGCGCTTCTCTGCGCCGGGGGCCTCACTCACGCCACGGGGGGCGGAGCCCGTCGCCGCTGCTGCCTTTCGGACAGGAAGCATCGACCGAGCGCGAGCCGGTCGGGGACTCCTGGTGCTCGACGAGGCGCACCGACGGCTGGCGCTCGAGGCCGAGAGTGACGTGACGCGCACCGCCGCCGACCGCTTCGCGCTCAACGAGGGCACGCTGGCGCTCGCGGTGCGCGCCGCGACGGTGGTGGTCGTGGGTGACGCCGAGGTGCGGGTGCGCGAGGGCCGGGTCGAGCTGGCGAGGGCCCCGCTCGTCGTACGGGCGGTCGACGGCGACGTCGAGGTGGTGGTGGGCGCGAAGCACATTCGGCTCGTGGCCAAAGAGACGTGGCCGGGAGACGCGAGCCTGTCGCGCACACTCGCCGGCTTCGTCGAAGGCCAATCGGTGCCGCTCTTCGTCGAGGGGGACGGCGAGGTCGACGTCGACGGAGTCGCGGTCGGGCCCGCACCGCTCGAGCTGCCCCTGGCGCCCGGTCGACACGAGGTCCACGTCGGCGGCCAGGGCGTGGTGGTCGACGTGCCGGCCACCCGCCGGGTTCGGGTGCCCACGCCCGAGGCCGTGCTGGCGCAGGCGCGCGACACGCACGACCTCGACGCCGCGCTCGCCATGCTGGGCGGGCTCGAGCGGACCTCCAGCGCCGAGCTGGCCTTGTACGAACGGGCTCGACGCCAACTCGAAGGTGGGCGGCTCACCGGCGCGCTCGAGGACTTCACGGTCCACCGCGCGCGCTTTCCGACCGGAGCCCTCGCCGTCGAGGCGACGCTCGGGCGGGTCGACGTGCTGACACGGCTGGCCCGCTGGCCCGAGGCGCTCGAGTCCGCCACGGCGTTCCTCGTCGAGCACCCGGACTCGGAGCGGCGCGCCGAAGTGCTGGTGCTCCGGGCCGAGCTGGCGCGCCGCACCGGTGACGTGGCTCGCGCGCGCGCCGACCTGCTCGAGGCCGCGACCGATGCGCGCTGGGCCGATGAAGCCGATTGGCGTCGCTGTTTCCTCGAGCCGGGCTGGCGCGAGGCGGTCGCTCGATACCTGAAGACCCACCCCGACGGTCGCCACGCAGCCGAGGCACGCGCGGCGCTCCGCGCAGGCCCATGAAGGTGCGCGCGTGAGCCGACATTCACGGGCACCGATTCCGCCGGGGAATCGCCACCACCACAGAGGATCTCCTGACATGCACCACAGACGCCCCTTGAGTCTCCTGCTCGCCAGCGCCGCGTTGATCGCCTGGGCGTGTGGCACCGACCGCACCGTGGGCTCGCGCTTCGTGAAGAGCGAGCTCGTCTCGGCAGCACGCGGCGGCACCATCTCCGTCAGCGCTGGCGAGGAGCCCCAGCTCGCCGGCACACGGCTCACCGTTCCGGCCGGAGCGCTCTCGGCCGACACCCAGCTCACCCTCGAGCTGGGACGTGCCGCCATCGCGGCGTCACCGCGTGGTCCCGTCGCCGTGTGGGGGCCGTCGGGCACGACGTTCGCGACGCCCGCGCGGCTGACGTTGCCCGTGGCGCTGCAGGGACCAGAGGAGGCGGCGCTCCTCGAGATCTCCGTCGAAGAGGCCGATGGCAGCCGCTTCGTGATTCCCTCTTCCGAGCTGACCGTCGACGTCGGGGCGGGGCTCGTGTCCTTTCCGGTGAAGGGCTTCACGCGGTTTCAGCCTGGAACGACGCTCCGCGCTGACGGCGGTGCGAACGGCACGGCGGGCGGCAACCCCGGGACGGCGGGCGGCAACGCAGGCACGGCAGGTGGAAACGCAGGCACGGCGGGCGGCAACGCAGGCACGGCCGGTGGAAACGCAGGCACGGCCGGTGGAAACGCAGGCACGGCGGGCGGCAATGCAGGCACGGCCGGTGGCAACGCAGGCACGGCGGGCGGCAACGCAGGCACGGCCGGTGGAAACGCAAGCACGGCTGGCGGGCCCGCAGGCACGGGGGGCGGGAGCGCTGGAGGCGGTTCGGGGGCCGCCGGTGGCAGCGGGGGAGGTGGGTTGCTCGGCATGCCCGACGCGGGTGTTCGCCCATGCGCGAACGCGTCGATGTGCCTGCAGGGTGAGCGGTGCGTGATGAGCGCCCCGGGCATCGTCGGGTACTGCGCGCCCTGAGCCTCGGCCCAAAACGGGGGCGGTGAGGAGACTTCGGGGTAACCTCGCCGCTCCCGGTGTCGCTCGCGCTCTTCGTTTCGCTCGTCGTGTCTGCGGGGCCTGCGCCGGCCGAGGGGCAGCCTGCCGAGGGCCCCGAGGAGCGGCTCATCGCCTGGGGCCTCGCGCACCGCGACCTCGAGCTCGACCCGTCGCCCGAAGGCAAAGAGGTCGACCAGGTCTTCGTCGAGCGTGAAGAGATCTTCCCCGAGACGAACCCCAAGCTCTTCGACGTCCTCCACGTCAAGACGCGCGACTCGGTGGTGCGGCGCGAGGTGCTGCTGAAGCCGGGCGAGCCCTTCGACGCCACCCGCGCGCTCGAGACCGAACGCAACCTGCGGCGCATCTTCATCCTCTCGGTGGCGAAGGTGGTGGCGGCGAAGGCGCCGAACGGCCGCGTGCACGTGCTGGTCGTCACCCAGGACCGCTGGAGCCTGCGGCTGTCGAACTCGTTCACGCTCATCGGCGGGCTGCTCCAGTTCCTGCAGCTCACGCTCGTCGAGGTGAACTTCAACGGCTGGGGGCAGAGCCTGTCGATCGACACCGTGCTGCGCCTCGACACCTTCGCGCTCGGGCAGTCGTTCACCGAGCGTCGCCTCTTCGGCTCACGCTTCAGCTTCTCCGAGGCCGCGAACGTCGTCTTCAACCGGCAGACTGGCGCGGTGGAGGGCTCGGTGGGCCAGGTGCTGTTCGGCTACCCCATCATCACGCTCGACCAGCCCTGGGGGTTCCTCGTGGATGCCGCGTGGAACGTGCGCAAGCGGCGCATCTTCCGCGGCGCGAGCGTGTGGCAGTTGCCGTACCCCGACGCGCAGGGCTCCGAGCGCGTGCCGTTTCAGTTCGACCAGCGTGAGCTCGGCTTCGACGCGGTGGTGACGCGCCGCATGGGCGACCGCGTGAAGGTCGACCTCACGGCCACCGCGGCGGCGTACGTGCGCCAGTACACCCCGATGGCCGAGTCGCGGCTGACCGACGAGCAGGCCGCGTGGCTCACCACCAACTACCTGCCGCGCAGCGAGAACGCGACGTACGTCGAGGGGCTGGCCACCGCGTTCAGCAACGACTTCCGGGTGCTGAAGAACCTCGACACCTTCGAGCTATCGGAAGACCAGCAGCTCGGCTTCCGCGTCAGCGCCGGCGCGCGCTGGGCGTTTCCGTCGCCGCTCACCACGCAGCCCTTCGTCGAGGTCGGCGGCACCGCGCGCTACCGCTTCTATCGGTGGGACAACCTCTTCTCCCTGACGGCCTCGGGAGGCGCGCGCCTGAGGCCGGGGTTGCCAACGGCGAACGAGCGCTTCGCCGCCGAGCTGCTCAACTATTCGCCCCTCTTCCAGGGCGGGCGCTTCGTCACGCGGGTGCTGGTCGACCTGCGCTGGAACGATCTCAACAACCGGCAGGTGCTGCTCGGCGGCTCGCAGGGCCTGCGCGGCACCTTCCCGGAGCAGTTCACCGGCCGCAACCTCGTGCTGGCCAACGTCGAGTACCGCACGCGGCCCATCGCCTTCGTCCTGGGCACCTGGCTCGGCTTCGTGCTCTTCACCGACGTGGGCTCGGCGTTCGACCGCTCACCGTTGCTTCAAGCGACGGCCGGCTTCGGGCTGCGGCTCCTCTTGCCGTACTTCAACTTCGACGTGCTGCGCTTCGACTTCGGCGTGCACATCAACCAGCTCGGGCCGACGCCGGGGCTCGACAGGCTCAACGCCACGTGGGGCCAGGTGAACGACATCAGGCCCGACATCCTCGACCGCGCGTTGCCGCTGTGAAGGACGTCAGAACTCGAGCACCAGGCTGACCCGCTGCGGCAGGCCCTCGGTCGGAGCGCCTTCGAGCCCGTAGCCCGGAGACGAGAGCGCTGCCTCGAGACAGGTGCGCTGTTCCTTCGTCAAGTCGACGCTCGTGCCGTGGGCTTCGAACTCGTGGCTCCCGACGGCGCCGGTGCCGGTCGAGACGAGCGATGTCCAGCGCAGCGCGCCGGGCCGCTCGGCGCCGATGAAGCAGCGAGACAGACGCGGGCTGCGGGCGGCGACCTGCAGGCGGAAGCCGTCGAGCCAGGCGGCCTGTGGGCGCGCTGGCGTGTCGAAGTCGGGCCGCTCGACGGCGCGGCTCGCGACGACGGGCTTCTTCGCCACCGGCTTCTTCGGGGGCACCTTCACCAGCGGTTTGGGCTCTGGCTTCGGTGCGGTGGCTGCGTCGGGCGCCGGGCCCTGTCCCGGTGGACCCTCGCAGCGCAGGAAGAGCAACAGCAGCAGCAGCGCCGCCACGGTGAGCGCCCGGCGGATGCGGCGCCGCCGGCGCGCCTTCACCAGGGCCGGGTTGGCGTCGACGGCCGCATTCGCCCGCTCCCGCGCGGCGCTGAGCTGCTCGCGCAGGCGTCGCTTCGTCTCCCGGAGCTGGGCCTTCTGCTCGGCCGTCACTCGGTGATCCTCCAGCCGAACACGAGCTGTCCGTCGGCGTCGCGCCACTCGACCGGCACCAGCTCGAGCGGCGTGAAGACCGGCGGCGCTTCCACCTGCGGGGGCGCGAAGGGCCAGGGGAGCGGGTCTGACGGCGCCAGCCGCAACGAGCCGGCGAACGCCGAGTGCCCGAGCGCGAGCGCCCGCACCTCACCCTTCGGGCCGGTGCTCTGGCCCATCGCCTCGAGCATCGCCTGTGCCCGCCCTGCGAGCTCTCGCGCCAGGCGCTCGTTCGTCTTCGAGTTGCCCACCAGCGTCGCCACCACGTCCATCAAGCCGACGAGCTGCTGCAGCAGGCCCCGGTTCGAGCGCCGCACCTCGGCCTCTTCACGCTCGAGGCCTTCGATGAGCTGGCGCGAGAAGCGCAACGTCTCGTAGGGCGCCTCGGCGGCCGAGGCCTGGAGCTGCGCGACGAGGTCGGCGGGCTTGCCGTGCGCCAGCAGCTCGAGGCGGCCCAGGCGTGAATCGAAGGCTCCGCCGCGCTGCGCGCTCGCCGCGAGCCGGTCGAAGGACGGCCCGTCGGCCCGGAGCGCGGCGGCCCAGACGAGCTCCTCGATGATGGGGTTGAAGTCCTGCCGGGGGACCAGCGCCTTCAGCGTCGCCAGCACCTCGGCCGAGGCCTGGAAGCGCGACAGCACGTACGACAGCCAGCGGCGCGCGAGCGCGTGCACCGTGCCGCTCTCGCGCGAGGTGTCCGACTTGGCGAGCGCGAAGGCGAAGCTGCGCAGCGCATCACCGAGGGCGCCACGCTCGAGCTGCCGGGTGCCGCGGTGGAGCGCGATGACGGAGCGCTCCCGGAAGCCCGAGCCGTCGGGCAGGGCGAGCAGCCGCTCGCCGCGTGGCCCCTCGTACACCGCTTCCTTCTCGGCCTCGCTCGTGAGGAAACCCAGCCAGCCCATCGCTTCGTCACCGGCCTCGCGCGCGACGAGCGTGTCGACGATGTCGAAGGTGAGCGCGGTGAGGGCCTGCGCGTCCGTCGCTTCAGGGCGTGCCTTCGAGAAGAGGAACTCGCGGCGCTGGCGCGACAGCGTGAGCCACTCGTCGGCTCTCCACGTGAGCGCCTTCTTCAGGAAGGCCTGCTGGCCCGGGTCGTCGAGCGCCTTCGCGGCCTGCTGCCCCGCCTGCTTCGCCGCCGTCGCCGACATCTCCTGGCCCCGCACCTGCTCGGCCTTGTCGAGCGCGACCTCGCGCTTCTTGCGCCCGCGCAGCTCGGCCAGCGCGAGGTCGAGGTCGAACAGGCGCGCCTCGACGACCGCCGTCGTCGTCACGAGCTTCCGGTCGAGGGTCTTGAGCGCGCGGGTGAGGAGCCGCTTCATGATCGCGCCCTGCACCTGGCGGTCTTCCAATTCGGCGAAGGGGTCGAGTGCGTACTCGAACAGCACCAGCCGTGGGAGCAGGCAGGCCGTTTGCGAGAAGGTGACCGACTGGAGCTCCTCGTCGGACAGCACGTCGGACAACGACACCAGCCGCTGCTGGCGCCCGACGTCGAAGGCGTTCCACGGCTGGGGCAGGTCTTCGGGCTGCCGCGCGGTCAGCACGTGGTTGTGGAGGCCGAGCGGCCACAGCCCCGCGCCGCCCGCGTCTTCGTCCTTCGCCACGCCGTCCTGGCACAGGCCCAGCGCTCCGGTGGCCGCCCACACCAGCGAGCGGAAGGGCCCGTCGTGCACACCGGCCTGGCCTGCGTCGACGAGCGCGTTTCGCAGGAGCCAGAGCGTCAAGACCTCGGTGGGCTTCTTCGACCGCTGCGCCAGCCGGGCGTTGTAGAAGACGAGCGTCTGCTTCGGCAGCTCGTCCACCGTGGGCTCGGCCGACAGCACCAGCAGCGAGAGGAGCGCAGCCGTCACAGCGCCGCTCCGACCCCCAGGGACAGCTCCCACCAGAAGGTGAGGCCCGAGCCGGGAACGCCGCTGAAGACCGGGAGGCCCAGGAGCACCCGCGGCGTCACCGCGATGCCGGGGCGCAGGTAGAGATCGAGCTGAAACCCGGTCAGCACGCTGTAGCGCGTGCGCGCGATCTGCATGCCCGGGAGCCGCTGCCCTTCGAGGTTGTCGGCCTCGCGATCGCTGATCGCGGGATTGAACAGCGCGCCCAGCACCTCGATGGCCGGCACGCCGGTGAGGGAGCCGAAGTAGTACAGGTAGCGCACCCCGGCGGTGACGCTGAAGACGAGCTCGGCCGGAGGAATGAACGACACGCGCGGCGTCACCACGCCCTCGGCGAGCGCGTACGAGAGGTTGACGTCGACCTCGAGCCGGCTGGGGCGGGCGAACTGCCGGTACGGCGTGAGCGACAGCTGCTGCGTCGCGAAGCTCCCCCAGGTGTGCACGTAGGAGACGGCGCCTTCGAGCATGAAGCTGCCCAGCGCCTTGCGCACGTAGCCACCGATGCGCGCGCTCGAGAAGTTGTTCAGCTCGACCACGCTCGAGCCCAGCACGCCGAAGCCGATGCGCGAGCGCCGCCAGTCGAAGCGCACCGCCCGCGAGGCCTCGCCGATCGGCCGCTCGGTGAGCGCCTCGAGCGGTGTGCGGTAGCGCTCGAGCGTGGTGTCGGGCGCCGGCGCCTTCGTCGGCACGCCGCCATCGGGCTCGGCGGCCCACGACGTCGTCGCGGCGAAGAGCACGACGAGGAAGAGGGCCGCCTCACGGATCATCCGGAAAGCCGCCTCCGGTCGGCACGGGGAAGCGCGGTCGGTAGCACTGCTGGGCGAACGCCAGCCGGAAGGGCGCCGCGGGCTGGTACACGCCCGCCGAGTCGAACGTGGGGTGGTCGCACCAGCGCGTGCACTGCGTCAGCGCATCGGCCAGGGGGAACGTCTCCTGGCGCCACTGCTCCTCACCGAGGAAGCGCTCACCGTTGCCAGCGATGCCGAAGGGCACCGTGATGCCGAGCGCCGTCGCCGCGCCAGCCACGCGCGTCTCGAACTCCATCTTCACCAGGAACGGCGATTCCCAGATGAGCCCCAGCGCGTACAGCGTCGAGGGCGACTCCTGGTGCCGCCGCGGGAGCGTCGAGACGGGCTCGATGGCGCCGAGCGGGTTGATGGGCTGGGCCACGATTCGGCCGACCGAGGCCGTCCCTGCTTCGTCGGCGGGTGCGCAGAACGAGAAGGCGTCAGCCTCGGCGGCGGCCACCACCTCGGTGTTGAGGCGCGTCACCACGCCGGCCTCACCGACGAGCAGGTTCTCGGCGCCGGCCGAGCGCTCCGGCGCGCGGAACCAGAGCTTCGTCACGCGCCCGGTGTTGGCGTCGGAGTACTTCATCACGAAGTTCTCGTACTGCGGCCGCGTCGGCAGAATCGGCAGCTGGGTGAAGCTGAAGGGCCCGAGGTTCAACGGCGGCGCGTCGGGCTGGAGGGGGCAGTCCTGCTCCGACGAGGCCTGCACGAGGTCGAGGTCGGCCATGGTGACTCGCACCGACGGGCACCACAGCACCAGCGGCTTGAGCGTCGGCGAGGTGAGCCGCCACGAGAGGCTGTCGAAGAGGAACGCGCCCACCACGCGCGGCGTCGACTTGTCCCGCTCCGGC
Source organism: Myxococcaceae bacterium (assembly GCA_025459425.1). Lineage (GTDB taxonomy): Bacteria > Myxococcota > Myxococcia > Myxococcales > Myxococcaceae > Xiheimicrobium. The sequence continues at coordinate 23,873 of JALOQF010000003.1, read as the reverse complement.
ACGAGCACCTGCTCGAGAACCGACTCGATGGCCCGGTTGAGGCGCCCCGTGGTGTCGTCACGATGCACCGCGAACACCAGCACGAGGTCTCGCCCGGGCGTTCGCAGGCGGTCGATGCGCGCCTTCAGCTCGCCGGTGAGGCGCGTGACGAAGTCGGTCGAGGTGAAGTCGTCGGTGCACAGCGTGGGCGCGCCCTCGAGCTGGAGCCGCTGCACCTGCATCGCCAGGTGGGCGTCGTTGATGACGCGGTTGCAGGGGCGCAGCACCCAGCCCACCGGGTCGGCGTCTCGAATCGGGCTGCGGAGCAGCGGAAAGGCGGGCTTCGTCTGCGGGTTCTTGCGGGCGATCGCCGCGACCGTCAGCTCGCCGAGCGCGTCGGTCACCGTGGCGGCAGCGCACAGCACGTCGCTGTCCGACGCCGCGAGGGGCAGGGCCAGCGGCTCGAAGAAGGCCCGGTCGGTCGTGCGCCTGGGCTCCCACGGCAGCGGGGTGAAGCCCGCGGGGCACACCGGCGCCACTGCGTAGCCGTACAGGTTGTCGCTCGGAATCGGGCCGAGCTGCCCATGGCCGACGTCGCTGATGGTGAACTGCCGGCGCAGGCCCAGCGCGGTGGCCTGCTCGTTGCGAATGGTGGGGAACTGGTGCCGCGCCCGCCACTGCACGCGGGTGTTCGTCTCGTCGAACACCCCGTACACCGCGAGGCTGCGCACGAGGTGGGCGGGGCCCGGCCCGATGGCGTTGAAGGCCACGTCGGCGTTGAGGCTCAACACCCCACTCCGGTGGTACCGCAGCCGCAAGGCCACCTCGCGGGGCACCTTGTCGACGGCGAGGCTCCAGCTGCCGCACTTCGAGCGCGGGCCACAGTCGGCGGGCAGGTGCGTGTGCACCGCGGGGAGCTGCTCCAGCGGCGTCCAGTCGACGAAGACGTCGTCGGTCCGGTAGCGCAGCTCGATGAGCGAGTCGGGGCCCAGCCCCTGCTCGGCGTCGACCTGGTAGAAGACGAACATCGTTCGTTCGTCGTCGAACCAGCTGACGTCGGCGATGGTGAAGGCCGCGTTGATGTCGACGAAGGGCACCTTGGTGCACGCCGCCCCCAGGGCCCAGAGCCCGAGCAGCAGCGAACGCGAAAGCACCCGGGCGCGCATCGTCAGTTCACCAGCTCGGGGAACGAGAGCGTGCCGCCCGCGATGCGCCGCCGCACCGACGACACCAGCTCGGCCTGGCCCTTCTTCGCCAGCTCGAGCTGCTCGGCGCGCGAGGCGAACGCCATGCTGGCCTTGAGCGCGGTCTGCACCGAGGCCGACAGCGGGCCCACCAGCTGCTCGCGACGCGAGGCCGGCTGCAGCGACAGCCACGCCGCCAGCCCCTTCACGTCGACCTCGAGCAACAGATCGGTGCGCTGCTCGGGCGGCACCTTGAGCAGCATCTGCGGCGACAGGATGCGCTCGTACCACCCGGGGAAGCCGTCGCCCGACAGCGCCTTCTCGAACAGCCCGCGGCGGTCGGCGTCTTCGAGGTGCCCGAGGAGGATGGACAGCGCGCCCGCGGCGTCGAACTCCTGGCCCTGGTCGACGACGTCGAGCACCACCGGCGCGTGGCCATTCTTCAGCGGCCGGCCCTCGCGCGCGTTGCCCACGGCCTCGAACAGCGCCGCGCGCTCGTGCTTGCTGCTGCGGTTCGACAAGAGGAGCTGGTGCGCCAGGCCCACCTTGAGCGGGTAGGGGAGCAGCCGCGCCACCTCGTCCTGCCGGTCCATCGGCGTGAGCGCGAACAGCAGCGCGCCCTGCCTGGGTGGGAGCTTCTCGACGAGCTGCACCACCGCCGCGCTCCCGAACTCGTCCGAGAGGCTGCGGTACACCTCGGTGTCGGGCTGGGCGAGCAGCGAGGCGGCCACCGCGTTCTGGTTGAGCGTGCGGAAGAACTGCGCGTCGGTCGGGAGCGAGGCCACGTCCATCGCCTGGAGGAAGCGCGCCAGCTCGGCCTTCCTCGCCGTCAACGTCGGATCGGCCTGGAAGGCCAACGAGAGCCGGTCGCCGAACAGCACCGTCGCCTTCGCCAGCAGCGCGAACTCGCCCTGCCGCAGCCACTCGCGCAAAAGGTGGCCCACCAGCGCGTCGTCCTTCTCGAGCGGCGTGTCGGCGATGCGCCTGGCCCAGGCGCCCTGTTGCTCGGCCACGAAGGCCGCGTCGGCGTCGACGGGTGGAGCCTCGGGCGTCGGTTCGGGCGCCGGCGCGGGTGGCTGGGTGAGCTGCGCGAGCATGGCCTTCTCTTCGAGCGTCTCCTTCCCGAGCCGGCGCGCGGCCCAGATGATGACGAGGGTGGCCAGCGTCGCGAGGAAGACGGCGATCATCCAGCTGAAGTGGGGGAGCAGCGCCTGCCACAGCTCGCGCAAGGCCACCTCGGCGTCCCACTTCGGCGGGGGCGGCGGCGCGACGGGCTCGGGCTTCGGCTCCTCCTTCGGCGCCGGCTTGTCGTCCTTCGGCGGCGGCGACTCGGCGAGCGACGGGTTGATGGGGTCGAGCACCTGCCGCGACACCGTCACCTTGAGGAAGCCCTTCGACAGCCGCTGCTCGAGCCGGCGCGCCAGCGCTTCGACGTCGCGCACGGGCACCGACTTCTCGTGGGTGAACTCACAGCGCGCCTGCGTGAGGTACAGCTGCGCCGGCACCGAGCCCGGGCCGTCACCGGCGCCGAGGCCGGGGAGCGAGGTGGTGCTGGGCGGCAGGTCGACCGCGAGGTGCTCCTTGTACACGCAGCCCTTCGACGAGCAGCGCTCGGGCGCACAGTCGCGCAGGAGCGCCTGGTCGAACAGCCGCTCGAGCTCGCGCACCTCGAGCACCATCTGCGGCGGAATGGTGCGGCCTGGCGGCGTCGGGGTGGCCACGGGCGGCGGCGCGGCGGCGGGCGCACCGAGCCCGGGGAGCGGCGGTGACGACGGCTGGCCCTGGGCGAGCGCGCTGGCGGCCACCAGGCCGAGGAGGAAGGTGGTTCGCATCAGTAGATCCTCACGACGACGCGCCGCAGCCTCGCGTTGCGTTGCTCGACCGACAGCCCCTTCAGCTCGGCCTCGGGCAGCGGCTTGGTGTCGGCGTAACCCTCGACCCGAATGCGCGTTCGCGGAATGCCGACGCCCTCGAGCCGCTCGCGCACCACGATGGCGCGCTCGGCCGCCAGGTCCCAGTTCGACGAGAACGCGCCGCCCGCGGCCACCGGGTTCGCGTCGGTGTGGCCCTCGACCGCGAAGCTGTACTTGCCGCCGTAGGGCTCGAGCGTCTTCAGCATGCTCACCACCACCGGCTCGAGCTCGGGACGGATGACGGCCTTGCCCGAGTCGAACACCAGGCCCGAGTTGAGCGACATCTCGAGGCCGTCGTTCGTCACCGTGGTGCTGACGAGCTCCTTCAGGTTCTGCGCGGCGATGCGCTCGTCGATCTCCTTGCGAATCGACTCGAGGCTCTGCGGCATCTCGGCGCCCGACAGGCTCCTGGCGATCTGCTGCATGCGGCCCTTCGAGAGGTTCGCGGCGGTGAGCAGCACGACGAAGAAGAGCAGGAGGTTGGTGATGAGGTCGGCGTAGCTCAAGAGCCAGCTTTCCTCGCCGACGCTTCTCGAGCGGCGCATGTCAGGCCCCCACTCCGCGCGACACGAGCTCGTTCACGCTCTTCTCGCAGCGCTCGAGCAGGCCCAGCCGCTCGTCGAGCAGCCCGTTCCAGAAGTGCCCGATGGGGCCCGCGATGCCGGCGCCGAAGGCCACCCCGTACAAGGTGGCGAGCAGGGCCAGCGACATGGCCGCGCCGATGTTGAGGTTCTCGGACGACATGTTCCGGAACAGCTGGATCATGCCGGTGATGGTGCCCACCATGCCGAAGGCCGGGCCCAGCTTCGAGAGCATCTCCCAGGTGTGAATGGCCGGCTGCCAGTCGCTGATCTCGTCGTGGCGCAGCTCGGTGAACACCTTGGCGCTCGAGGCCTCGTTGGCCCGCTGGAGCAGCAGCTCGAGCGTGTGCTTCGTCGACGAGAACGCGCTCTTCTCGGCGAGCCCCACGGCCTGCGCGCGCTGGCCGGCCTTCCAGAGACTGCAGAGCTGCTCGCGCTCGGTCTCCATCGCCTCGGTGGTGGCGTGGAACGAGCGCAGGCCGGGCACGAGCTCCTTCAGCGCGAGCAGTGTGCGCAGGGCGTTGCGCGCCGACGACGACAGGAGCACCGCAGACGACGAGCCGACCACCACCATCACCAGCGCGTGCAGGTCGAACGCCGACACCGCGCGCGTGGCGTCGCGCTCGGCGAAGCCGAACCACACGATGAAGGCGAGCACCGCGATTCCAAGGAGCTGCATCACGTCCTCCAGCGAAACGTCAGGGTTGTTGTTTGCGGAGCTCTTCGAGCTTCTTGCGCACCGCAGGGTCACTCTCGACGGCCTCGGCCGCCTCGTAGAGCTCGATGGCCTTGTCGCGCTCGCCCAGCATCAGCACGAGCGACGCCTTCGCCCGCAGGAACTCGGGGTGCGATGGGTAGCGCTGCAGCACCGTCTCGCACCACTCGAGCGCCAGCGCAAAGTTGCCGGCCTTCGTCGCCTCCTGCACGAGGGAGAGCGCCCGGGTGAGGCTGACGTCGGGTGCGCCCTCGTCGACCTTGAGGCCACGCGCCCGGTACGCCTCGACGAGCGCCGCGTCGGCCTTCGTCGGAGGCGGAGGCACCACCCGCATCGGGGCGATCGTCTTGATGCCCGAGTTCCCCGCGCCGTGCTCGATGACGATGCGCTGGCCGCTCGCCAGCACCGGCACGTCGACCTCGGTGAGCACCTTGCCGTCGTTCCACCGCACCTTCATCACCGTCGTCGACCCGTAGCCAAAGGGCCGCACGAGGGTGTCCTCTTCCTTGAGCGCGGCGGTGCGCTTCGCCGGTGGATCGATGAGGTAGTACGTGTAGTTCCTCGCGGTGCACGAGAGCGTCAGGGCGACGGCGAGCGGGAGCAGTCGGTTCATGGGAGGAAGGGCAGGAAGGAGAAGTTGAGCAGCGAGATGCCGACGGCGACCCGCCCGTTGGTCGAGACCGAGGCCACCAGGCCGTAGTTCGTCTTGAAGAGCGGCACGCGCACCATGAAGACGCCCGTGAACAGGCTGTCGCCGAGGAACGGCGTCGGCTGATCCGGGTTGATGGCGGTGATGAGCGCGTTGGGCACGCTCACCAGCAGCTTCGCGCCCACCATGAGGTTGAAGGCCGGGGGAATCACGCGGAAGTAGCTCGCGCCCAGGCCCAGCAGCGGGTCGAACACCGACGCGGTGAAGCCCGAGAGGTTGCAGTTGTCGGGGCCCCACTGCTCGAGCCAGTCGAGCGAGACGTGCTGCTGGGGCAGGAAGCCGACGTCGACGAAGAGGTGCGCCAACGCGTCGCCCCGGCTCCGGCGCTCGTACTCTTCGGCCTGGGTGACGCGCTCGCGGCTCGCCGCCTGCTGGGCGAGCGCGGCGTCGACGTTCTCGGCGATGAGAATGCGGCCGTTGCGCAGGTCGACGATGCGTACCGCCACGCCCTCGGCCGTCTCGTCCAGCCAGATGGCGCTCACCGCCGGCGCCGAGGTGCCCCGCGTCACCGCGTCGAGCCGCGCGAGGTCTTGAATCGACAGGCTGCTGGCCACCTGCTCGAGCCGGCCGTCTTCGACCAGCAGGCGCTGCGCCATGCAGGCCTCACAGGCCCGCAGCGAGCCCGGCCCCAGCACGCGCGAAAGGCTCGTCACCGCCGCCGCGGGGAACCACGCGCGCGTCTGCTCGAAGGCCGGCAGCGTGCTGACGACGAGGGCCGGCACGACGTCCTTCAGCGACAACACGCCGTCGTTGAGCCGCCTGGGCAGCGACTCCTCGAGGCGCGAGAGCGCCCCCCGCGTGGACTCACGCTGCGCCAGCGCCGGGAGCGCGACGAAGAGACTCCCCACCACGAGGGCGCGCGTCAGAAGCAGAACGACACCTCCACGCCGAACGACTGGAAGCGGATCAGGAGGTTCACGTACGTGCCGATGTTGTCGGTGATCTCGATGGCCGGCAGCGTCTCGAGGAAGGCGATGAGGCTGATGCGGTTCTTCACCCGCAGCTCGAGCCCCAGCGAGAACAGCCCCAGCGTCGCGCGCGGCTCGTTGTTGGTGTTCGTGTTGATGATGTCGTCGATGGTGGGGTTCGTGTTGCGGAAGGCCAGCATGCTGCGGCCCTGGCCGAACATGACGCCGGCCCCGAAGAAGCCGTAGAGGTCGGGCCAGGTGAGCGAGGTCGAGCTGCCCGAGAGGAGCCGCGAGATGCGCCCCTGCGCCATCACCGCCACGTGCGACTGCGGCAGCCACGAGAAGCCCGCGTTGATGCTCGCCGTCCACGCGCGGGCCTGGCTGAAGGCGGCCTCGAGGCCCGTCGAGAGCCACAGGAAGGGCACGTTGCCGACGTTCGAGTTGGTACCCGTGGCGTAGGCCCGCACGCCGAAGCGCACCGGCACCAGGAACAGGCCCCGGCCGCCCAGCGCCTCGAGGTACTCCTTGCGGGCCTCCTGCGCGCTGACGAGCCGCTCCCCCGAGCGCAGCAGCGCCGGCGTCGACGTCGTCGTGGTGAGGGTGCGCGCCGAGACGATGCGCAGCGACGGATCGAGCGTGGTGAGCCGGGCGCGCAGCACCAGCGAGGCGCCCTCGGCCTCGAAGTCGAGGAAGAGGGCGTGCTTTCCGCCGGGCGCAAGGCCACCCTGCGCCAGCGCCTGCGGGTCGTCGAAGCCGCGCGTCACCACCGTACCGACGGGCCCCGAGCGCACCACCCACGCCGAGCAGGCCGGGCAGTGCACGAGCTGCACGCGTGACTTCGGGTTCTTCGTCACCAGCGAGGCGAGGTGGTTCTCGAGGTAGGCCTCGAGGCCGGTGCCCAGCGACACCGGCACGGTGACGCCGGTGAGCACCACGGGCGTGTCGACGGTGAAGGGAGGCTCCTGCGTCCACCCGTAGACGAGCTCGTCGAGCAGGCCCGCGGCCTGGAGCTGCAGCTCGCTCGCCACCTCGGCCCGCAGCAGCTCGAGCTGCCGCTCCTTCAGGTCCACGTCCACCGGCTCGGCCGACAGGGCGACCGTCGCGAACGCCATCACGCTCCACGCCGCGGCCCTCATGGCAGCCACCGCCAGGCGCCTTCGCTGCACACGCCGCCGTGGAGGATGGTCTCCCTCGCGTCGACGATCATCACCCCGAGGAAGACGTCGTTCCCTTCGAGCACCCTCGTCTCGAACGAGCGCCGGCAGGCGGCCGCGTACACCTCGGCCGGAGGCAGCGTGGCCAGCACCGCCACGTCGCCGGCCGCCAGCGTCGGCACCCGGTTCGACACGGTGAGGCCCCGCTCGGCCAGGGTGGTGCGCGCAGCGACGGCGATCTTCTGCGCCACCGGGAGCGACGGGTAGAACGCGTCGACGTGCCACACCGCCTCGCGGCCATGGAGCGCCCGGGCCTGGTCTGCCAGCGCGCCCACCTGCTCGCGCAACGTCGACAGAATGGCCTCGTCACGCGCCGGGCGCTCGTCGATGCCGAAGTAGCGGGGCGCGCAGGTGAGCACCGTCGTGTCTTCGCTGGCGAGCGTGCGCGCCTGGGGCGCCGGCACCTGCCCCGGGTAGCGCTCGAAGGCCTCGAGCTGCGAGAGGCGCGTACAGTCGAGGCTGCGGCGCTCGGCGCGGTTCGAGAAGACGACCGGGTCGGCCAGAAAGCGCGGGTCGAGCACGCAGCCCGACAGGCCGAGCAACCCCACCAGCGCACGCAGCCCCCTCATGGCGCGGCTCCCTTCGGCTTCTCGGCGGGCTTCGCTGGGGCGTCGGGCTCGAAGCTGCGCATCACCCTCGCGCGCACGCTGGCGTTGTAGAGCACCTGGCCCAGGTGGCCGTGCAGGTCCTTCGAGAACTCCTCCTTGAAGCGATCGCCCGTCACCTGCTCTTCCTTCGGGCGCACGAGGAGGTCGAGCAGGCCATTCACCGCCCACACGCCGACGCCGAAGGACTCGACGAAGCGCTCGTGGAACGTCTGCTGCGCGAGGATGAAGCCCTGCGCGTCGCGCACCGTGACGTCCTGGGCGAAGCTGTACTCCTCGACCTGCGGGACGATGGTGAAGGTGATGATGCAGAGCACCGCCGACAGCGCGCTGGCGCTCTGCCCGACCCGCCGCGAGGTGATGTCCATCACGTACTGCGGTGGGTCGGCGTTGGGCGCCATCGCCGAGCGCCCGGGCTGCCGCACCACCTCGGTGGTGACGGCGGCGCCCTGCTTCGAAAACGCCGTGCGCAGGTTGCGGCACAGCACGTCGGCCTCGACGCCGTCGGCCTGGTGGCAGCGCAGGTGGAGCTTCGTGCCCGCGAAGGTGTTCGACCAGCTCGGGTCGATGGCGATGGGGCGCTGCAGGCCCACCAGCGGCTGGTAGACCGTCACGCACCCCGTCGAGATGAGCGCCACCACCAGCCAGCCGGCTCGCACGTCGGGGCGCTGGTGCAACGCCAAAGCCATCTCGTTCCTCGTGGGCCGGCCTCAGGGCCGTGCGGCGCATGGTTGCCGATCGCGAGCACACCGATCCACGCGTCGCTGTTGAGCGAACGAGTTAGCACGACAGGACTGTCAGGGTGCCGTGGAGTTCTGGCAGCCGACGAACGGCTGCAACAGCCCTGTGACGGAGCGTTACCAGGTGACGCGCAGGCCCACGCCGACGCGTGAGTCGCCGCGGCTGTCGTGGCTCGCCGACAGCGCGAAGTCGACGTTGTCACGCACCCGCCACGCCGCTTCGGCGTTCGCCGTGGTGCGGTTCGTCTGGAAGTTGTGATCGACGCCGGCGGAGAGGCGGAAGTCGTCGTTCGGCCGGTACACCACGCTGCCGCCGATGTTCTCGAGCCCGCTGCGGTTGGCGTTGACGTAGGCGTTCGCCGCGAGGGTGTCGGTCGTGTACGAGCCGTTGAGGCCCATGCGCGACAGCCCACCCGAGTCGACGGTGGCGCTGGCCGACAGGCGCCAGGCGTCGTTCGTGTAGTTGTAGGTGACGGTCGCCGACGGCTTGAAGTCCTTGAAGTGCGCCTGCCAGTCGCCGCGCAGCTTCACCTCGAGCTGGTCGTCGAAGAACTTCGCCTTGAGCTCGGGCTTGATGCCGAGGCTCTGGAGCTTCGCGCTGCCGCCGCTCCACGCCGCGTAGCCCGCTGCCACCGCCGCGCCGGCCGCCAGGCCATAGAAGGCCGCGGGTGAGTTGCTCCGCAGGTCCTTGAGCAGGTCCTTCGCGATGTCGGCGCCGATGTCACCGAGGTCGCCCAGCCTCGTGCTGGCGATGTCGCGCACCTGCACGCCGCGGGACTCGAGGCGGCTCTGCACCTCGCGGGCGAGCGTCGGGTCGAGCGCGCCCAGGGGCATGTCCTTGATGAAGTCGGTCGCCGCGTTGCGCAGCTCGGTCTGCTGGGCGTCGGTCAGCACGTCGCCCTCGCGCACCGGCGTGCGGCCACGGGCCATGCTCATCGCGTCGTGGCCCAGCGCCTGCTCGAGCCGGGAGTTGAAGCGCTCGATGTTCGCGTGCACCGCCGTGCGCACCGGGTTGGGCAACGTCGCCTGCACGTCGGCCGCGTTCGGCGCGGGCGTGTTGACGTTCGGGTTGACCGAGCCCCGGGGGCCGGTGCCAGCGGCCCAACCGGTGTTCCCTGCAGGCGTCGTCGGCTGCGCGGGGGCGGCGGGCGTGGGGGTGGAAGCGGTCGAAGTACCCGTCAGCGGGCGGGGGCCAGTCGGTCCAGACACATTGGGCATGGCCGCACCCTAGGCCGACAGGCTAGGAGAGATCCATATGGCGAAGATCGGAATCCTCGACACGACGGCGCTCCTCGACAGCAGCAAGGTGGGGGCCGACGCCGCGAAGGCGCTCGAGAAGGCGTGGACCGAGGCGAAGGCGCAGCCCGAAGACAAGAAGCGCGAGCTGCTCGGCCAGCTCGAGCAGAAGCGCGCAGCCCTGCGGCAACAGCTCATCGACCGGGCGCGGCCGGTCATCGCCGAGCTGGCGAAGAAGAAGGCGCTCGACGTCGTGCTCGAGAAGGGCGCGATCGTCTGGTCGACGGGCGAGGACCTGACGAAAGAGGTCATCACGAAGGTCGACGCTGGCGGGCCGCTCAAGGTCTGACGGTCGGCTCGAAGGTCTCGTCGTCGACCCGTCGGAGCGCTCCGGCTTCGAGGAGCCCCTGCAGCAGATCGAGCGGCGCCGCGAGCCCGGCCAGGGTGAGCGCCTGCTCCATCGTGTCGAGCGTCATCGGTGCGCTCAGGCCGCGCAGTGCTTCGAGCGCCACCTGCTCAGCCCCGGTCATCGGGCGGATGGAAGCGACGCTCGCGGGCGTCGTGTCGGTCGGTTGGGGCGCCGGCGCAAGGGGCTCAGCGACGGCGCGGCGCGCCACCACCAGCGCCGCCAGTCGCGAACGAGCGCTCCCCGGGGCTTTGACCTCGAGCAGCATGGGCTCGTCGCCGCTCGAGCCGTCGGCGTCGGCACCAGAGACGAGCGGGGCCAGGCCTCGGGCTTCGTCGCCGGTCGCCCGGTGCTCGGCGACGCAGGCGTCGAAGGCCTCGGCGACGTCCCGGCAGGTGGGCCAGCGGGCGGCAGGGTCTTTCGCGAGCATGCGATCGACGACCTCGACGAGCGCGCGCGGCGCTCCGGGCCACACCGCGCCAAGTGAAGGGACGCGGCACGCCACGACCTCGTCGAGCGTCGACACGTCGGTCTCTCCGGCGAACAGCCGCCGCCCGGCGAGGAGCTCCCACGCGACGACGCCGAGCGCGAACTGATCGGTCTTCGCGTCGACGACGCCCTCGAGCGCCTGCTCGGGCGCCTGGTACTCGTACGTTCCACCCTGGGAGCCCTCGGCGCGCGTCGCCCGCACCACCGAGAGCCCGAAGTCGATGACGCGGGTGACGCCGTCGGTGCCGACGAGGAGGTTCTTCGGGGTCACGTCTCCGTGCGCGAGCTCGAGGGCGCGGCCGCTGCGGTCGCAGGTGTGGTGGGCCGCGTCGAGCCCCCGCGCGGCGTCGGCGAGCACCTGGCACGAGAGCACGGGCTCGAGCCGCACGCCTCGGGTCAGCGTGGCGAGATCGAGCCCCGGCACGTACGCCATCACCATGAAGAGCCGGCCCGCCTCGGAGCCCAGCTCGAAGACCTCGGCGACGTTCGGGTGATGTACCTGCGCCGCGGCCTTCGCCTCGTGGAGGAACCGCGTCACCAGCGCCGGGTCCGTCGCCAGGTGCGGCAGCGTGCGCTTGACCACCACGAGGCGCTCGGCGGCTGCCACGCGCGCGAGGAAGACCTCACCCATGCCGCCGTGCCCGAGCCTCATCAGCAGCTCGTACTGGCCGAAGCGCTCTGGCATGGCGCGCGCCCGTCAGCGCACCTCGGTGACCACGAGGCTGCCGATGAGCGGGGTGATCTCGGAGTTCCCCTCTTCGCCCACCTTGAAGTGCGTGGCGTCGGCGACGCTCTGCCCGAAGGTCGGGTCGAGCTGCGTCCACTCGCCCACGTAGGCCTCGACCCACTCGTGCCAGTACAGCGCGGGCACCTGGTCTTCGTTCATCAGGTAGACGACGCCGTCGGCGCGCCGGGCCGGAATGCCGACCGCGCGCAGGAGCGCCACCATCAGCAGCGAGTGCTCGGTGCAGTCACCCTTGAGCGTCTTGAGCACGTCGGTCGCCCGGTCGGACGAGGCGCCGTAGTCCTTCTGCACGCTCTTGTGCACCCAGTCGTTGATCTTGAGCGCGGCGGCGTACGCGTCTTTCTCCTGGCCCACGATCAGCTTCGCCTGCTTGACGATCTCGGGGTCCTTCGCCTCGACGATGATGTCGCTCTCGAGGTTCTTTCCGCCGTTCGGGTCGACGAGCGGCCGCACCTGGCGCGTCTTCGGCTCGAAGGCCGACAGCTTCACCACCACGCGCTTGTCGTCGAGCTTCTCGAACTGCTGCCGGTAGGTGTTGACGTGGAAGCGCTCGGGCAGGCCGCTCATCACCATCGTGAGCGAGCCGGGAATGCGACGGGCCTCGGGCGGCGCCGGCTTCGGCAGCTTCACCCGGGTGAGTGAGAACACCTCGACGAGGTCGATGCGGCGGGCCTGCTCTTCGGGCTCCATGCGCATCATCATCGAGGGCCCGAACTGCACCTCGAGCATGCGGCCCTTCTCGTCGACGAAGGCGACCTGGGGCACCTTGTCCTTCTCGCTCACCGTGGTGGCCTTCTGGAGCTTCACCTTCACGCCGCGAATGGTGCGCGTCTCGGTGCCGGCGGGTGTCGTCGTCCACACGTATTGTTTGAGGTCGGTGCTGTCGGTGACGGTGCCCTCGAGCTTCGCGTTGCGCTTGAGCGCGACCCGCACCTGGTCGGCGTCTTCCGCGACCTCTTTCGGCATCGGCAGCACGAGCGTCTCGTCGGCCTTGCCGGGCCGGGTGCGAATCACCTTGAGGCCCTCTTTCGTCACCAGGCCGTCGAGCAGCTGATCGCCGCCGTCGCCCTTCTGCTCGAGGCGCAGCGAGAGCATCTTGCCGCCGGGCTTCGCCTCGAAGACCTTCGTCTCCTTCATCATGCGGTCGGTGGTGCGGGTGCCCACCTTCGCCAGGAAGTGCAGCTCGTTGATGGCGACGAGCTGGTCTCCCGTCTGGTTCGCCTTCACCTGACTGAACATCCACCCGACCTTCTGGTTCGACAGGTAGACGCCGAAGTACTCGCCCTCCTTCGGGCGCTGCACGGTGAGCGCGTCGGAGACGGGCGCGGGCTTCTGGGCCGCGGCGAGGGAGCTGACGACGAGGGTGAGGGCGAAGAGCGCACGACGCATGGAGGCGCGCACCCTACCACGGGGCTTCGACACGTTCGGCGAGACGGTGGCCACACCCGCTGGACGGCGGGCGCCGGCCATCATTCAGAGGCGCTTCGCGAGGATGATCAGGTCTTCGCCCGGCTTGTAGAAGTCACGGAAGCGCGACTCTTCCTTGTACTGCATGGCCGCATAGAAGCCGCGGGTCGGGCCATAGGCTTCCATCGCGCTCGTCTCGACGCGAATGAGGCGGCCCTTGCGGCGCCGAATGTCGCCCTCCATCGCGCTCACCAGCGCCGCGCCCACGCCCTGACCGCGCACCAGCGGGTCCGAGGCGATCCAGTAGAGATCGAACGTGCCCGTCGTCATCGGCGTGGGGCCGTAGCAGACGTAGCCGACCACCTTGCCGTCGCGCGCGGCGACGAGCACCTGGTAGTCCTTGTTATTCGGCTGGGCGGCGGCGTCGATCAGCTCGAGCGCGCAGTCCACCTCGTCGGCCGAGAAGGTCTCGATGCGGCGCAGCAGCCCTTCGAGCTGCGTTCGGTCCTGCGAGACGACGGGCTTGATGTCCATGGTGGCGTTCCTGAGCGAGCTCGATGAGGTGCAGGGCGAGGTCCTGATACGACAGGCCCGCCGCCTGCGCCGAGCGTGAGTAGCCCGCCTGCGGGTGCAGATCGCAGTTGGGGTTGATGTCGATGACCCACGGCTGGCCGCTCGCGTCGACGCGCAGGTCGACCCGACCGTAGTCCCGGCACTCGAGCGCCTCGAAGGCGTCGAGCGCGACGGCGATGCAGCGCTGCTGGAGCCCGCGCGGCAGGTCGGCCAGGCGCGACGGGCTGTCGAGACACTCGGGCGACGAGGTGTCCCACTTGGCGGTGTACGAGAGCACCTTCGGCTTGTCGGCGAAGGCGGCGCCGAACTGGATCTCGGTGAGCGGCAGCGCGCGGCGGCCCGCGTTGCCCAGCAGGGGCACGTAGATCTCGCGCCCCTCGACGTATTGCTCGACGAGCGCCGGCTGGTGGAACGTGCGCAACACGCGGCTGACCGCCTTGCCGAGGCTGGCGCGATCGCGGACCACCGAGTCGAAGCCGATGCCCATCGACGCGTCTTCGCGCGTGGGCTTCACGATGAGGGGGAACGCGAGATCGACGGTGACGAGATCTTCGACGCGCTCGATCACCATCGCCCGGGGCGTGGGCACGCCGCGTGACGACAGAATCTCCTTCGCCTTGTTCTTGTGCAGCGAGAGCGCGAGCGCGAGCGACGAGCTGCCGGTGAAGCACAGGCCCGCGAGCTCGAGCATGGCCGGCACCAGCGACTCACCGCGGCTGTCGGCCCCGAGCGACTCGCAGAGGTTCACCACCACGTCGGGCGCGTCGCCCAGCGCGTCGGCCACCGAGGTGACGTCGTCGACGGGCTTCACCAGGACGCGTCGCTTGCCCCCCGAGAGGGCGTCGGCCATGGCGGCGGCGACGTTCACCACGTCGGCGCGCGCCTCGCGGCCAGGGTCGTCTTCGAGGAGCGCGTGATCGTGGTTGTGCAGAATGGTGACGAACATCGAGAGGCCGCGTTGGTAGCACACGCGCCCAAATCGCCGGAAGCGAAACGCAAGGCTTCGTCACCGCTCGGCGTCGGCCACGGCCTTGAGCTCGCGGCGCAGCCAGGCGTTCGCCGGGTCGGCGCGCAGCACCTCACTCGCGAACCAGGCCATCGAGAACCCGGGCAGCGCCAGCGGCGGCTTCACCACCACGACGTCGGTGTTGGTGGCCCAGGCGCGCGCGAGGCGGGCGGGCACCAGCGTCACGCAGTCGGACTGCGCCACGAGCGAGAGCGCCGCGGTGAAGTGGGGCACGCGCGCGACGACCGTGCGTGTCAGGCCCCGCTCCTCGAGCGCCTCGTCGACGAAGTCACGCAGCGCGCCCCGCGGCGAGGCCACCACGTGCCGCAGGGTGGCCCAGGCCTTCGCCGTCGGGTGCTTCACGAACGGGTGGCCCGCGCGCACCACGCACACGTTGGTGTCGGTGAAGAGCGGCTGCGTCACCACACCTGACAGCCCGGCGACCGGTGGCCCCACCGAGAGATCGACCCGGCCCTCTCGCACGTCTCGCAGCACCTCGTCCATCGCGTCGGCGCGGAAGGTGACGTCGAGGGTGACCCTCGGCGCGCTCTTCGCCAGCCGGGTGAGGAGCTTCGGCAGCAACACCACCTGCACGTAGTCCGAGAGGAAGACGCGGAAGGTGCGCGTCAGCGCCTTCGGGTCGAAGTCGGCCTGGGGCGCCAGCGAGGCCTCCACCTGCCGGAGCGCCTCTTTCACCAGCGGCGCGAGCGCCTTCGCGCGGGGCGTGGGCTCGAGCCGCGGGCCGACCCGCACGAAGAGCGGGTCACCGAACACCGCTCGCAACGCCGCCAACGAGTGGCTCACCGCCGACTGCGTACGGCCCAGGCGCCGGGCCGCCTCGGACACGTGGTTCGTCTCGAGCAGCTGCCCCAGCACCACCCAGAGGTTGAGATCGACCTGATGAAGGGCCTTCATGATGGGTATCGATACCATGCGTTGGCGTCATGAGGCGAGGCGACGCACTGTCCGCTGCGTCGTTCACCCCAACCCCGGAGCCTTCCGCATGTCCCGCCTCGTCGTCACCGCCGTCCTCACCCTCGCCACCCTCGCCCTCGCTGGAGATCCCGATCTCAAGAAGTCCGCCGTCGGCCGGTGGAAGAGCGAAGCCGCCGAAGATCTCGGCAACGGCTCGTTCGCCACCCGTGACTTCACCTTCACCGCCAGCAGGTGGCAGCTCAGCTTCACCATCTTCGCCGACAAGGAGCTCAAGACGCCGCTGGTGGCGATGGACTTCGAGGGCCCGTGGGCGCCTGGCAAGGCGAGCGAGAAGGTGCCCGGCGCGACCGAGGCCACGTTCGACTTCGCCAGCAAGAAGGTGACGCTCAAGGCGAAGGACGTGGCGAAGAACTTCGGCATGGACGGCTGCGGGCTCGAGGTCGGCAAGGCGAAGGACGTCTCGAAGACCGGCTGCTCCTTCGTGCCGCCCGTCGAGAAGTACGGCCGCGAGTTCGACCTGCTGAAGATCGACGGGGCCTCGATGTGGCTGGGCGCGCGCCCGGCCGACGGCAACATGGGCGCCGAGGACAAGCGGCCGACCGCGCTCGGCGCGAAGCTCGTGAAGGCGAAGTGACGGGGGAAGGGTGCTAACGAGCGGGGCGTGCGAATTCGCGACCCGATTCACGGCACCATCACGGTCTCAGACGACGAGAAGCCCATCATCGACAGCCGCTTCTACCAGCGGCTGCGCAGCGTGCGGCAGCTCGGCTTCGGCGACCTCGCCTTCCCCGGCGCCACCCACACGCGGCACGCCCACTCGTTGGGCGCGATGCACGTGGCCTCGCGGCTCTTCGACGCCGTCGCCAGCCGCTCGAGCCTGAGCGACGGCGCCCGGGAGCGGTTTCGCGCGGCGGTCCGGCTGGCGGTGCTGTGCCACGACCTCGGCCACATGCCGCTCTCGCACGCCTCGGAGTCCATCGCCCCGAGGCGGGCGCTCCTGAAGCTCCCCGCGTGGACGGGCGACGACTCGGGCCAGGCCTCGCACGAAGACTTCACCGCGAAGCTCATCATCGACAGCGCGCTCACGCCGATCATCGAGCGCACGTACGCGAGACACGGCATCACCCCGCAGCTCGTCGCCGGGCTCGTCATCGGGCGGCTGCCTCCGGGCGTCGAGGGCTTTCGTGACGGCGGGCTCGACTGGACGCCCCTGTTGCGCGCGCTCGTCTCGGGCGAGCTCGACGCCGACCGCATGGACTACCTGCAGCGCGACTCGTTCTACACGGGCGTCAACTACGGCCGGTACGACATCGAATGGATTCTGCAGAACCTGCGCGCAGCCGAGCGGGACGGGAAGGCGGTGCTGGCGCTCTCGAAGGCGGCGGTCTTCGCGTTCGAAGACTTCCTGTTGAGCCGGTACCACATGTTCCTGTCCGTCTATTACCACCACACCTCGGTGAGCTTCGATTGGATGCTGCGGCGCTACTACGAGGAGGCGCCCGGCGAGTTCGAGATCCCCGCCGACCCGGACGAGTTCCTGCTCTGTGACGACGTGGCGCTGTGGTGGACGCTGCGGCGATCGAAGAACCGGTGGGCCGAGCGCATCTCGGCCAGGCGCGGGTACCGGCGGGTGGCGCAGTTCACGGAGCGCGACACCGACTACGACTTGAAGGCCATCTCGCTCGCGCTCACGGCGGCCGGCGTCGATCACTTCACGCTCGAGTCTCGCGGTGTGCTCTCGCGGTACCACGACGAGGGCGAGACGCCGTCGCTGTTCGTCTTCGACCCCGCGAGCGGTCGGCTCACCGAGGTGTCGAGCTACACCCCGCTGTACCAGCGCTTCGCCGGGGCGGTGCTGCTGTCGCGCGTCTTCGTGCACCCCGAACAAGCCGAGGTGGCCCGGCCCATCGTGGGGCGCCTCACCGTGCAGAGGCCCGCGCCATGAGTGAGGCGCTCGCGGGTGTTCCCGCACCGCCGCCGCCGAAGCCGCCCCGAGACGCCGCCGCCGTCATCGTGTTCCGCCGCATCGGCGGGAAGGTCGAGGTGTTCTGGCTCGAGCGCGAGCAGCGGCTCTCGTTCGCAGGAGGCTTCTTCGCGTTCCCGGGCGGAAAGGTGGACGCGGCGGACGCTCAGGTGCCAGTCGAAGGGGCCTCGGGCGCGCAGGCCCAGTTGATCGTCACGGCCGCGCGTGAGCTCTTCGAAGAGACCGGGCTCCTCGTCGCGCATGGGGCCGCGGGCAGCCAGGACGAACGCGACGCCTCGCGGAAGCGTCAGCTCGACGGTGGATCGTTCGCGACGCTGCTTCAGGAGCAGGGGATGTCGCTGCGTGCGGACGACTTCGTGCCAGCCGGGCGGTGGGTGACGCCGCCGTACCTGCAGCACCGCTTCGACGCGCGCTTCTTCCTCGTCGAGGCGCCGGCGGGGCAGCAGGCGAGCGTGTGGCCGGGAGAGCTCGCGGCCGGAGAGTGGATCGACCCACGCGCCGCACTCGAGCGTTGGGAGACCGGGAGCGCGCTGCTGCACCCGCCGAACCTGCACGCGCTCCGCGTGATGGCGCAGTTCTCGACGGTCGCTCAGGCCGCCGCGGCGCTGACGAGCCCGCCGTGGTGTGACGACTTCATCGCGCGGCACCTCGAGTTCCAGCGCGGCGTGCACGTGGTGCCGCTGGTGACGCCCACGCTCCCGCCGGCCACGCACACGAACTCGTACGTGCTCGGCACCGGAGAGTTGCTCATCGTCGACCCCGGCAGCCCCGACGAGGGCGAGTGCCAGAAGCTGGTGCAGGTGGTGCGTGAGTTGGCTGCCGCTGGTGCGACCCCGAGGGCCATCGTCGCGACGCATCATCACGGCGACCATGTCGGCGGGCTCGAGTTCGTGGCGAAGGCGCTGGGGCTCCCGGTGTGGGCTCACGCGCGCACGGCCGACCGGCTTTCGGTGCCGACGGCGCGGCTGCTCGCGGACGGCGAGGTGCTGTCACTGGCGGGCGACTTCCCCATGAAGTGGCGGGTGCTCCACACGCCGGGGCACGCCGCCGGGCACGTGTGTCTCATCGACGAGCGTTCGCGCGCGGGCATCGTCGGCGACATGGTGTCGACGGTGAGCACCATCGTCATCGATCCACCCGAGGGCGACATGGCGGTCTACCTGTCGCAGCTCAAGCGGCTGCGCGAGCTGCCCCTCGGCGCGCTCTACCCGGCGCATGGCCCGGTGCTGGCCCACGGCGTGGCCAAGCTCGAGGAGTACCAGGTGCATCGCGCGTGGCGTGAGGCGAAGGTGCTCGAGGCGGTGCGCTCGTTCGGGGTGCCAGTGGGGCTCGAGGCCATCGTGCCGAAGGCCTACGACGACGTGGCCGCGTTCGTGTGGCCGATCGCCGAGCGCAACACGGTGGCGATCCTCGCCAAGCTCGAGGCGGAACAGCGAGTCATCTCGACCGAGGGGCGCTTCCGCGCCGCGTGAGCTGAGAGGCGCTGACGATCCGTGAAGGGGACGCTGCGCACGCGTCTCGCGGGTGGCGAGTTCGCCTGGTGGGTGAGCCTCGTACACCCCCGCGCACGTTCCGGCCTGAGCCTGCATCACCGGCTCGTGGACGGCGTTCTCGAGCGCACGCGGCCGGTGACGGAGGACGAGCCCGCGGGCGACGACCTCGAGGCCCTCGCCCGGGCGTTGCGCGAGCGGCCCACCACCCGCACCGCGACGCGCTTCACCATGGCCGTCGACGGTCTCGAACCCAGCGCGGAAGCCGCCCGCTCGCTCGCTCAGGCTGCGGAGACGATCGCCTCGGTCGAGCGGCTCGACGTCGATGGCCGCTGGTGCCTCGAAGTGGTGGTCGAGAAGTGGCTGGCCTTCGGGTACCCGTGGGCGCTCCAGCTTCCACCCGAGCTCCTCGCCCAGGTGCAGCGCCGCCGCGCGGAGTCGAGCAGCAACGGCTGGGCCGTCGTGACGCTCGTGAGCGCCGTGCTGTCGGGCTGTTGGTATGGCTTTCTCTTCGTCGCGATGGGCACCGCGGCCGTTCAGTCGGAGGACCAGTCTCTCGATCTCGTCGCGCTCGGCTTCTGCGCGGGCTCGTTGGTGTGCCTTGGCTGGCTCTTCGCAGTCCTGCGAACCCTGGTGACCGCCTCGCTCTCGGACCGAGACGCCATCGAGCGCGCCGGGCGGCGGCTGCGGAACCTCGGGCGCGTGATGTGGCTCGCTCCGGTGGCGGTCGGGAATTGCGCACTGCTCGATGTCAGGCTCGCCTTCCTCGTGGGGACCTTGCTGGCCCCGCTGTCCATCACCGGCGCTGCGGCCCGGCTCTCGGCTCGTCGCCTGCCACGTGGCGGAGTCGACGTCAGCCGCGCGCGCCCCCCTGGGAAAGGAGTCCTTCAGCGCGAGCCCAGGACTCGACGCCCCGCATTCCGTCCTCGAGCGACACCAGCGGCCGGTAGCCCAGCACCGCCTTCGCCTTCTCGATGGAGTACGCGTTCGGCCGCAGCAGGTAGCGCACGGCATCGGCGCGCGCTGGTGGCTCCTTGCCGAAGGCCGAGAACGCCGGCGCGATGACCGAGAAAGCGCCGAGCAGCAGCCACGAGGGCACCGAGCGCAGCGTCGTCCCACTCATGCGCGCGAGGTGTCCGAAGTACTCGCGGCACGACGTCGCCACGCCATCGGCCAGACAGAACGTGCCCGAGGCGTCCTGCTCGATGGTGCGCCGAATGCCGTCGGCCAGGCTGTCGACGTGTACGTGGTTGATGACGCCGGTACCTCCATCGGGCAGCGCGAAGAGGCCCTGCTTCATCAACTGCAGCGGTCGCACCACCCAGGGAATCGACCCCGGCCCGTACACGTCGCCGGGGCGCACGATGGTGAGCTCGAACCGCCCGGGCTCGTGGAGCGGCCCCAGCGCCGTCTCACTCTCGATCTTCGTCTGGCAGTACGCGTTGCCCTCACCGCGCGTCGGCCCGTCCTCGGCCACGTTCGGCGGGAAGCTGAAGCCGTGCACCATCACCGACGAGAGATGCACGAAGCGCCGCACGCCCGCGGCCTTCGCGGCGCGCGCCATCGTCACCGCGCCGCCCACGTTCACCGCGCGGTACTGCTCGAGGTCGCCGCCTTCACCGACGATCGCCGCGGTGTGCACCACCACGTCCGCGCCGCGGACCGCCTCGGTCGCGCTCGCCGCTGACGTGACGTTCCCGGCGATGACCTCGAAGCCCTTCGCGCGCGCTCTCTCCACGGCGGGCCCGGCGAGCTCGAGGCCGCGCACCGAGGCGCCCGCGTCGCGCAGCACCTCGGCCAGCCGAAGCCCGATGAACCCGCCCAGGCCCGTGACGACGACGCTGCTTCCGCGAACGTTCATGCGGGGCACGGCATAGCCGCGCCGCGTCGCCTACGCCGCTCTCTTCTGGAACTGCCCGGCCAGCGTCTCGAGCACCCGCTTCGTGTCCTGCACGAACTGCTCGTAGTGCCGCATCGTGAGCGACAGCGCGTTGAGCGCCTTGTCGCGCGCGTCGTCGTGGATCGACGTGATGCCCGACACCAACGGCATGTCGTCGGCCTGCCGGTACACCATCGGCGTGACGCCCCAGCCAGCGCCGTAGGCGATGTGCTCGGCCACCATCTGGATCGCCACCGAGGGGTGCGGGTACCCGCCCACCATCAGCTGGTGGTGGTTCTTGACCACCAGCGTCAGCGCCGGCGGCAGCTTCCACGAGTCGAGGATCTTCCCGCCGATGGCGTCGTGCTGCCGCTCGACCGCGAGCCAGTGTTCGGGCCGCAGTCGCACCGGCTGCTTGTGCTTCTTCAGCCACTCCGAGAGCCCGATGAGGCCGATCGAGAGCCCCACGTCGTGCAGCAGCCCGATGAGGAACGCGTTCTCGGCCTCCATCGCCGTGTTGCGCGCGATGAAGCGTGACAGCCACGCCGTCGCCGTCGAGTGCCGGCGGATCGCCTCGAGCGTGTCGTTGAAGCCCTCGGCGCGAATGACGGTCATCTGGTACGCCGCCTCCATCACCACGTCGCGCACCGTCGCCAGCCCCATGCGGATCAAGGCCTGCTTCAGCGTGGTGACGGCCACCGGCGCGCCGTACAGCGCCGAGTTCGCCAGCTTCAGCACCTTCGCCGCCAGCAGCGGCTCCCGCTCGAGCAGCGACGCGATGTCTTCGATGCGCGCGGTGGGCTTGCGCGAGATCTCGAGAATCTCCATCGCCACCGCCGGGAGGCGCGGCAGCTCGACCGTCGGCTGCGACAGGAACGCGTCGAGCCACTCGGTCAGCTTCGCTTCCTCCTGCTCGATCGACGGCCCATCGTCGCCGATGGTGTGCTGGCCCTTGCCGTAGTTCGGATTGTTGAAGCCCGGAGGAAGCATGGGGCCGGGTGTTGCAAACCCCATGCGCCACGCCGCTCCGAGGGAATGCCCGTTCAGGCGTGGGGTCGACACCCGGGCGCGGGTCGAAGTCGACCCGGCGCGCTACTCGTTCATGAGGAACTGGCTGGTGTCGACGGCGCCGGCTTCGGGCTCGTGGTCTTCCGGCTCGGTGCCGCGCTTGAACCAGAGGTCGATGGTGCCCTTGCCGTTCGCGAGCTTGCCGGTCTTCTTGTCGACGCGGCGGCGCACGAGGTCGAGGTGCGGCGGTGGATCGAACTCGGGCTGGGCGCGGCCCTGGAGCGCGCGCGTCATGTACGACAGCCAGATGGGCAGCGCGGCACGGCCTCCAGTCTCGTAGCGGCCGAGCGGGTGCTTGTTCAGGTCGTACCCCACCCACGCCGTCGTCACGAGGTCGCGCGTGAAGGCGGTGAACCAGGCGTCGAACGAGTCGTTGGTGGTGCCCGTCTTGCCAGCGGCCGGCTTGCCGAGCCGTGACGCCGCCGCGCCGGTGCCCTCGCGCACCACGCCGCGCATCAGGTCCGTCACGAGGAAGGCCGTCTCGGGCGACAGTACCTGCTCACCGGGCTCGGCCAGGCGCGCGTAGCCCGCCGCTACCCGGTCCTGCAGCGAGGCCCAGGGGTCGTCCCACGCGGTGTGATCCTCGATGGTGCGCCCGAAGCGGTCTTCGATCTTCCGCACGAAGTGCGTCGGCTTCTTCACGCCGAGGCGGTTGATGGTCGCGTACACGTTCACCAGCTCGAGCGGGAACAGGCAGGTCGAGCCGAGCGCCGTCGAGTAGTTGTGGTTCACCGGAGAGTCCGCCACGCCGTCTTCGTTCGTGTCGGCGTGGTTCGAGATGCCCAGCGTGCGAATGAAGTCGGCGAAGGCCTCGATGCCGACCTTCTCGTTCTTGTTGCCCAGCTTGCGGGCGATTTCGATGAACGTCTTGATGGCCGGCAGGTTCATCGAGTTCACGAGCGCGGTGCGAATGAGCACCTCACCCTTGAAGTCCTCGTCGTAGTTCGCCGGCTTCCAGCGGTTCTGGTTCTCGGGGTCGTCGTAGACGATGGGGCTGTCGACGAGCACGGTGCCCTGCGTCCACCCGAGCTTGTCGAAGGCGGTGGCGTAGACGATGGGCTTGAAGCTCGAGCCCGGCTGCCGGCAGGCCTGGAACGCGCGGTTGAACTCGTTGGCGTCGAAGTCGTAGCCGCCCACCATCGCCACCAGGTACTGGCGCTGCGGGTCGATGCTCACCAGCGCGCTCTGCAGCTCGGGCTCCTGCTCGAGGCGCACCAGCGGCAGGTCGAGCGGCACGTCTTTCGCCATGGCGTCGTTGCGCGTCTCGCCGTCGTCGGTGAGGCCCTTCACGTCGGCCACCGCGCGCACCACCACCAGGTCGTTCTCCTTGAGCGCGGCCTTCACCGAGTTGATGAGCACGTTCGGGTAGTACTGCTCGGCGTTGAGCGCGCGCGCCCACCGCAGGCCCAGCGCCGGGAGCCGCGCCTTCTGCTTGCCGATGAGCACCTCGGCCGCGCTGCCGTTCGACTCGAGCTTCGTGACGAGGCCCACGTAGTAGCGGCCGGGGGTGATCTCTTCGTCGCCCATCACCTTCTCGGCGCGCTGCAGGAACGTCTTGCGCTCGGCCTCGCTGGCGAGGTTCCCGAGGACGCCGCGGAAGCCCTGGCGCTTGTCCACCGCGAGCAGGCCCGACAGCACCGAG
Source organism: Myxococcaceae bacterium (assembly GCA_025459425.1). Taxonomy (GTDB): domain Bacteria; phylum Myxococcota; class Myxococcia; order Myxococcales; family Myxococcaceae; genus Xiheimicrobium. Next base: position 464 of record JALOQF010000003.1, on the reverse strand, counting down.
TCCTGCGCGGCGCGCTGCTTCTCCGAGTCCATCGTGGTGAAGATCTTGAGGCCCTCGTTCAGCAGCGCCGGGTTGCCGTAGCGCGCCACCACGTCGCGGCGCACCTCTTCGGTGAAGTAGGGCGCGAACTCGTGGAACACGTCTTCCACGTCGTAGACGCTCACCTCGGCCTTCGACGCCTCGTCGTGCTCGGCCTTCGTGATCATGCCCTTCGAGAGCATCTGGCCCAACACGTAGGTGCGGCGCTTCTTCGCGAGCTCGGGCTTGGTGAAGGGCGAGAACGCCGACGGCGCCTGCGGCAGGCCGGCGAGGAGCGCCATCTCGGCCAGGGTGAGATCCTTCACGTCCTTGCGGAAGTAGTTCTCGGCGGCCGACTGCACCCCGTAGCTGTGGTGCCCGAGGTACACGTTGTTCAGGTAGAGGTAGAGGATCTGCTCCTTGGTGAGCTCGTTCTCGAGCCGGCG
>JALOQF010000102.1 GCA_025459425.1 Myxococcaceae bacterium | reverse complement strand
CAAGTTCGGCGTGGCGTTCTTCTGGGCCACGGTGTTCGGGCTCGGGCTGGGCGCGGCGGCGTACTTCCGGGTCGAGCGCCGGCAGTTCTCGACCGATGGGCGCTGGCACGTCCAGGCGCGGCTGCTCCTCGAGCGGCTCGAGTGGGCCACCTACGACTGGCGCGCGCGCGAGCTGGGCGAGGCCTCGGAGCGGAGCGACGAGGTGGTGATCGTCTCGGTCGACGACGAGACGATCGCGAACGCGCGCGAGAGCGAGCACCCGGACTGGGCGATGCGCCCCTGGCCGCGCGAGCTCACCGGGCGCGTCGTCGGTCAGCTGCTCGACGAGGGGGCCGCGCTGGTCGTCGTCGACCAGTCGTTTCGTGACGTGTCGCCGCGCACCTGCGTGCCCTGCAAGGGCGAGCGGCCCGGCTCCGACGACGATCGCTTCGCGGCCCAGCTCGAGCTGCACGACGGCAAGGTGGTGCTGACGTGGGCGTTCTCGAACGATCGTACGCGGCCCGGTGATCGGCCGCTCACGCCGGTGATGCTTCGGCTGGGAGACTTCGAGACGAGCCGCGACGCCTACGGCATGGCGCGCGAAGCGCTGGCGAGGAAGGCTCCGGTCACGTTCCTCCTGTCCGACGGGAAGCCCGTCTTGTGGGCCGGCGCTGCGAGCGAGGCGAAGGCGAAGGAGCTCGCCGCAGCGCTCCAGCTCAAGGCGGTGACGACGCGGCCGCGGGTGCCTTCCGACGACGAGCATGACGTCACCGAGTCCTGGCTCGCGCAGCGGCTGAGCGAGGTCGCGGTCGCGGGGCTCGACGCGGCCCAGCTCGTCAAGGCGCGGTCGATCGAGCCGCCGGTCGCGCCGCTGCTGCTGTGGGGGGCGCCTCCCGGCGCAGCGTCACTCCCGGTCGATCCCGACGCGAAGGTTCGTGCGCTGCCGCTGCTGGTGGCGGGCGAGGTCGACGGGCGCCCGGTGGTGCTGGCCTCGGCGCCGCTGCTCGCGGTGATGGGCCTCGTGGGCTCGCGCGCGCTCGAGTACCGCGCCGGGCGTCTGCGCGTGGGCGATCGGTTCGACGTGCCGATGGATCCCGACGGGTTCCTCTCGATCCGCTGGGACGCCGCGGAGCCGGGGCGGGGCGGGCGTGGCACCGTCAAGCGCACCGTGCCCGCGTGGCGCGTGTTGCAGAACGCAGAGGACGACCTGTCGGGCCGCGGCCTTCGTCACTACGACAACGATCTCGCCGGCCGGGTCGTCGTCTTCAGCGACGAGCGCTCACTCGGTGGCTCGCTCGTGCAGACGCCGATTGGGCCGCTGGGGCACTCGGCCGTGTTGGCGCAGGCGATCGTCGATCTGCTGCACTCGAACGGCATCGTGCGGGCGCCGCCGGCGCACGACTTCTGGCTGACCGTCGCGTTCGCCTTCATGGGCGCGGTCCTCGCGGTGGTGTGGTCGACGCTGGCGCGAAACCCGGGGTGGCTCGCGTGGGTGGTGACGATCGCCGGGGTCGCGGCGCTGCACGGGCTCGCGGCGCGCCAGCTCTTCATCGCGGAGCAGCGCTGGGTGGCCATGGCGGCGCCGGTGCTGGCCTGTGCGCTGACGTTCCTCGCGGCCCAGGGCTACGCGCGCACGCTCGAGCGGGGCTTCCGCGACTTCATCGGCCGGGCGCTCGGTGGCGCGGTGAAGGCTGACGTCTTCGCACGGGTCGAGCGCGATCTCGCCCTCATGCGGCCGGAGCGGCGGCTCCTCACCGTGTACTTTTCCGACATCGAGGGGTTCACCGCCGTCGCGCAGGAGCGCGATCCCGCCGAGGTGGTGAAGGTGCTGCAGGCGTACCTGAACGAGATGACCGGCGTGGTGATCGACTCCGGGGGCCACGTCGACAAGTACCTCGGTGATGGCCTGATGGCGTTCTGGGGCGCGCCGGTCGATCTCGACGATCAGGTGCTCAAGGCGTGCGAGGCGGCGCTCGAGATGCAGGCCCGCTTCGAGGCCAGGCGCCCGGAGCTCGAGAAGCAGGTGGGCCGTTCACTCGTCCTGCGCGCGGGCATCGAGACGGGCCCGACCGTCGTGGGCGAGATGGGCACCATTCATCGCGTCAACTACACGGTGATGGGTGAGCCGGTGGCGACGGCCTTCAGGCTCGAGGCGATCGCCAAACGGTATGGCTCCCGCGTGCTGGTCGCGCAGCCAGTCGTGGACGCAGCGAACGACGAGTTCCTCTTCCGACGGATCGATCGGCTCCGGCTGGGGCGGCTCGCCGAGCCGCTCGAGGTGTACGAGCTCATCGGGCGCGCCGTGGACCGTGAGCGTCTGGGGCCGCGGCTCGAGCGACACGAGGTGGCGATGAAGGCCTGGCGTGAGCGACGGTTCGCCGAGGCCCTCGAGCTGTTCAAGGCGCTCGCGGCCGAGGCCGATGATGCCCTCGTCGATCGCTACGTGGCCCGGTGTGAGCGATGCGTCGTGACGCCTCCACCCGAGTCGTGGGACGGCGTGTACGATCAGGCTGATTGAGACGTGACAGCTCACTGGACCGAGCCTGGCTCGGCACGTCAGGCGGAGTGAGCGTCCGTGCGAGTGAAGGCGTGCCCGGGGCGAGCAGCGTCCAGGAGCGACTTCAACGAAGGGTCGAGGTGGAGGACCTCACCGATGGCCCGGAGTCGTCTCCGAGGTGGACGTTGCAGAGACCTGACACCCGCTGTGCGAATCATCGAGTGGGTCATCCCAGCGAGCCTGAGCGCGACGAGGCAGCGTCCGTGCGAAGCCACCCGCGCGTCATCGCGCGGAAGTGTGGCCTCACCAAGGAGTGCCAGCTGGCGCGGGCCGTCAGACACGGACTGGTTGCGAGCTCGTCCGGGCGCCGGCCGTTCGGCCCAATAACCACCAGATGCCCGCGGTGACGAGCAGCACACCGCTCAGGCTCGCCATCAGCGTCCTCGGCGCGACGTGCCAGCCATCGAGGATTTTCCCGGCGGCCCAGCTCGAGAGCCCGAGCATCAGCATGTACGACATGAAGTCGACCGCGAAGATGCGCCCGCGCATGCCGTCCTCGACCTGGAGGTTCAGGAGTGAGCTCGAGAAGACCCACTGCGTCGAGATGCCCGTGTGCGCGAGCGCGAGCATCAAGGCCGCGAGCGGGAGCGACGGCGCCCAGGCGAACGCCACCCAGAAGAAGGCCGTCACCAGGAACGCGACGCCGATGGCGCGCTCGAGGAACGCTGGCGTGTCGCCTCCCAGCCGCCTGGCGACGAGCGGACCGAGGAAGGCTCCCACGCCTCGCATGCCGAGCAGCACACCGATGCCGATTTCGCCGTGGCCCACCGGCGCGAACTCGCGCTCGCCGAGCAGCGCGTAGAGGAGGAGCGCTCCGCCGCCGGGAATCGCCCAGGCCGTCTTCACCCAGATCGTCCGCCGCACCCGCGCATCGGCGCGCAGCCGCGCGAGGCCTTCCTTGAGGTCGTCGAGACCGACCATCGCCGCCCACGTCGCAGGCCGCGTCTTCGGGTGGAACGGGACGTCAGCGCCTCGAATGAACAGCGCCGACGCGACGTAGGTGAGCGCATTGACGACGAAGCTCACGTCGCGGCCGACGAGCGCCGCCGTCGCACCGCCCGCGAGCGCGCCGAAGCCCAGCATCGCCGACCAGGTGATGCCCTGGAGCGTGTTCGCGGTGACGACCTCGGCCGGCTCGACCGTGCTGGCAATCGACGCCTGCTCGGCGGGGTCGAAGAAGGCCGCCGCCGTCATCTGCGCGAAGGTGAGGGCGTAGAGCAGCCAGACGTCGTCAGCGCTCCGCACGAGCAGAAACCCCAGCACCACCAGGGCCCGCGTGACGTCGCACGCCATCATCACGCGGCGGCGCGGGAAGCGGTCGGCCACCACCCCGGCGATGGGCCCCAGCAGAGCCGCGGGGAGGAAACGCACGAAGAGCATCAGGCCGATGGCCTCGCCGCGGCCCGTGTACTCGTCGAGGAGCGAGTAGAGCGCGATGAGGGTGAACCAGTCTCCGGCGAGGCTGACGACGGAGCCCAGCCAGATGCGCCGGTAGGCGGGGCGGCGACGAAGGACTTCGAGGTACCCCGACAGGACGCTCACGGTGCGCGGTCTGTAGCGGAGTCTGCGCGCGCCTGCTTGGTCGTCGAGCAGGCACGCGCGAAGGCACTCCGCTGACGGCCCCTGGTCCGCGAAGCGGGGGCTCGTTTCCCGGGCGTGACCACCTGTTGACGGTTTTGGTCAACACATTGACGTCAATCTGTTGACGGTTCCCGTCAACACGTGGTCACGCCCTGGGAGCGTCGCCCCCTCGGGCTCGCGTCTTTTGTCGCGCAGAGTCCCCGTCGTCACGTCGTCCGAGTTGGAGAAGTCGAACGCCGGCGCCGACCTGCATCGAGGGCTCAATGGAGCTCTTCACGTGGCACCGGGAAGCGACGTTCGCGAGCGCTCCGGTCGAGCTCGCGTGTCGTGCCGTACGGTGTCCCCGCGTGCCGTTGCCCGAGTTGAGAACGTCGAACGCCGGCGCCGACGTTCATCGAGAGCTCGACGGAGCCCTTCACGCGACAGCGGGAAGCGACGCGCCGGAATGCTCCGGTCGAGTCGAGGTGTGGCGAGGGGGCAGCTTCGAGTCAGCGCTGAGCGATGGTCGCACCTCGGGCCGACGGGCGCGGCCTCTGCGTGATGGAACGCTCGCGGTGCGTCCGTGCGGTGGGGGCTCGGGAGACGGCGTGATTCATCGGGTCCTCGGCCCTCGAGGCTTCGGGAACCAGCCAGCCCGTGCGCTCCCCCGAGCCTTTGGCGTCAGGGCTCGCCGGTGCGCGCTTCACCGCAACCGTCTTCGGATCCAACCGACGCCGCGGCGGGTGGACTCGGGGGCCGGCTTCATTCGGGCGGGCCCCTCGCATCTCGAGGCTTCCGGGACCAGCCCCGCCACTGGCTCACCCGAGCCCTGCGGAGCCGACGAATCAGCGCGCGAGTCGGGGTGACGGCTTTCCCGCAGGCTTCTTCGCCGGCAGGCGCTTCACCACGGCAGCCTTCGGAGCCGTCCGGCTCCCCGTCCCGGCGACGCGCGGAGGGCTGGGCTTCGTCTTCGGCGGCGCTGCTCCGTCTCGAGCCGCGGCCTGCGGAGCGGCTCGCAGCTCGCCGAGCTTCGACTTCGCAGCCTCGGCGCCCTTCGGTCCGTTGGGCGCTTTCGTCTCTGGGGCCCGAACCTCTCGAAGCGGGCCAGGCGCCGCCTTCGTGGTCCCTGCATCGACCCGCATCGACGCTGCGTCACGAGGCTCGCGGACCTCGGGGTGCTGCGCCTTCGGCGTCGTGGCCTCTGGCGCGCGCACTTCACGCAGGGGAAGCACCTGCGCGACGGCCTCCATCACCGCGCGGTCGACGACCGGCTCGGCCGTCTTTGGGGGCGCATCATGCGCCGCGTAGAACGCCTCGAGCTGCGGCCAGAGCGTCTTCGCAGCATGCTTCGACACCACCGCGCCCACGTGGCCGCCCGGCAGGTGCAGGTGCTGCTTGACCTGCGATCCGATGGCCTCGATCAGCACGCCCGCGCTGGGGCCCGGCACGATGTTGTCGTGCTCGAAGCTCACCGCGAGGGTGGGGAAGGTGATGTGCTTCAGGTCGACGCGCTGCCCGGCGAGCGAGAAGCGCCCCGCGAGGAGCCCGTCCTCCTGGTACAGCGCCTTGATGTAGCGCCGGTAGAACTCACCCGGCAGCGAGACGTTGTCGTTGCCCCACGTCTCGAGCGCGAGGAAGCCGTCGAGGAACTCGTCGTTCCACGCGCGGTCGAGCAGCGACACGGCCTTCGAGAGCGTCAGCGTCGGCCGCAACATGTGGAAGGCCGACTGCAAGAGCTGCCAGGGCACCGTGCCCAGCGTGTCGACCAGCACGTCGACGTCGAAGCCCTTCACGTTCGTCCACCGCGACAGCAGCGAGCCGTCGTTGAACCGAATGGGCGCCGCCAGCGTGATCATCGAGGCGATGCGCTCGGGGTGCACGGCGCCATGAATCGCCGTGAGCGTGCCGCCCATGCAGTACCCGAGCAGGTGCACCTTCTCGTGCGGCACCATCTTCGACGCGACCCGTATCGCGCGGCCCAGCCAGCGATCGACGACGTCGTCGAAGGTCACGAAGCGGTCTTCGTCGCCGGGCGTGCCCCAGTCGATGCAGAAGACGTCGAACCCGCGCTGCACCATCGACTCGGCGAACGACTTGCCGGGCATGAGATCGAGCACGTAGTGCCGGTTGATCAGCGACGGCACCAGCAGCAGTGGCGTCTGGTACTTCGTCCCCTCCGCGCGCGGGCGGTAGTGGAGCAGCTTCCACTTGTTCTCTTCCCACACCACGTCGGCGGGCGTGCTCCCCACCTGGGGCTTCGGCCGGGTCGCGAGCGACAAGAGGTTGGTGAGGCTCTTCAGTTCCATGTCAGCCCTCGTAGAGCGCGTTGATGGTCGCGCCGAACTTCTGGGTCACCTGCTTGCGCCGCACCTTGAGCGTCGAGGTCAAGAGGCCGGCCTCGACCGTGAGCGGCTCGTCGAGAATGGCGAACTTCTTGATGGTCTCGTAGCTGGCCAGCTCGGTGTTCACCTGGTCGACGCGCTTCTGCACCAGCGCGCGGCGAGCCTCGTCGCGGCTGCCGGGAGCCACGCCGCTGCGATCGAGGTGCTCCTTCACCGCCGCTTCGTTGAGCCACACGCCCGCCACCAGGTACCGCTGCGCGTCGCCGAAGACGACGACGTGCGCGATGAAGGGGTCGTCCTTGAAGCGGATCTCGATGTTCGCGGGCGCGACGTTCTTCCCGCCGGCCGTCACCAGGATGTCCTTCTTGCGGTCGACGATCTGGAGGAAGCCGTCCTCGGTCCACCGGCCGACGTCGCCCGTCTTGAGCCAGCCGTCGTCGGTGAAGGCCTCTTTCGTCGCCGCTGGATCCTTGTGGTACCCGGCGAACACGTTCGGCCCCTTCGCGAGGATCTCGCCGTCTTCGGCCAGCTTCAGCTGCACCGACGGGAGCGGCTTGCCGACCGAGTCGAAGCGGAAGGCGTCGGGGCGGTTGAGCGTGAGCGTGGGCGACGTCTCGGTGAGGCCGTAGCCCTCGGTGATGAGCAGGCCGTTCGAGAAGAACAGATCCTTCACCTCGCGCTTGAGCCCGGCGCCGCCCGACAGACAGAAGCGCAGGTTGCCGCCCGACACCTTCGCGAGCGCGGCCTTGCGCTTGTCGGGGTCGGTCTCGGGCATCGCGGCCATGGCCAGCTTCTCCCACACCGCCGGCACGCTCATGAAGACGGTGGGCTTCACCTCGGGCAGGTGGGTCATCACCTTCGCCGGGTCGGACATGTACGTCACCCAACCGAAGGTGTTGCCGAGGCAGGCCTCGCCGAAGCCGAAGATGTGGCTCATGGGGAGCCACAGCACGTCGACGTCACCCTGATCCTGCAGCAGCGGCCCGTTGCAGCGCAGCCAGTCCTGGCCGTTGACGCCGACGTTGCGGTGGGTGAGCGGAACGCCCTTGGGGTTGCCCGAGGTCCCGCTCGTGTAGAGCATCTGGCCGACCTGATCGAGCGACACCGAGTGGAGGAGCCGCTCGAACTCGTGCGGCGCCTCTTGATCGCGCGCCTGCCCCATCGTCTGCACGCGCGCCCACGAGACGAGCTTGCGCTCGACCTCGGCGATGGGCGGCACGCTCTTGCCCTCCTGCCGGAGCTTCTCGACGATCGGCCCCGGATCCATCGGCTGAGCGCTCAACGTGACGATGCGGCCGACGTGCTCGTAGTCGCTCCAGGCCTCGAAGATGCGGCCGAGCAGCGCCGGCGTGTCGACGAACACCACCTTCGCGTCGGAGTGCTTGATCACGTACGCGGCCTGCGGCGCGGTGTTCGCCGGGTAGACAGGCACCATCACGCCGCCGGCGGCCTGAATCGCCATGGCCGCCGAGATCCACTCGACCGAGTTCGGCGCGTAGATCGCCGCCCGATCGCCGGGCGAGATGCCGTTCGACGCGAGGAAGAGCGTCGCGTGCCGAATGCCCCGCGCGTACGCGCCCCACGTCACCGCGCGCCAGTCGCCGTCGCCCGTGGGCAACATGAAGCGCACACGACTCTTGCGCTGCTCGAGAGAGTCGAAGACGGCCCGCGGCGCGGGCTTGAGCTCGAGGTAGGGCGTGATGTCCATGGCGGCGCTCCGGCAGGGTGGGTGGGGCTCTTCTCAGTTCTTCTTCTTCGCCTCGAGATCCGAGAGCTTCTCTTCGAGATCGATGAGGCGGCTCTGGAGCTGGTTGAGCGCGTGCAGCGTGCGCTCCTGATCGCGGCGCGTGGGCAGGCCCATCAGCTCCCACCAGTTCGCGATGGCCTTGTCGGTGGCCGACTTCATCTTCATCGTGGCCGTCAGCATCGAGCCCATCGGCTGCAGCACGGCGGGGCTCTTGAGCACCGACTCCATCATCTCGGCGGTCTTCTGCTCCCAGGTGTCGAAGCCCTTCTTCCAGGTTTCCCAGATCATCGTCTTGCTCCTTCGTGCGAGGTACGGCGGTTGGTCAGAACCCGAGCCTGCGCAGCTCGGTGGTGGTGGTGAAGTCGTCGGTCATCTCGTTGTCCTGGCTCACGGCGCGAGCCACCTCGCCGAAGCACTCGAAGACGAAGCCGACCTGGCGGCGAATGACGCTCACGCCGACGGCCGGCTCGATGGACAACGTGGTGCGCACGCGCATCGCCTGGGTGAAGGCGACGTCTGGCAGCTCGAGCGCTCCCGCGCCGTCGACGCGCACCTGGTAGGTGTCGCGCCCCGCGTAGGGCAGTCCGCGCACGGTGGCGTAGCGCACCTCGGTCGCCCTCACCCACAGCTTGCCGGGCTCGAGCGGGAAGCGGAACGTGGCGATGGGCGTCGTGTACACCACGAGCGTGCGGCCCTCGGGCGGCAGCTCGGTGGCCGACGCGTACCCGAGCAGCGAGAGCACCTGGCCGTCGTTCGTGTAGACGCCCTCGATCGAGCCGCCGAGATCGAGCGGCGCCACGAACTGCCCCGTGGGGAAGCTCGCGCGGTACCACTTGCCGTCGAGGCGCGAGGCGACGAGCGTGGCCACCTGGTCGTCGGCGTAGTCGGCTGACAGCTGCCACACGCGGCGGCCAGCCCCGTCGGTGACGCCCGCGAGGTCGACCGGTCGACGGCTCCCCGCCGGGTTCACGAGGTAGCGCACGGGCACGCCGAAGGCGGTGCGCAGCTCGGTCGCCTCGATGCGCCCATCGAGGTTGGGCACGCACTCGAGCGGCTGAACCGCCTGTGGCACGAACGCGTCACGCTCGGGCACGGTGCGGTTGGGGTCGCACCCGGCGAGGGCGGTGAGGGCGGTGAGGGCGAGGGCACGTGTCGTCATGATCGTCCTCGTCAGAACTTCCAGGCCAGGCGCACGCGGCCCAGCTGCGCCGGCGTCGCGGTCAGGTTCTGCGCCGGGTTGTTGAACGCACCGAAGGGAAAGAGCACCGCGTACTCCGCGAGCACGTCGAAGCCGTCTTTGGACTCCCACGTCAAGGCCCCGTGCAGCTCCGCCCCGAGCGCGGCGTCGTTGTTCGGCGTCGAGGGCGCGTAGATCGACCGCGAGACGGTGGCCGAGCCCTTCAAGTTGAGCTGAGCGCTGGTGAAGTCGAGCAGGCGCAGGCGCCCCCACGGCCGCACGTAGAGCGCGTCGGTGACGGTGCCGATCACCTCGGCGAAGAGAATGCGATCGACCCGGTAGTCGGGGTGGAAGCGGAAGTTGTCGACGCGGGTGTCGCGGGGCACGTTCACCTGGGCGCCGTCGAGCTCTCCGGGCGTGCCGAGGGCGCCAGCGGGCGGAAAGGCGCCGAAGCCAGGCGCGGGATCGCCGCTCGCGTACCCGGCGTTGAGGCCGCCGACGAAGCGCGAGTCGTTCGCGCCGAACTGGGTCTCGAGCGCCGCGCCGAACTGCGCCGACTGCACCCTGTCGCGCAGCAGCACGCCCGGGAGCAGCGAGGCCTGCTCGGCCTCGGCGAACAACATCGCCCCCTCGAGCTCCACGCGGAACGACGGCGCCGACAGCCGCACCCAGCCATCGGCCGCGAGCGCGCGGTAGCCCCGCCGCATCACCGACGCCGGCGTCAGCGGGCGCGACATCGTCGTGGGCAGGTACGACTCGGGGGCGTCGAAGTCCTGCCAGCGGTGCGAGACGAACGCGCCGTACTCGAGCGTCAGCTTTCCGGCCTTCGTGCGGCGCCGACGGGACAGGTCGTCACGCACGTTCATGAAGGCGAAGGTGATCGAGCGGACGTCGGTCGCGTTGTCGAGCACCAGGCGGCGCTGCGAGTCCTTGCGGAAGGGTACCTGGTCGACCGCGCTGAAGTCGTAGGCGAAGGCCCACAGGTGCCCGAAGAGCGCGGTGACGAAGGCCAGGCGGTCGGCGGCGTCTCCGAGGTTGCAGTCGATGCAGTCGCCGCCGTTCGACAACATGCCCAGACCCCACTGGTTGCCCATGCGGCCCGCGGCGAAGTAGCCGATGGGCGTCAGCACCTCGCCGTACGCGCGCTTGATGCGAATGACCTGGTTCGGGAGCTGGCCCGGCGTCGCCGCTGGCGTCGGCGCGTTCCCGGTCCCGGGAGACAGCACCGGGGTCGACCCCAGGACGAGATCGTCGATGAGGTCGGCCCGCACCTTCACCGCGGCGGCAGCGAAGGGCGCGTAGATCGCCAGGTCGGTGCGCAGCCGCATGTCGGCGACGAACAGATCCTGCGCGAGCGGGTCGGACAGGGGCACCGCGAAGAGCGGCCGGCCGAGCGGCGTGGTGCCGCGATCGAGATCGAGGTTGTGCAGGAGATCGCCGCGGAGCCGCAGAAAGCCCGAGACCTTCACCTCGGCCTTCTCGCGCACCAGCAGATCCTCACCGTGGGCGCCAAGGCCCGACGGAGACGTCGCGAGCACGAGCGCGAGCAGCGGTGCCGTCACGGCGCGCCCCCGAGGAACGTCACCAGCTCGCGGTTCGAGGCGGCGATGGCCTCGATCATCGGGAAGTGGCCGCAGCGCGGGTAGACGACGAGGCGGGCGTTGGGCAGCTCGCGCGACAGCCGCTCACCGACGGACAGCGGCGTGACGATGTCTTCACGGCCCCACAGCAGCAGGGTCGGGGCCTTGATGCTCGAGTAGCGGCCTTCGACCTCGAAGAAGCGCATGCCGCGCACGGCCTCGAGCGCGGCGGCGCGGGTGCCCGGGCGCTCCATGGCGCGCTCGACGTCCTCCACCAGCTTCTCGGGAATGATCTCGGGATCGTAGAACGCGTTGGCGAGGCGCTCGTCACCACGCTCGGAATAGAAGGCCGCGAAGAGGAACTCGCCCAGGCCCTTCGCGCGCGCGAGCTGGAACATCGAGGGGAGCTGCGACTCGTAGACCCACGCGTCGTAGAGCGCGAGCCGCTCGGTGGCCTCGGGGTAGGCGAGGGCGAAGGCGAGCGCGACCGACGAGCCCCACGAGTGCGCCACCACCGCGGCCTTGTCGACGCCGCGCTCCTTCATGACGGCGCGTACGAGGGCGGCCTGCGCGGCGGGCGAGTAGTCGCCGACTGGCCGATCGGTCCACCCGAAGCCCTTCAAGTCGACCGCCAGGACGCGGTGCTTGCCCTTGAGCGCGGGAATGACGGCGACCCAGTTCTCGATGCTGCTGGCGAAGCCGTGGAGCAGCACCACCGCCGGGCCTTCACCGACGTCGAGGTACCGCACGCGCACACCCTCGACGGAGACGAAGGTGCCGTCGGCTGGCTCCCCGGGCATGGCGCCGGTGTGGTGCGCGAGGCAGCCCGAGGCACACGCCGCGAGCAGGGCGCCCAGCCCCACCTGCACGGCGATGCGCCCCGGCCGCCACGACGTCATGGCGCGAGCCTCCGCACCTCTTTGGCGGTGGTGAACTCGGTGCTCGTCTCGTTGTCGCGCGAGCGCACCGTCGCCACCGTGCCGAAGCACTCGGTGACGAACTGGTACTGCTTGAACGAGGTGCTCCCCAGCAGGTTGAACGCTACCGTCTGCTCCATCGACGTTCGCACCCGCAGCACGGGGAACGCGGCGTAGGGGGTGACGGCGGTGCCGGCCCGATCGACGCTCGAGCTGTACGACTGCGTGGTGTAGCCGAGCACGCCGGGAATGGTGGTGAGCGGCGCCCCATTGAGCGTGCCCGAGACGACGGTGTTCGTCGTCCACTGGTCGCCCTCACGCAGGGGGAACTGGAGCACCTTCACCGGCGGCGTGTAGACGAGCCGGGTCGGCAGGTTGCTGCTCGTCGGGTCGGCCGCGCCGAGCAGGTACAGGCCGTCGGAGGCCGAGGCGAACACGCCCAGCAGGTCGCTGCCCTGGCCGAGCGGCACCACGTAGCCGGCGTCGGGGTAGCTCGACTCGAACCACTTGCCCCGCACCGGCTCGGTCTCGACGAGCGTGTTCACGTCGCCAGCGAGGGTCGTGGTGAGATCCCACCGGCGCCCGCCATCGGGCGTGCCCACGCCTGCGGTGTCGAACGGCGCCTGCCCCGAGATGCGGAAGGTGGCGCGCAGGCCCGGGCCCGTGACGACCTCGGCGCGGGTGATGGTGCCGTCCTGGTTGGGCAGGCAGCCCGCCGGCATTCCGCCCGCGGTCCCACCTGCGCCCCCGCCACCCATCGCCGTGCCACCGGCCGCGCCGCCAGCGGAGCCACCGGCCGCGCCGCCCCCCGTGACACCGCCGCCCGTCGACCCACCCGCCGCGCCACCCCCGACGCTCCCGCCACCAGCCCCGGCGTCGACCGGCGCCTCGCAGCGACCCTCTCGCGAGCAGACGCCGCTGGCGCAATCGGCGCCCACCCGGCAGTCGGGCCCCGGCGGGTTGTTTCCGCACGACACGGCCAGCAGCACCAACACCACGGTGGACCAACGGCTCACGGTGACCTCCGAAGCGCGCGCCCTTACGCGGTCGACTCCCTGAAATCCATACGGGGGGCCCGCCGTGCCCCTGTCTCCGAAACGTGACGATGTGGGCAGGGCCGGCAGCGCGGGGCGTCTCATGCGGAAATTGTGCAAGTGCGAAGAGGCGTCGCCACATGACGCTTCGTGGCGTTGGTGTCAAGCCTCGGGTGTTGCGTCGCACAACGCGGCTGCTAAGCGCCGGGCATGCTCGTCAAAAAGTACGGAAACCGCAGGCTCTACGACACCGAGTCGAGCCGCTACGTCACGCTGGAAGAGCTGACCGCGAAGATCCGCGCCGGGGCCGAGTGCCGGGTGATCGACGCGAAGACCAACCGCGACCTCACCCAGGAGACGCTGACGCAGATCATCATCGAGGGCCGTGGGGCCGACACGCTGCTGCCCGCGCCGCTGCTGCACCAGTTGATTCGCCTCGGAGACGACGCGCTCGCCGAGTTCCTCGGCCGCTACGTGCAGGGCGCCCTCGAGCTCTATCTGCAGGCCCGCAAGTCGTCGCAGGCCGTCATGCCCTTCAACCCGCTGCTCGCGCTCAGCCCGTTCGGCAACGCCTTCGGCAACTGGCTCGGCGGCGCCCAGCCCAACCAGGGCCCACCCGCTGCCGCCCAGGTGCCCCCGCCGGTCCCGGTGCCCTCCGACGTCGAACAGCTCCGCCGAGAGCTCGACGAGCTCAAGACCTCGCTGCAGAAGCGAAAGAAACGCTAGCGTTTGTTGCGGTGCACAAAAAGTCGCTTGACGCGGCGCGTTCGCTGCGTATTCTGAGCGCGTTCCGGTCGGGCACGGCCGGAGGAGACGAGCGCAGCGAACCCCAACCGAAGGAGAACCCCCATGGCCGAGACCAAGACCGCAGCTTCGCAGGTGCAGCAGCTCCCCGGCGTCGAGCAGTGGAAGAAGGCGATGGACGACCAGAACGGTCGTCTGCAGTCCATGTTCGACGAGATGGGCAAGGCCCACTCGAAGTGGATCGAGTACGGCAACACCCAGATCGACGAGATGTCCGAGCTCATGAAGACGCAGTTCAACTACGTCAACGAGCTGGCCACCGGCATGCGCAAGCTGAGCATCGAGAGCGCGCGCAAGTCGATGGAGTTCTTCGTTCGCTGAAGTCTTCGCAGTCGCAGCACCGTCGCCGTGGTCGGACGCTCCAGGCCGACCGCGGCGACTTCGTTGTGTCGTGTCCTTTTCACCGAAGGTGACGCCGATGCCCGACCTCCCCAACACCCTGATGCCGACCCCGCGGAGCACCGTCCTCGAAGACGGCCCCGCGAAGCTCTACCGCTTCCACCCGGCCACCGACGTGGCCCTCGTCGACGCCGCGCCCGTGCTGCTGGTGCCGTCGATGATCAACCGCTGGTACGTGCTCGATCTGCGCAAGGGCGCCTCGGTGGCCGAGGCCCTCGTCAATTCCGGGCTCGACACCTGGTGCCTCGACTGGGGCGCTCCCGAAGCGCACGATCGGTACTTCACCTGGGCCGACGCCCTCGCGCGCCTCGACCGCATGATGCGCCGGGTGATCCGCGAGACCGGCAAGCCGAAGGTCACGGTGCTCGGCTACTGCATGGGCGCGACCCTCTCGTCGGTGCACGCCGCCATGCATCCCGAGCGCTACGCCGGCTTCATCAACCTGCTCGGGCCCATCGACTTCACGAAGGCCGGCATGCTCGGCCACATGACGGACCCGCGCTGGTTCGACGCCGAAGCCATCGCCGAGGCCGGGAATGTCGCGCCGCACCAGATGCAGGCCGGCTTCAAGCTGCTCCGCCCCACCCAGGATCTCTCGAAGATGGTGACCCTGATGGAGAAGGCGTTCGACCCGGTGTTCAAGGAGTCGTACGAGGCGCTCGAGGCGTGGGCCAACGACAACGTCGCCTTCCCGGCCGCCGCGTACACCACCTACATCGAGGAGCTGTACCAGAAGAACCACCTCGTGCAGGGCAAGCACTTCGTCGGCGGCAAGCGCGTCGACCTGAAGAACATCGTCTGCCCGCTCATGACGATCGCCGCCGACAAGGACACCATCTGCCCGCCGGACGCCGCGAAGGCGATCAACGGCGCCGTGGGCTCGAGCGACACGAAGGTTCTCGCAGTCCCCGGTGGTCACGTGGGCGCCGTCGTGGGAAGCAAGGCCGCGGACAAGCTGTACCCGGCCCTGGTTTCCTGGATGAAGGAGCGGAACGCATGAACCTGAAGGAGCTGAAGATCATCGTCACTGGCGGCGCGCAAGGCATGGGCGCCCACTTCGCCACCCGGCTCCTCGAGGCCGGCGCGAAGGTGGCCGTCGGCGACCTCAACGAGGAGGGCCTCAAGGCGCTCCCCGCGGGCATCCACCGCAAGAAGCTCGACGTCTCGAAGGAAGACGAAGTCGTCGCCTTCGTGGCCTGGGCGCACGAGCAGCTCGGCGGCCTCAACGGCCTCATCAACAACGCCGGCATCCTCAAGGACGGCTTGCTGGTGAAGAAGGACAAGACGACCGGCGTCGTCACCCGGATGTCGCTCGACCAGTTCAACGCCGTCCTCAACGTCAACCTCATCGGCGCGACGCTGATGGTGCGCGAGGTGGTGGCGAAGATGGTCGAGACCGAGCAGGGCCCCGGCGTCATCGTCAACATGTCGTCGATCGCTCGCCACGGGAACCGCGGCCAGTCGAACTACGTGTCGGCCAAGGCGGCGCTCGCGGCCAACACCGTCACCTGGATGAAGGAGTTCGCTCCGTTCCGCATCCGGGTCGGCGCCGTCGCCCCGGGCATGGTCGAGACGCCCATGACGAAGGGCATGAACCAGAAGGCCCTCGACGCCTTCACCGCGAACATTCCCGTCGGGCGCATCGGCCTGCCGGAGGATCAGTGGCTGGCGGTGAAGTTCATTCTCGAGTGCGACTACTTCAACGGCCGCACCATCGACGTCGACGGCGGCCTCGGCTTCTGAAGCCACGGCCCTGACGGTCTTTCGCCCGGCGCGCTCCGCCAAGGAGTGGCCGGGCGTCGTCGTTTCGAAGCACCCCTCGTCAGAAAGCCCGGCCGTCTGCGACCATCAGCCCCATGATCGTCCTCGACGGCAGCCAGGGAGAAGGCGGCGGGCAGGTGCTCCGCTCGGCGCTGTCGCTGGCGCTGATCACCCGCCAGCCATTCCGACTCGAGCACGTTCGTGCGCGCCGCAAGCCGCCCGGCCTCAAGGCGCAGCACCTCACCTGCGTCGTGGGTGCGGCTTCGCTGGGTGACGCCGAGGTCGAGGGCGCGACCCTGGGCAGCGAGACGCTCACCTTTCACCCCCGGGCGCTCAGGGGCGGCGACTTCACCTTCGACGTGGGCACGGCCGGGTCGATGAGCCTGCTGCTCCACTGTCTGGCGTACCCGCTGGCGTTCGCGGGTGGAGGCTCGCTGACGCTGACGGGCGGCTCGCACGTCATCGCCAGCCCGTCGTTCGACTACGTCTCACGCGTCTGGGCGCCGCTCGTGGCGGGGTACGGCCTGTCGGTGCGCCCCACGCTGCAGCAGGCCGGCTTCTTCCCCGAGGGCGGCGGGCGCCTGGTCGCGTCCATCGAGCCTCCTCGACTCAACGTCGATCGACCGCTCGACCGCCCAGCGCTCTCACGTGTCGTGGTGCGTTCGGTCGTCGCCGGGCTCTCGCTCGACATCGCCCGGCGCCAGGCCGACACCGCCCGCCGCGCCCTGAATGACGTGGGCGTGCCCTGTGACGTCGAGGTCGAGGCGCTGCCGGCCGGTCCGTCGAAGGGCACGGCGCTGCTGGTGGTGCTCGAGGCCGGCCAGCAGCCACTCGGCGGCTTCAGCGCGCTGGGCGAACGACGCCTGCCGGCCGAAGAGGTGGCTCGGCTGGCGGTCCGCGACGCCAGGCACTTCCTCCGCGGCCACGGAGCGGTCGACGAGCACGCGGGCGACCAGCTGTTGCTGCCCATGGGGCTGGCCGCGGCGGGGCTCCTGGGCCGCGCCCGCGAGAGCCGGTTTCGAGCCCACGTCGTCAGCGATCACCTCACCACGCACGCGGCGGTGCTCGAGGCGTTCCTGCCCGTGCAGGTGCGCGTCGTGGGCGACGAGGTGTCCGTCGTTCCGCGGTGACGATCAGCCTTCGGTGCTCGGCCGCTCGCTCGTCAGCTTGCGGCGTACGCGCACGGGCTGCTGGTTGTCCTTGGCTGAAGCGATCTCGTCGTTGACGTTGTGGAAGAGCTTCCACGCGAAGGGCGCCGCGAGCGCAAAACAGAGCAGGGTGCCGAGGAGCTGCTTCCACGGGAACTGGAAGGACTCGGGCGGCTGCTCGTCGGTCTCGGTGAACTCCTTCACCTTGCTCGGCCGCTTGTTGAGATCGCGCACCTCGGTGGTGTCTTCGCTGTAGGTCGGCAGGCGGCCGCGCAGCTTGTCTGCCACCGCCTCGGGAGCGGCCAACACCAGGAAGAGCCCTGCGAGCGTGATCCACCGGGTCATGCGCCGGACGGTAGCACGGCCGTCAGCCCGCGTGCGCGAGGTCGACCCGTTCGAGGTGCCGGGGAATGGCGACGGGCCAGCCCTTCTGCTCGACCTTCGCCTTGAGGGCGGCGAGGGCCGAGGGCTCTCCGTGCACCAGCAGCACCTGCTTCGGCGGGCTCGAGAACCCCTCCATCCAGCGGAGCATCTCGCTCGCGTCGGCGTGGGCCGAGAAGCCCGAGATCTGCGTGATCTTTGCGCGCACCGCGACGTCGTGCCCGTGAATGCGCACGAACGGCTCACCTTCGAGCATGCGGCGGCCGCGAGTGCCCACCGACTGGTACCCGACGAAGAGAATCGTGTTCTTCTCGTCCGGCGCGCGGTGCTTCAGGTGATGCAGAATCCGCCCGCCGGTGGCCATGCCGCTGGCCGAGATGATGATGCCGGGGCCCTGAAAGCCGTTGAGGCTCCTGCTCTCGGTGGCTGACTGCACGAAGCGCGTCTTGTTCGTGCGCAGCGGCGTGTGCCCGCCCTGGACGAGGCGGCGCATGTCGACGTCGTGCTCGTTCGCGTGGGCCAGGTAGATCGGGGTCGCGTCACAGGCCATGGGCGAGTCGACGAACACCGGCAGCTCGGGGATTCGCCCGGCCCGCTCGAGGTTGTCGAGGTGGTAGAGGATCTCCTGGGTGCGGCCGACGGCGAACGCTGGAATCACCAGCACGCCCCCGCGCCGGGCCGCGTCGTTGACCACCTCGGCCAGCAACTCCATCGGCTCGACGTCGCGGTGCTCGCGGTCGCCATAGGTGCTCTCGGCGATGAGCGTCGTCGCCGCCGCGACGGCCGACGGATCCTTCAGGATGGGGGCGTTGTAGCGGCCGAGGTCGCCGGTGAAGACGACCCGCTGTCGGGTGCCGGCGAGCTCGAACACGCAGATGGCGCTGCCCAGAATGTGGCCCGCGGGCACGAAGGTGAGCGTCACGCCGGGGACGATCTCGCGCGGGCGGTGGTAGGAGAACGTCTCGAAGAGCGAGAGCGCGCGGTGCGCCTCGGCTTCTCCGTACAGCGGCAACGCCGGCCGGTGCTTCGAGAAGCCCTCTTTGTTGGCGTACGCCGCTTCTTCTTCCTGGAGCCGGGCCGAGTCGGGCAGCAGCAGCCCGCAGAGGTCGCGCGTGCCGGCCGTCGAGAAGATCGGCCCGCGGTAGCCCTCGCCGACGAAGCGCGGCAGGCCACCGGAGTGATCGACGTGCGCGTGGGTGAGGACCACCGCGTCGACGGACTTCGGGTCGAGCGTCGAGGGCGCCCAGTTGCGCAGGCGCAGTTCCTTCGGCCCCTGAAACAGCCCGCAGTCGACGAGCACCTTCCTGCCTCCGTGCTCGAGGAGGAACCGTGAGCCCGTCACCGTGCCCGCCGCGCCGAGGAACTGAATCGAGGCCATCGTCACTCCAGGGAAAAGGACACGGTGTGCAGGCCACCGCGGCCGAAGTCGAACCGCCACG